>DATBKS010000201.1:0-13803 GCA_036555755.1 Thermoleophilaceae bacterium
GGTCGGCTCGCAGGTCAACTACGCCACCGACTCGGTGTTCATGGGGATCGTCACGGCCTTCTTCGGGATGGTCTGCACACTGTTCATCACGGTGGCCGTCGCCCGCCGCGTGGACCACGCGTGGAAGCTCGTCCGCCGCGCCGCGGGCTACGAGCAGAAGCGCGGCGCGCTGGAGCGCATCTTCATCATCACCGCAGGCGTGGCCATCGTCGGCTTCGCCTTCTGGTTCCTGGTCATCGCCGGCCCCGGTCCGCAGGTCGCACCCAACTCATAGGAGCGGCATGGGCCTGCTCGACTACTACCGCCAGTTCGAGGACATCGATCAGGAGGAGTGGAACGCCGGGCTCCGCGAGCGGCGCGCGCAGGAGAAGGCCACGGCGCTGCAGCGCGTCGTCAACGTGGACCTCTCCGGCACCGAGTGGCCGGACATGCCGAACTCGGAGGTGGTGAACGCGGCGATCGCGCGCGCCCGCGGACGGGTGAACGGCTACCCTGACCGCCACGCCGCGGGCATCCGCTCGCTGCTCGCCGAGCGCCACGCAGTGGCCGCGGAGCAGATCGTGGTTGGCAACGGCGCCGCCGAGCTGTTGCAGGCGGCGGCCTTCGCTTTGCTGGCCCCGGGCGACGAGCTGGTCACGCCCTGGCCCTCGTACCCGCTCTACCCGCTGATGGCTTCCCGCGCGGGGGCCCGCCCGGTGCCGGTTGACCTCGCCGCTGGGCGCGCCGACACGGGCGCACTATTCGACGCCGTCACAGAGCGCACCCGCGTCGTCGTGCTGTGCAACCCCAACGACCCGACCGGCTCGTATCTCACGGCCGACGAGGTGCGCCGCATGGCGAGCGCACTCCCGGAGCACGTGCACCTGCTCGTGGACGAGGCCTACATCCAGTTCCAGGACGTGGAGGACGAGGACGCCGTGCTCCGCCTCGTGGACAACCTCGAGCGTGTGCTGGTCTTCCGCACCTTCTCGAAGATCTACGGGATTTCGGGCCTGCGCTGCGGCTACGCCGTGGGCTCCGCGGGCGCCACGCGCCTGCTCGATGCCGTGGCCCCCGCGCTCGGCGTCAACGCGCTCACCCAGGCGGCCGTGGAGTACGCGCTGCGCTTCGGGGAGGACGAGATCGACCGCCGCCGCGAGCTCGTCATCGAGCAGCGCAAGCGCCTTGAGCGCGCACTCCACGACCTTCCGGTGGACGCCCCGGAGAGCCAGGCCAACTTCGTCTGGCTGCACGCCACCGGCCTGAGCGGCTCCCAGCTCGCCGGCCACCTCGAGCAGGAAGGTGTGACCGTGGCCGCCGGCGGCCCACTGGGCGCCGACGACCACGTGAGGGCCTCGATCAGGGGAGCAGTAGCGACCGACCGCCTGCTCGAAGGCCTGGCCAAACTAAGAACTGAGAACTAAGAGCTCTTCGTTCCGAGGACAATGAGGTACTGACCCGGGAGCCCGTCTTCCGAGTTGTGCTCCTCAAATAGCGCAATGAGGTCCTTGCGCATCGCGTCCCAGCGGCCCTCAGGCTCGAGGGCACGCCGGGCCATCACAACCGGTCCGAACTTCTCCGCGTAGAACGAGACGTAGTGGTCGGCTGAGTCGAACCGGAACACCACCTCGTCGCGGGCGAACTCGAGCGCGATGCCGGTGCCGTCGAACAGCTTGCGCACGTGCTCCGCGTTCCCCCACGCGATCGGCGGGGCCACCGGCGGAGGCGGTGCGTCGAGATGGGCACCGACCGCCCTGAAGAAGTCGCCCACCGTGCCCTCGGGCGTCCAACTGCAGATGCCGATGCGACCGCCCGGCCGCAGCACCCGGGCGATCTCCCGGGCCGCCACGTACTGCCGCGGGGCGAACATGCAGCCGAAGGTGGACAGCACGACGTCGAAGGTGTCGTCCGGGTAGGGCAGGGCTTCGGCGTCGCCCTCCACCCAGTCGACGGCCACGCCGGCCTCCGAGGCGTGCTTGCGCGCGGCGACGAAAAGCTCCGGGGTCACGTCGAGGCCCACGACGTAGGCGCCGGCCTCCGCAGCGGGAATCGACGCGTTGCCCGTGCCGCACGCCACGTCCAGGACGTGCTCGCCCTCGCTCACGCGGGCACGGCGAACGATGCCTCCGCCGACGTCCCAGATCATCTGAGCCACGGCGTCGAAGTCGCCTGCTGCCCAGAGTTCACGGGCCTGTGTTTGTGTCTGTGTTCTTGTCATGCGGACAGGCTCGAATCCGCGCTGCCTCCAATCAACTGCAAAATCTGAAGTGCCAGCCTTTTCGTCGCTCGCTTAGGCTTGCCCCATGACGGGCTATGGCCAGTTCTGCCCGATCGCCCAGGCGGCGGAAGTTCTCACCCAGCGCTGGACCCCGCTCGTGGTCCGCGAGCTGGTGGCGGGCAGCAGGCGCTTCAACGAGATCCAGCGCGGCGTGCCGCTGATGTCCTCATCTCTCCTGACGCAGCGGCTGCGCACCCTGGAGCAGGTGGGCGTGGTCGAGCGCGAGGGCAGCGACTACGTGCTCACCCAGGCGGGCTGGGAGCTCAAGCCGATCATCGACCAGATGGGAATCTGGGGCGAGCGCTGGGTGAGGCGCGAGGTGAGCCGGGAGGACTCTGACCCGGCGTTCCTCATGTGGGCAATCAAGCGCACGGCCAAGCCGGACGAGCTGCCGGAGGAGCGGACCGTCGTCCATTTTCGATTGACCCAGGGTCCTCAGAAGACTCGCTACTGGTGGCTAGTGCTGACGCCGGGCGACGCCGATCTCTGCCTCAAGGATCCGGGCTTCGGAGTCGACCTCACCGTTCGCAGCGCGCCGACCACGCTCGTGAGCGTGTGGCTCGGAGACACCGGGCTGGCTGCGGCACTGCGCAGGCGAGAGATCGAGCTTGACGGCCCGGCGCACATGAAGCGCGCCTTCCCGAAGTGGTTCGGATTGAGCTCACTCGCTCAGATAGAGCGCCCGAGGACGCTAACGAACTAAGAACTACTCCGCCTGGCGCAACAACGCACCAGTGGTCTGCTCGAGGATCCGCCGCCATGCGGTGGTGCGCTCGCGCTCCTTCTCGAAGTGCTTCATCACCCTGCGCACGCGCGTGGCCGATATCTCGATGCCGTGCTTGGCACACACCTCGGCGAAGTGGTCGTAGTCCTTGGCGAGCTTGATCGTCACCGACTCGAACCCGTGCCGCGCGATCTCGACCCGCTTCGTGAAGTTCATGATGTTCGTCTCGAACATCAGCTCGTCGTTGGGCTCCGGCTCGATGAGGATGATGTCGACGCCCTGGTACTTCTCCGACCACTGCTTCACCGACTCGTGCAGGCGCTGGTAGGTGAGCAGCTTGAACGCCTGGTAGCCGATCTGCGGGAAGCCCATGTCGGTGACGCGCCGCACGCGGCTGCCGAACATCGTGGGGATCATCTTCTGGAAGTCGTTCACGTACGGAACGAGCGGGTTGATCACCACGACAAGCTTGGCGCCATGCTCGACGGCGACGTCGAGGTTGGTGGTGGAGCGCAGGCCGCCGTCCACGAGGTGCCGGCCCTTCACCTCGACCGGCTTGTAGACCATCGGCAGCGCGGTCGAGGCGGCGACGGCGGTCGGGATCGGCACGTCGTCCCAGCCCTGCTCGCCGAGCACCACGCGCTCACAGGTGTCGAGGTCGGTCGCCGGGAGGTAGAGCTCGCGGCCCAGCACGCGGAAGTCGGCGGTGCGGTCGAGGTCGCCGAGCACGTCGCCGAGATAGCTCTCGATGCCCGAGCCGTCGTAGACACCTGGCGGGAGGCCCTCGGCGAGCCCCACGACGATGTCCATCATGGACACCGACCGCAGGTTGCTAGCGAGCGTGCGGGCAATGCCCGCCACGCGCAGCGGCAGCAGGGCGGCGCTCTTCGCGAAGTCGAGGTAGTTGGGGCGGAGCAGCGTGCCGAGGTCGATGTCGCGGAAGGGCGTGGGCACCTGCTGGTTGACCACGCGCATCATCTCCTCGGGCGTGACGCCGTTGGCGGCCATGCTCGCGATGAACGAACCGGCGCTCGTGCCCACGTAGACGTCGAACTCGTTCACCGTCCGGTTGACGGCCAGCAGGTCGAGTGCGCGCAGCGCGCCGATCTCGTAGACGCCGCCCGTGAAGCCGCCGCCGCCGAGCACCAGAGCCGTCTTCGACCGGCTTCGGCGAGTCCTCCGACCGGACCGGTTCTGCGCCGGCTTCTCTAACTTGACGACCTTGCCCATGAGCGCCCCTGTTCCGATTATGGCAATGAAGAGGCTGACCGCTACCCAGGACGTGTTGCGCTGTTGTTGCTCCTGATGCGGCGATTCGGCGTATTTGCGGCGCTAGTTGGGACTTTTTTCGTCCTGGCGGGGGCTGCCCAGGCACAGAGCATCGGCTCCCAGCTCGCCCGCGGGATGCGCGGCGCGGGCGCGCACGCGGGCGCCTATGTGCGCGATGCCACAACCGGAAAGGTGCTGTTCAGCCGCCGCTCCACCACCCCGCGGATCCTCGCGTCCAACACCAAGCTGTTCACGAGCGCCGCGATCCTGGCGAGGCTCGGGCCCGAGGCCACCCTCCCCACCCAGCTCGAAAGCGACGGCACGACTGACCCCGCCACGGGCATCTTCACCGGCGACGTGTACCTGGTCGGCGGCGGCGACCCCACCTTCGGCACGTCGTCCTTCATTCGCAAGTTCTTCGGGAGCGGCACCAAGATCGAGGACCTGGCCGACGAGCTCGAGGCCACCGGCATCACGCGGATCAACGGCCGGATCCTCGGCGACGAGTCGCGCTGGGACTCGCTGCGCGGGATTCCCGACTCCGGCTTCGGCCTCGACCATGACCTCGGCGGCCCGCTGAGCGCGCTCACCTTCGACCGCGGACTCGCCAACGAGCGGGGCAGCGCCGTGCAGTCCAATCCGCCGCTGTTCGCGGCGCAGAAGATGTCCGCCGCTCTGAAGGGCCGCGGCATCCGCGTGACGCGCAAGGCGTCCGTGGGCAGTTCGCCCGGCGACGCGAAGGTGCTCGCTTCGGTGGAGTCGCCGACCCTGGCCACGCTGCTGAAGCTCCAGAACAAGGAGTCCGACAACTTCTTCGCGGAGACGATGCTCAAGGACCTGGCGTCGTCGAGCGGCTCCCAGGGCACCACGGCCCGCGGTGCGGCGGCCGCGGTGCGCTACGCGCGCCGCCTCGGGTCGCGCGTGCGAATGGTGGACGGCTCGGGCCTCGATCGCCGCGACCAGGCCGCGCCCAGAGAGGTCGTCGACCTGCTCGAGGGCGAGCGCAAGCGCGACCCGGATGAGTTCAAGGCGCTGCTGGGGTCGCTGCCGATCGCCGGCCGCGACGGCACGCTTGTGGACCGCATGCGCCACGGTTCGGCGCGCAGCCGCTGCCACGCGAAGACCGGCACCTTGTCCGACGTGAGCACGCTCTCGGGCTATTGCTTCTCCCGCGGCGGCGACGTGATCGAGTTCTCCCTGCTGATGAACCGCGTGAACGTGTTCTCCGCCCACCGCGTTCAGGACCGGATGACCAACACGATGGCGGCATACCGCGGCACCGGCACGGCCAAGTCCTCGGCGGTCAAGAAGACCCTCGACATGGCCAGCGCCAAGAAGGTCGCGGGAGCATTCGCGAGCGACTGCGGCGCCTGCATGGCCGGGGTCAGCGACTGCGCCCGCCTGTCGCCGCGCCGCATCGACTGCGTCGTCGCTGAGAACGGCACGTGCAACGACGTGGTGGTCACGACTCTGTTCACCAACGGCTTCCTCTACAACGCCATTTATCCCTGCAAATCCGACACTCCCACCACGGCGGCGGCTCAGGTTCAGCTGAAGCCGCCCGGAGGGCTGCACTACACCCCGCTGTCGCCCGCGTCGTTCGAGTTCGCCTCGGACGTCTTCCCCAAAAACCTGCCGTACCCGCGCTATCCCGTGCGCCACTACCACGGCGTCACCTCGCAGCCTCACCACAACCCGGTGGACATCTGGACCGACCGCAAGCACAACGTGCTCGGCGTTTCCGGGGCGAGCTTCGACGCCGCCTGCTTCCATGGTGCGGACTTCGTCCCGTTGGGCGGCCATAAGCTCACCCACCACGGCACCGTGCTCAACGCCACGCGGGCAAAAGCGGCCGGCGGCCATCCCGCCTTCAAGCTCTTCGCCCGGCTCAAGGGCAAGCACTTTTCGGGCTCCTTCCGCCTGCTGCACCTGAGCTGCCAGAAGAAGCCGATCGAGTTCAGCGCGAAGCTGGTCGGCAAGCCCGGCTTCTAGCCCGTTGGCCGCGGGAGCGGGCCCGTGTTAGGTTGGAGTTGAGGCGCCGAGACGGACTCGCAATGACCGTCAGAGGCAAACAAGCCGCACTGGCCCTCCTCCTCCTTGGTGTCGCGTGCGCCGCCCCAGCCCAGGCGGGAACGGTGATTCCGAAGACGATCACCGTGTGTCCCGGCGCGGGCGTGTGCGATTTCACGTCCATCGACACCGCCGCGAACGACATGAACACAAACCCGGGCGACAGCCTCGAGGTCTCCGCGGGCACCTACAACGAGCAGGTGAACGTGCCCAAGAAGCTCAACATCTTCGGGCGACCCGGCGATCCGATGCCCGTGATCACGTATGACACGGTGGACCGTTTCGCGGTGAGCGTGAAGCTTGCCGCCGCGGGCACGACGCTAAGGCGGCTGGACATTCGCGAGACCGCGACAGATGGCTTCGCACTCGAGGCGCTCGGCTCGATCACGGCGAGCGACCTCAAGCTCACCGGCGTCGCCGGCTGCGCGGTTCTCTTCACCCCCACGCCCTCCCAGCTCGGGCCGAATATCACGGCGACACTCACCGGGTCGGGCGGCGCCATCTGCGTGCACGGCGGCGAGCAGAGCGCCGACACGCTGACCGGGCTGACGGTGACTTCCGCGGATGCGGGCGTCCAGCTCGACCACGGCGCGACCCTGACCGACTCGACCGTGACGGGCGGACCGGCCTTGGAGATGGTGGGGGATGGAGGCACGGCCCGGCGGGTCACGCTCGACGGCACTGGTCTCGGCCTCTACACGTTCGGAGGAACGAACCTGATTAGCGACAGCGTGATCACGTCGACAGGGGCGGCCGTGCGCGCCGATCAGGGGCCCAGCAGCTCCAACACCCTCACCATGCGGAATGTGACGGCAATCGGCTCGGGCGCGAGTTCTTTCGGGATGGACGCCGTCTCTTTCGCAGGCATGCCCGGCACCGGGGCGCCCGCGACCATCGACGCGAAGAACGCAATCGTGCGCGGCGGCGAGTTTGACGTGGTCGCCACGCCTACCCCGAGCACATGCGACCCGGGCAATGTGTGCCTGCCGGGCATCGTGAACATCGATCACTCCAACTTCGTGACCACAAAGGGCACCGTGAACACGCCGGCCGACCCCCACAACCAGACCGCGGACCCGCTCTTCGTGAGCGGCGCGGACTTCCATCTGGCGAGTGCCGCCTCGCCGTTGATCGGCGCAGGCGTCGCCGATCCGAGCAATGGCCCTACCGATCGCGACGGCGTGCCGCATCCCAATCCACCCACGATCGGGGCGTTCGAGCACGCGCCGGCCCCCTCCGGCGGCCCCGGCAGCGCCGTGGTGTCGAACTCGCTCAAGTTCGGGCGATTGAAGGTCGGGCGCGACGGCACGATCACGATCACGGCTCAGGTCGGTGCGCCCGGCCCGGTGTCGGCCACCGCTACGACCAAGCCGCCCACCCATCTCACGAGCGCCGCAAAGCGCAAGAAGAAGAGGCCGAAGAAGTTCACCTATGGCAGGGCGTCGAAGACGGCGAAGGCCGCCGGAACGGTCACCCTCAAGATCCACCCGAGCAGGAGGGCCAAGAAGCTGCTGCGCCGGGGCGCGCGGCTCAAGGTGGCGATCAAGATGCGCTTCTCACCCGTCGGCGCGGCCCGGAACACGAAGTCCAAGACCGTCCGGGTGAAGCTGAATCTGAAGCACAAGCGCGCGCACTAGAACAGCACGTGCAGCTCGGGCGGCTTGCGGAACACGAGTCCGCGCGGCGAGGAAGGCCGCTCCGGATCGAGCCGCAGGTCGGGCAGCCGCTCGAGCATGCCGCCGACGGCCAAGTGCGCCTCGAGCCGCGCGAGGTGCATCCCGATGCAGACGTGCGGCCCGCCGGCGAACGCGAGCTGGCGGCCGGCGTTCTCGCGCGTGATGTCGAAGCGGTCGGGGTCCGGAAACGTGGCCGGGTCGCGGTTGGCGCCGGCGATCGACACGGTCACGAGGTCGCCCTGGGCGATCGTCGCACCGCCCAGCTCGACTTCGCGCGTGGCGTAGCGGTCGACCGACGCCGCTGACGGCTCGAGCCGTAGCGACTCCTCGATCGCGTTGGCAAGCAGCGACCGGTCTTCGCGCACGAGCTCGAGTTGATCCTCGTGCGAGAGCAGGTGCAGGAGCGCATTGCAGATCATCCCCTCGGTGGTCTCGATGCCGCCGAACAGCAGCACCGCCGCGTTCGAGCTCACCTCGTCGGGCGTGAGGCCTCCGGCGTCCGCGCGGCTCAGAACGTCCTGGGTCCGCGAGCGCAACTCGGCAGCCGCGCGGGCGCCCGCCTCGGGCACCGGCCTGCCCGCCGACAGCCCGCTCGTGGCGTCCACGATTGCGTCGTACCAGCGCAGCATCCGCTCCACGCCCACGTCCTCGAGCCCAAGGGCCACGGCCATGGTCTGCGCCGCGAGCGGGCCCGCCAGGCCACGGCGCAGCTCCGCGCGGCCCGCAGGTTCGAGCGCGTCGATCAGCCGTTCCACCTCCACGCGGACCACCTCCGTGAACCGCTCGCGGACGGCATCGAGCCGCAGCGGCCGCGCGAACGGCGCCCGCTGGCGCGCATGCTCCTCGCCGTCCGTCGTGAGCATGCTCCGCCCCACCACCTGCCCGGTGCTGAAGCGCGGGTCGTCCACGGTGAAGGTCTCGTCGTCGCGCATCACCGTCAGCGCAAGGTCGCGCCGCGTGACGAGCCAGGCGTCCAGCGCCGGAACCCACGCCACCGGCTCGCGCTCCCGCAGCTCAGCCAGCAGGCGGTGCGGATCCGCCTCGAGCTGCGCGACCGTCGCCTCGAGCACTAGCCCTCTTCGAGCAGCGCAAGCAGGCCGTCTTCGTCCAGGATCTCGGTGCCGAGCTTCTCGGCCTTCGCAAGCTTCGAGCCGGGCTCCGCGCCGAGCACCAGGTAGCTCGTCTTCTTCGACACCGAGTTCGTGACCTTGGCGCCCGCGGCCTCGAGCCGCTCCGTCGCGACCTCCCGCGAGATGTTGGGCAGCGTGCCGGTGATCACGAACGTCTTGCCGGCGAGCGGACCCTCGGTGCCGGGGATCGGACCGCCCTCCTGCTCCATCTGCAGCCCGAGCCCGCGCAGCCGCTCGATCAGCTCGCGCGTGCGGTCCTCGGACAGCCACTCGATCAGGGTCGCCGCCATCACCGGTCCGACGCCGTCAGTCTCGACGATCTGCTCCTCGTTCGCGCCCAGCAGCGCATCCATCGAGCCGAAGTGCGCCGCGAGATTGCGGGCGTTCACCCAGCCGATGCCCGGAATGCCGAGCGCGTACAGCACACGGAAGAACGGCTGCTGCTTCGAGGCCTCGATGTTCGCTATCAGGTTGCGCGCTGAGATCTCGGCAAATCCTTCGAGCGCGACGAGCCGCTCGGGATCCAGCTCGTAGATGTCGGCGGCGTCCTTGATCACGCCCTCGTTGAGGAAGCGGATCGCCGTCTCCTCGCCGAAGCCGTCGATGTCCATCGCGCCGACGAAGTGCTTCACGTGCTGGAGCACCTGGCCGGGGCAGCCCGCGCGGTTGGGGCAGATCGTCCAGACGCCGTCCTCGGGCTTGATTGTGGGCGTGTCGCAGGCAGGGCAATTCGCGGGCGGTTTGGGCGACGGCGAGCGGTTCTTGCGCTTCTGCGCCTTCGCCGTGGGCGACACCACCTGCGGGATCACGTCGCCGGCGCGCATCACGACGACCTCGTCGCCGGGCCGCACGTCCTTGCGGAGCAGATCCTCCTCGTTATGCAGCGTCGCGAGCTTGACGGTCACGCCCGACACCTGAACCGGCTCGAGCACCGCGAACGGGACCATGTGCCCCGTCCGCCCAACGTTCCATTCCACGCTCTTCAGCGTCGTCGTGGCCGTCATCGGCGGGAACTTCCAGGCGATCGCGCCGCGCGGCTCGCGCCCGACGACACCTAGCGAACGCTGGAGCTCGAGGTCGTTGACCTTCACCACCACGCCGTCGATCTCGAAGTCGAGCGACTCCCGCCGCTCCTCCCAGGCGCGGCAGCCGGCGGCCAGCGAGTCGACGTCGTCGTAAACCGCCACGTCGGGGCTCACCTTGAAGCCGTGCTCACCGAGCCACTCGAGCGTCTCGGACTGCGTCTCGAACGTCATCCCTTCGAGAGCACCGACGCCGTAGCACCAGATCGACAGGGGACGCGACGCCGCGAGCTGTGGATCGAGCTGCCGGATCGAGCCCGCCGCCGAGTTGCGCGGGTTGGCGAACGTCGGCTCGCCGGCCGCGGCGCGCTCCTCGTTGAGCTTGGCGAAGGCGGAGCGCGGCAGGTAGATCTCGCCACGCACCTCGAGCAGCGCGGGGGCGCCCTCGACGCGCAGCGGGATCGCCTTGATCGTGCGCAGGTTCTGCGTCACGTCCTCGCCCACCTCGCCGTTCCCCCGAGTGGCCCCGCGCACCAGCACGCCGTTCTCGTACACGAGCGAGATCGCCAGGCCGTCGATCTTCGGCTCGGCCTCGTACTCGATGCGCGCGTCCTCAACGCCCTGCTTCTTGAGCAGGTTGTGCATGCGCGCCTCCCACGCGCGCAGCTCGTCCTCGTTGCGCGCGTTCGCCAGCGACAGCATCGGCTGGAGGTGCGGCACCTCCTGGAACTTCTCGAGCGGCTGGGCGCCCACGCGCTGTGTGGGCGAGTCGGGCGTCAGCAGGTCGGGATGCTCGGCCTCGATCGCGCGCAGCTCGTTGATCAGCTCGTCGTACTCTGCGTCCGAGACCTCCGGATCGTCGAGCACGTAGTACCGGTGGTTGTGGTGATCGAGCTGCTTGCGCAGCTCGGCGGCCCGCTGCTCGACGGACTTGGAGGCGGTCTTACTCAACCTCTCGCGCGGCGGGTCGGAGGAGGCCGTCGAGGTCGAACTCGCCGAGCGACTCGATGCCGGTCTCGTCGGTGAGGTCGAAGTGAAGTGGGGTGACGGCGATGCAGCCGTCGGCGATCGCGGCGAAGTCGGTGCCCTCCTCGCGCTCGTAGTCGGGATCGTCGCCGTAGATTCGGTAGCGCCGCCTGTCGCCGTCCTCCTCGATCAGGTGCAGCTGGTCGCGGTAGAGCCGCCTGCCGAGCCGGCACACACGCGCGCCGTTCACGTCGCCCGCCGGGACATTGACGTTCAGCAGGGTGCCCTCCGGCATCGGCACGCTCTCGAGCTCCTCGACGATGCGGGCGACGAACGAGGCCGCCTGATCGAAGTCAAACTCGCGCCCCAGCCGAAAGTCCAGCTCGCGCAGATTCGACTGCTGCGAGACCGCGATCGCGGGCACCCCGAGCACGATCCCCTCCAGCGCCGCGGCGACGGTGCCCGAGTAGGTGATGTCGTCGCCCAGGTTCGAGCCGTGGTTGATGCCTGACACGATCAGCTCCGGCTCGAACTCAACGAGCCCGAGCGCGGCGAAGCGCACGCAGTCCACCGGTGTGCCGTCGGTGGCGAAGCCCGTGCTGCCGTCCTGGAACTCGATTTCCTCCACCCAGAGCGGCGAGCGGGTGGTGATGGAGCGCGCCGTGGCGCTGCGGTTCGAGTCCGGGGCGATCACGGCCAGCTCCACGCCCGGCACCGCGAGCAGGGCACGGCGCATCGTGTTCAGGCCGGTCGCCTGGATGCCGTCGTCGTTTGTGAGGAGGACTTTCATGCCGGTCTCTGAGAATAGTGTTCGACCCCGGCGGGAACGTTCGCGGGGCGAGGAGCCGCGCTAGCCCCAGAAGGCGTGCCAGGCCGCGAGGTCGTCCGTGCTCTCGCGCATCTCCGCCACCTTGCCGTCACGCACCACGAACGACAGCGTGAGGTCGAGATCCAGGGTCTCGGCGCCTCGTTTGGCGGTTGCCCGGGCCGGGACGACCACTCGCCCGCCCTCGTCCGTGAAGAACTCCGCTTCGAGCTTCAGCGTCCCGCGGCTCGCGCGCATGATCCGGCCGATCGTGCGCACCACCTGCGCCGGCCCGCGGCTCTCCTGCGGGCCAACCCGCTCGCTGCTGGCAGGCAGCGCCAGCAGGAAGTCCGGCGTCGTCATCCGCAGCATCGTCATCGGCCGGCGCTTGCGCAGCGCGCGCAGGAAGCGCTGGACCACCTCGACATCGTCCATCAGTAGCGCACGCTCTCCAGGTAGAGGCCGGCGGCCGGGGCGGTGTCACCCGCCTCGCCGCGCGGGCGCCCTTCGAGCAACGCCTTGAATCCGCCCACGTCGGTCCGCCCGCGAGCCACGTCCAGCATGGTGCCCACGAGCGTCCTGACCATGTGCCGCATGAAGGCGTCCGCCTCGATCCAGAACTCGATGGCGTCATCCTCCCCCTCCAGCCACTCGGCGCGCAAGACATTTCGCGAAAAACGCACGTGCTCGGTCTCGGTGGGCGTGAAGGCCGTGAAGTCGTGCGTGCCGATCAATGCACCCGCGCACGCGTGCAATGCCGCGCGATCGAGCGGGTGCGGCCAGTGCAGCGCCCGGTCGCGCTCGAACGCGCTCGCGGCCTCGCGTGTGAAGAGTCGGTAGCGGTACGTCCGGCTCAAAGCGTCCCGGCGGGCATCGAAGCCCTCGCGCGCCTCCACGCTCTCGAGTACCCGCACATCCGGGGGCAACACGCCGTTGAGTGCCCGCGCCGCCGCCGGCTCTCCGGCGTGGCTCGCCACCTGTCCGCGGGCGTGCACGCCCGCGTCGGTGCGCCCTGCCACCGTCACCTGCACCTCGCGCTGCAGCACCCGCTCGAGCCCTGCCTCGAGCTCGCCCTGCACCGTCCGCAGCCCCGGCTGCCTGGCCCAGCCCGCGAACCCCGAGCCGTCGTACTCGAGCAGCAGGCGGCTTGTTGCCACTTAGCTACCCGCGCTTGCGCGCGACCGTGACCAGGTACTCGTTCTCGATCACGACGCTGCCGTCGTCGGCCTGGTTGAGCTCGTCGAGCACTGCGTGTATCTCGTGCCCCATCGCCTTGCGGTCCTCCTCGGAGAGCGCCTCGGCGCGCGCACGCGAGGGCCCTGCGTTGCGGCTGAACTCGAAGAAGCCCTCCGGCGAGCCCCACTCGTGACGGATCGTGTGGCGCTCGAACTGAATCGACGAGGCGAGCCCCTCGAGCCGCTCCCGCACCGTGTCCTCGTCTCCCCACAGCGTGGCGGAAGGCACCGGCGCCGCGGGCGGCACGTACTTCGCGCCAATTGCGAACACGCGCCCCTGGAAGCCGGTTGGGGTCCATGCAGCAAGGCCGACCGTCCCGCCCGGGCGCACCACCCGGAACATCTCAGAAGCGGCCACCTCGGGCCGCGGCGCGAACATCGCGCCGAACACCGACGCCGAGCAGTCGAACCGTGCATCCTCGAACGGCAGCTCCTCAACGTCTGCCACCACCCACTCGACGTCATAGCCCTCCGAAGAGGTTCGCGCGCTGCCCAGTTCCACCATCCCCGGCGTGAGATCCGAGGCCACCACTGCCGCGCCCTCGCGCGCTGCGAGCAGCGCCAGGTTGCCGTTGCCGGCCGCGACGTCGAGCAGCTCCTGCCCGGCGGAGATCGCGCACGCATCGAGCAGCACCTGCGACGCGGGCAT
>DATBKS010000202.1:0-33705 GCA_036555755.1 Thermoleophilaceae bacterium
CTCGCTCCGCTCCGGGAGCCTCAGCACCTTGGCGGTGAGCGAGTCGTGATCGGCCTGGAGCCAGGCCGGCACGCCTGAAGTGAGCTCAGTCGCGTCGCGGACCACGTCCGTGGAACCGCTGCTCGGCTTGATCGTGATCACATCGTCGGGCTTCACCTGATAGCTGGGAATGTCGACGCGGCGGCCGTTCACCGTCCAGTGGCCGTGGCTGACCAGCTGCCTGGCCTGCCGGCGTGACGCGGCGAAGCCGAGGCGCACCAGGACGTTGTCCAGGCGGCACTCGAGCAGCCGCAGCAGGTTCTCGCCGGTGACGCCCTCCTGGCGGCTCGCCCTGTCGTAGTAGCCGGCGAACTGCTTCTCGAGCACCTGGTAGTAGCGCTTCGCCTTCTGCTTCTCGCGCAGCTGCGCCCGGTACTCGGACTGCCTCATGCGCCCGCGGCCATGCTCGCCCGGCGGATAGGAGCGGCGCTCGACGCCGCACTTGTCCGTGAAGCAGCGGGCGCCCTTGAGGAACAGCTTCTGCCCCTCGCGGCGGCACTGCTTGCACTGGGCCCCGGTGTCGCGGGCCATCAGACCCTCCTCCGCTTCCGCGGACGACAGCCGTTGTGTGCCTGCGGCGTCACGTCCTTGACCGTCGTCACGTCGAGCCCCGCGGCCTGCAGCGAGCGGATCGCCGTCTCGCGGCCGGAGCCCGCTCCCTTGGCGAACACCTCGACCTTCTCGAGGCCATGCTCCATGCCCTTCTTGGCCGCCGAGTCGGCGGTCACCTGGGCAGCGAACGGAGTCGACTTGCGGGAGCCCTTGAAGCCAGCCGAGCCGGCGGACTCCCAGGCGATCACGTTCCCCTCGGTGTCGGTCAGGGTGACGATGGTGTTGTTGAACGAAGTCTTGATGTGGGCCTGGCCGTAGGTGACGTTCTTGCGGACACGGCGGCGCGAGCGGCCCTGAGCACGTGGCATCTAGTCGTTCCCTCCTCGGCTCACTTGGGCTGCGGCGCCTTCTTGCGGCCCGCGACGCTCATCCGGCGCGGGCCCTTGCGGCCACGCGCGTTGGTCTTGGTGCGCTGGCCGCGAACCGGCAGGCCGCGGCGGTGACGCAGGCCCCGGTAGGAGCCGATCTCCTGGAGGCGCTTGATGTCCTGGGAGCGCTCCCTCCGCAGATCGCCCTCGACGTCGCGGTTCTCGACCGCGTCGCGCAGCTTGATCACCTCGTCCTCGGTCAGGTCCTTGATCTGAGTGTTGGGGTCGACCCCGGTCTCCTTGAGGATCTGGTTGGCCGTGGAGCGGCCGATGCCGAAGACATAGGTGAGGCCGATCTCGGCCCGCTTGTTGAGCGGAAGGTTGACCCCGGCGATCCGCGCCATCAGCCCTGCCTCTGCTTGTGGCGCGGGTTGGGACAGATCACGAGAACGGCTCCGCCACGGCGGATCACCTTGCACTTCTCACAAATCGGCTTTACTGAAGCTCGGACCTTCATTCCCCTTCTTTCGTGGGGTCGTATCTGACTGGGAGTAGGCCCCTCGGCCCCAGGAGTCGGGCCGATAGGCACAAGAAACGTCGGCCACGGCAGGCGTGAACCGACGAGGGAAAGTCTAGCAGCGTGCGTGCGTAAGTCGTGCGTGGCGGGTGGGCGCGTGGTAGAAGGCTCGCGTGGAGACGGAGACGCGGGTGATGGGCGTGCAGCGGGCCGGCGAGGAGCGGGTCACACCCCTCGAGCTCTTCTTCGACCTGGTCTTCGTCCTCTCGTTCACCCAGGTCACCGTGAAGATGGCCGAAAACCCGGGCTGGCAGAGCTTGGGTGAGGGCCTGCTCATCCTCGCGGCCGTCTGGTGGGCGTGGGCCGCCTACGGCTGGCTCACCAACAGCATCGATCCCGACGAGAACCTGAACCGGGTGTCGATGTTCGCTGCGATGGGCGCGATGCTCGTCGTCTCCCTGAGCATCCCGGACGCGTTCGGGGACCGGGGCCTGCTCTTCGGCTGCGCCTACTTTTCCGTGCGCGCCATCCAGCTCGTGCTCTACGTCCGGAACACCCCCGGCGCCGCCGAGGACAGCGACCTGCAGGCGATCCTCAAGCTCGCCCCCGGCTTCCTCCTGGGCTCGGCGCTCCTCGTCGTCGCGGGCCTGCTGGACGGTGGCGCAAGGACGTCCGTCTGGATCCTGGCCATCCTCATCGACTGGTCGACGCCGCTCCTCTTCGGCACCGAGGAGTTCCACCTCGATCCGGCCCACTTCGCCGAGCGTCACGGGCTGATCGTGATGATCGCCCTGGGCGAGTCCATCCTCGCCATCGGCACCGCGGCCGGGCTCAGCCTGTCGGCCGGCCAGGTCTTTGCCGCCCTGTTCGGGATAACTGCGGTCGCCGCGCTCTGGTGGGCGTACTTCGACGTGGTCGCGATCGTCGCCGAGAGGCGCCTGAGCGAGGCGCCGCCGGGCGAACAGGCCCCGCTGGCGCGCGACGCGTACAGCTACCTGCACTTCCCGCTGATCGCGGGGATCGTGCTGCTCGCGCTCGGTCTCAAGGAGACGCTCGCGGGGACGGGCGAATCGCTCGACACCGTTCCCGCGCTCGCCCTCTGCTGCGGCCCCGCCCTCTATCTGCTCGGGCAGATCGCCTTCCGCGAGCGCGTGCTCGGCACCTTCAGCCCGCACCGCGCTCTTGCCACGATCGCACTGCTCGCCCTGATCCCACTGTGTCTCGGCGCCGACGCGTTGGTGGCGCTCGCCGCGGTCGCCGCGGTGCTCGCGATCCTGATCGCCTACGAGGCGGTCCACTTCCGCGAGCAGCGTGCCCGTGTGAGGACGAACCCCTCGGCCACGCTCGCCGAGATGCGCGGCTCCTAGGCGCCTTTCCTGCCCCTCAGTAGGGTATGCGCCGGCAAGCGGGCGAGGACTCGCTTGAGGGAGCGTGAGGGGATCAGCACGAGGAGAAGGAGCCGCAGATGGGCTTGTCCGCAGAGCAGGTCAACGAACAGGCGATGGGAGTCGCGACCTCTGTCCTGAACGATTCCGTGGTCGCGGCGGCCCGCTGCGAGCGGGTCACGCAGGACCAGCAGCTCGAGGCATTCGGTGTCGGCGGCGCCACACGGGGCGCGGCGAAGTTCGGCAGGGCGCTGGGCGGCGCGATGATGCCGAGCGTCGGCAAGATGTCGAAGGGTCTCGAGGGCGGTGAGCTGCCCAAGACCTTCATCCTCGCCGTCACCTCGAACCAGATCCACGCGATCGAGGAGAAGGAGAAGAAGGGCCAGCTGGTCGGGGGCAAGGTGGCCGAGTCGTGGGATCGCGAGGGATTCAGGGCGAGCCTCGGCAACGACGCCATCAATGCGGTCTCGGGCGTGCCCGAGGGGCGGCAGGTCCTCACCCTGTATCTCCCCCTCACCGGGTCGAAGAACAAGTACCTGAAGTCCGGCGCCGACCTGGCGGCCGCCGCCGGCAGCGCGGGTCAGCCCGTCAGGTTCATGATCGCCCAGGACGAGGCCAGCGAGGCGCTCGTCAAGGAGGTCGTGGGCGACACACCGGCGATGCCGAACATCCAGCTCGGCGGGGTCGGTGGGATGCAGATGGGCGGTATGGGCGGCATGCCGATGCCGGGTCAGGCGGCGCCGGCCGACTCGACGGCGCAGCTCGAGAAGCTCGCCCAGCTCCATGCGAGCGGGGCCCTCACCGACGAAGAGTTCGCGGCCCAGAAGGCGAAGATCATCGGGAGCTAGCGGCAATTCGTGAACGTCCCGGAATAGGTCCCATGGTGGGGTCTGCGGGACGTTCACCAGGGCCACCAGTGCCGAACGTCCCTGAGTACCCCCTATAGCGGGGACTCCGGGACGTTCGCGGTACGGCGAGCCGGAATGCCCATTCCGGCACTCGAGGGCTAATATGGCGGAACGATGGTTCCGCCATCGATCGCCACAAAGCCGCCCGACGCGCCCTGGGGAGAGCTCGAGCCGGACGCGAAGCGGAGGCGCCTGCTCGACATCGCGACCGAGGTGTTCACCGAGGACGGGCTCGACGCGCCGATGCCCCGGATCGCCGCCGCGGCCGGGATCGGGATCGGCAGCCTCTACCGCAGCTACGGCTCCAAGGAGGACCTGGTGGCCGCCCTGCTCATCCGCCAGCTTGCCCTCCTGCGCGAGGAGGTCTCCGCCGCGGGCAGGCGGGGTGACGCGTGGTCCGCAATCGAGGGCTGCGTCCGCCGCATCGCCGAGCGGCAGGCGACCAACAAGCTGCTGAGCGGCGCGCTCGGACTGACCTCCGAGCGGCGCGACGTGGTCGTCGCGGTAGGCGAGGTCAGCCTCGCCTGGCAGGAGCTGATCGACAGGGCGCGCGAGGAGGGCACGATGCGGAGCGATGCGACGGTCAAGGACCTCCGCTTCCTTTTCGCCGCGGCGCGCGCGGCCGACGAGGTCGAGACCGGCGGGCGCGATCGCGTGCTCGATCTGCTGCTGGAGGCGCTTCGGAAGTGAGCCGCCGGCGCCCGGTACCCGTTGGCGAGGCGACGCACTTCCGCAAGCCCCTGCTCGCCTACGACGGCTCGCCCGCGGCTGATCGAGCGCTGGACGTGGCGATCGAGCTCGCCTCCGCCTCCCATGGCCGGCTGACGATTCTCTCGGCGATGGTGCAGATCCCCTACCTCGCCTATACCGGCGCCGCCCCAGAGGCGGTCGCCGAGGTGCGAAAGAGCTGCCTCGCCGACGCCGAGCGCGTCCTCTGTGCCGCGGTCGCGCGTGTGCCGGGCGGCATACCGGTCACGAAGATCGTCAGCCCGCGGCCGGTCGAACACGCGCTGCTCCGCGAAGCCCGCAAGGGTGGCCACGATCTGGTGATCCTCGGCTCCCGCGGCCGCGGCGCGATCCGATCTTTGATCTTCGGCAGTGTCGGCAGGACGATTCTGCGTCGGAGCCCGGTGCCGGTGATGATCGCCGGACCGAATCGGAGGGAAGCGCCCGTGCCTGAGCAGGCGACGGCCAAGATCACGCCGATGACGCCTCGGCGGGTCTGATGGAGGCCGCCGAGACGGAGGCCGGGCGCCAGCATCCTGTGGTCACCCTGGCGGTGCTGTCGATCGCGGGGCTCTCGTTCGCTCTGCTCCAGTCGATGGTCGCGCCGGCGCTGCCGGACATCCAGCACACCCTGGGGACGAGCGAGGGCACGGTCGCGTGGATCCTCACCGCGTACCTGCTCAGCGCCTCGGTCGCGACGCCGATCATCGGGCGTCTCGGCGACGTGCACGGCAAGGAGAAGAGCATGCTCGTTGTGCTCGTGGTACTCGCTGTGGGCACCCTGATCTCGGCGCTCGCCACCTCGATCGGCACGATGATCCTCGGCCGCGTCATCCAGGGAGCGGGCGGCGGTATCTTCCCGCTCGCCTTCGGGATCATCCGCGACGAGTTCCCGCCCGAGCGCGTGGCGAGCGGCATCGGCTTCATCTCCGCGCTGCTCGGCGTGGGCGGCGGCGCCGGCATCGTGCTCGCCGGGCCGATCATCCAGAACCTGTCCTACCACTGGCTCTTCTGGCTTCCGCTCGTCCCGACGCTGATCGCCGCGGTGTGCACTCACCTGTTCGTGCCCGAGTCGCCGCTCAAGCCCGGAGGCAAGGTCAACTGGATCGGCGCCGTGCTGCTCTCGTCGTGGCTCGTCACGCTGCTGCTCGCGGCCAGCGAGGGCCCGAGCTGGGGCTGGTCGTCGCCTGGCGTGATCGGCCTGTTCACCCTCGCCGTCGTCCTTCTTGCGGCGTGGATCGCCTACGAGTCGCGCGCAATCGAGCCGCTCGTGGACATGACGATGATGCGGCTGCGCGGCGTCTGGACCACCAACCTCGCCGCGACGCTGCTCGGCTTCGGGATGTACGGCTCGTTCATCCTCATCCCGCAGTTCGTGGAAACGCCCGCGCGCGCCGGTTACGGCTTCCACGCCTCGGTAACGCAGGCGGGGCTCTTTCTCGTCCCCTCCACCGCGGGCATGCTGGCCGTGAGCCCGCTGGCCGGCCGCATCGCCCACAGCGTCGGCTCACGCGTGGCGCTCGCGGCGGGCGCCCTGCTCACGATGGTGTGCTTCATCCTGCTGGCCGCCGCCCACAGCCACAGCTGGGAGATCTACGTGGCGAGCCTCTTCCTCGGCGCCGGCATCGGCCTGGCGTTCGCGGCGCTCGCCAACCTCATCGTCGAGGCGGTGCCGCCGTCGCAAACGGGCGTGGCCACCGGCATGAACACGATCATGCGCACGATCGGCGGGGCGATAGGCGGCCAGGTAGCGGCGAGCATCATCGCCGCGACCGTCGTTGCCGACGACCTCCCCACCGAGCGCGGCTTCACGATCGCGTTCGCGATCTCGGCCGTCGCGTTGTTCGTCAGCTTCCTCTCGGCTCTCGCCGTGCCGCGCATGACACGCGTGGTTCCGGTCGCGGAGGCGGGCTAGCCATGTACCGCAACATCCTCGTGGCGGTCGACGGCTCCAAGGAGTCGAAGCTCGCACTCGCGGACGCCATCGACCTCGCGCTCGAGTCGAACGCCAAGCTCACCGTCGCGCACGTGAGCACTCAGCCGCCGGGCTCGATCCGGTCGACGCCCGCCGGCGCGCTCGCCGCCGCCGAGCTTCCCGAGTTCCACGCCAAGGTGCTCCGAGAGGCCATCGAGTCAGTGCCGAAGGAGCTTCCCGTCACAACTCTGCTGCTCGAGGGCCACCCGGCCCACGAGATCGTGAATGCCGCCAAGGAGTACGAGCACGACCTGATCGTGATCGGCTCCCGCGGGCGCAGTCGCGCAAGCGCGGCGCTGCTCGGGAGCGTGTCGCATGAGGTGCTGCACGAGAGCCCGGTGCCGGTGCTGGTGGTGCACGCCTCACAGAGGGCTGAGGCCGTCGGCGGCGCGCCGCAAGGCTAGGTGCCGGAGTTGTCGACCACCTGAGCGATCTCCACGAAGTCGATCGTCGGTGCGACGCCGTACAGACCGGTGACGCGCTCGCGCAACTCCTCCGAGAAGAAGCTCCTGGCAGCGTCCTCCGATTCCCAGACATAGAAGTTCATCGCCCGCCGCCCCGCATCGTCGACGGTGAATACCTTCGACCTCAAGCCGGGCATGCCCTCAAACGTCTCGCGGGCGTTCTCCGCGACGGAGAGCACGCGAGCTCGGTCGAAGTCCTCGTCGTACTGGAAGGTGACGCTCACGCCGATCACGATGGTCCTCCCGTAGGTTGGCGTGCCGCGAACGTCGGCCAGCGGCCCGCACAGGTGGGTTCAACCGTGACCCTATAGCCCGTGAAGGGCCCGGTCCACGGCCGTGCTCGACCGTCCGCTACTGGCGCGAAGCGGCAGCGAGGACAGACGGAGCTCCGGGTCCGAGCGGGAGTTCCAGTTCGCCTGTGCTTGCCTGCTTGCCACAGCGGTCGCAGTGCCAATCCGGACCGACGTTGCCCCCGCAGCCGGCGTGGAGGGTAAGCCGCGGCGGGCCGTGCGGCGTCGGGTAGTGACGGTCGCCCCACTTCATCAGCGCGAACAGGACGGGGCCAAGCTCTTGTCCCTTTTCGGTGAGGACGTACTTCGGCCGGCCGGGACGTTCGGGGTCCGGCACACGTTCGAGCACGTCCTCGTCACAAAGCAGCTTGAGCCGATTGGTGAGGACGTTCGACGCGATACCGAGGCTGCTCTGGAATTCCTCGAAGCGGCTCATACCGACCACGGCGTCGCGCACGATCAGAAGCGTCCAACGTTCGCCGATGACCTCGAGCGTGCGGGCGATCGAGCAGACCTGATCCGGATAGTCGCGCTGCAGCACCGACTAAATCCTAGTCGACTTGCTTGACAAAAGTTAGACCCTCTCGTAAGTTGCCTTGCGTGACGCAAGGCAGCCTCCACGAACACGAGTAACGCAAGTGCTGGGACGACTCGCCACATTCCTTCACGCCAACGGACGCCTGGTGCTGGCCGTGGCGGTGGTAGCCGCAGCAATCTCGGGCGCGATCGGGGCGTCGGTCGCAAAGCACATGAGCCCCTACGGAGCTGACGACCCGGCGACCCAGAGTGTCCAGGCCAGGCACACGTTCGAGCACGCCGCCGGCCGGCAGATCGACGCGGGCGTCGTTGCGCTCGTGCAGGGGCACGCAGTGCGGAGCTCCGCGGCAAAGGCGCGCGTCGGCCAGGTGGCCGCGCAGCTGCGGTCGGAACCCGACGTGGCCCGCGTGGTCAGCTACTACGACACGCGCGACCCGGCGATGGTGTCCCGCGACGGCCGCTCGACGTACGTGCTCGCATACTTCAAGCCGCTGCCCGATAAGACGCTGCAGGACGTCGCGGAGCAGATCGAGGACCGCTTCTCCGGACAGACGGATGTCAGGCTGGGCGGCGACGCGATCGCCAGCGCGCAGGTCAACTCGCAGGTGGGCCACGACCTCGCCCACGCGGAGCTGCTCGCGTTCCCGTTCATCTTCCTGCTCTCGCTGCTCTTCTTCCGCTCGGTCGTGGCCGCCCTCCTTCCGCCGCTCCTCGGCGGCCTGGCGATCGTGGCGACGTTCTTCGCGCTGCGCGTGGTGGCGAGCTTCGCGGACCTCTCGGTCTTCGCCCTCAACCTGGTCACCGGCCTGGGACTCGGGCTCGCGATCGACTACAGCCTGTTCATGGTGTCCCGCTACCGCGAGGAGTCGGCCAGGTCGGGCTTTGGAGTGGCCGCGCTGCGGCGCACGCTCGAGACCGCCGGGCGGACGATCGTGTTCAGCTCGCTGACGATCGCCGCCGCGATCGCCTCGCTGGCGATCTTCCCGCAGCGCTTCCTGTACTCGATGGGCATCGCCGGCGCGCTCGTCGCGCTGCTCGCTGCGGGCCTGGCGCTGATCGTGCTGCCCGCCCTTCTCAGCGTCCTCGGCCCCAGGGTCAACGCGCTCGCGCCGAGCTGGCTCGCCCGCGCCTCCGAGCGGGACAGCCGACCCAACGAGCGCGGGGCGTGGTACCGCCTCTCGCGCTTCGTCATGCGACGGCCGGCGCCCATCGCGGTGGCCAGCGCGACCTTCCTGATCGTGTTGGGAATCCCGTTCTGGAGCATCAAGTTCACCTCGGTGGACGCGAGCGTGCTGCCGGCGAGCGCGAGCGCCCGCCAGGTCAACGACAGCCTGAACCGGGAATTCCCGCCCAACAGGACTGACCCCGTGCAGGTGGTCGTCGGCGCGCCCGCGGGCTCACCGCAGGTTCGCGCGCTCACCGCCCACATCCGGAGGCTGCCGGACGTCTCGGCCATCGCCCCGGCGCAGCCCGCCGGCGCCGATACCTCGCTGCTCGCGGTCGCGCCCGCACACGGTCCGCTCACTTCCACCACCCAACGGCTGGTGAAGAACCTGCGAGCGATCGACGAGCAGTTCTACGTGGGCGTCGCGGGGCGGACCGCCTCGTTCGTCGACCTCGAGCACAGCCTCGCAGCCCACCTCCCGGCGGTGCTCGGGGTGGTGGTCGGCGCGACGCTGATAATCCTGTTCCTGCTGACCGGGTCAGTCCTCCTGCCGGTCAAGGCGGTGCTGATGAACGCTCTCAACCTCAGCGCCGTTTTCGGGATCCTCGTGCTGCTCTTCCAGCACGGCAACTTCGAGAGCCTCCTGGGCTACCGGGGCCAGGGGGCGCTCGACGCCACCCAGCCGATCCTGCTGTTCGCAATCGGCTTCGGGCTGTCCACCGACTACGGGGTGTTCCTGCTGTCGCGGATCAAGGAGGCGCGCGACGCGGGGGCGCCGAACTCCGAGGCGGTCGCGATCGGGCTCGAGCGCACGGGTCGAATCGTGACTGCGGCCGCGCTGCTCTTCGCTGTCGCGATCGCCGCGTTCGCCACCTCGCAGATCGTGTTCATCAAGGAGCTCGGGATCGGCACCGCGCTCGCGGTGCTGATCGACGCCTCGATCGTCCGCGCGCTGCTCGTGCCATCGCTGATGGCGCTGCTGGGCTCCGCCAACTGGTGGGCGCCGAGACCGCTCCGGAGGATCTACCAACGCTTCGGGTGGCACGACCACGGCAGTCCGGTGCCTGCGCCATCGAACTGACGGTGTTTGACAACCCACAAGGAGAAACTCGTGAGCAACCAACAAGCCACACCAACCGCCGCTTCCGCGGTCTCGGATGAGCCCACCGCCAGCGGGATCGCGACAGCACTCGCGCGCAACCGCGCCTTCGCCGCCGCCGGCGGCCATCAGGACGCCGTCGTCTTCCCCGGCCTCCAGCTGTTCGTGATCACCTGCCTCGACCCACGGACCGACCCCGCACACTTCCTCGGCCTCGAGCAAAGCGATGCGATCGTCGTTCGTAACGTCGGCGGGCGCGTCACACCAGAGGTGATCAACGACATCGCGTTCATTGGCCAGATCGCGGAAGCTGTGATCGCCGACGGGCCGCTGTTCGAGGTCGCGGTGATTCACCACACTCAGTGCGGATCCGGTGCGCTCGCCGACGACACCTTTCGCCGGGCCTATGCCCAGCGGATCGGAACCGAGGAGTCCGGCCTGCGCGAGCACGCAGTGCTCGATCCCGCTGCCACGGTCACGAACGATGTCGAACGCCTGCGCTCGGCACCTGCCATCCCCGCGCGCGTCGCCGTCTCGGGGCACGTCTACGACGTCACCACCGGCTTGATGCAGACCATCCTTCCCGCCGTTCGCTAGCGCGCATTGACTTGCGTTTTGGCGTGAAAGCACCGCTTGCACCGCCTCGCGCCAGTTGGGAGGGTTGGCAACAACCCGATCTGAGGAGGGCATCATGCCCAAGTACCTGATCGAAGCCTCGTACACGCTGGACGGCGTCAAGGGCGTTCAGAGCGCGGGGGGCAGCAGCCGACGGGACGCCGTCGCCAAGGTTGCCGAGAGCGTCGGCGGGCAGATGGAGAGCTTCTACTTCGCCTTCGGGGATCACGACGTCTACACCGTCATCGACCTGCCGGACAACGAGGCAGCGGCGGCTGTCGCCATTACCGTCAACGCAGCCGGCGGAGCGAGCGTGAAGACGACGGTGCTCCTGACACCGGAAGAGGTGGACGCGGCCGCGAACCGCTCCGTCGACTACCGGCCGCCCGGGAGCTGACAGCTCCGCGCCGCTAGAACCGGCGCACCCCAAAACAGCAATCTGTACTTTCCCCGGCCGTGGGACGCCGGCTCTGGCAGGGGACGGTTGCCGCGGGTCTTGTGCTCGCCACTTTCGCCATGCCGGGATTCGCCGCCAAGCGGCACTCGCCGAAGGCCAACGGCAACCAGCCGCGCGCCTACCACGCGGTGATCCGCCGCACGGCGCACGGCATCCCCCACATCACCGCCTCGAACTTCGGCGGCCTCGGCTACGGCTACGGCTACGCCTTCGCGCAGGACAACCTCTGCACGATGGCGGAGGACTACGTGACGGTCGAGGGCCAGCGCTCCCGCTACTTCGGCCCAGACGGCTCGTACTACCAGGGCGGCAACAGCGTGACCGCGAACAACCTGGACTCGGACTTCTTCTTCCAGCAGATCAAGGACTCCCACATCGTCAACCGGCTGCTTGCCAAGCCCGCGCCGCTCGGCCCCAAGACCGAGGTGCGCGAGGCCGTGCAGGGCTACGTGGCGGGCTACAACAAGTACCTGTCCGACGTTGGCGGGCGAAACGGTGTGCCCGATCCGACCTGTCGCGGCAAGGCCTGGGTGCGGCCGATCACGCTGCAGGACGCCTACCTGCGCTTCTACCAGCTGGTCGAGCTCGCGAGCGGCGACGTCGCGATCCCGGGCATCGCGCAGGCGCAGCCGCCCACGCCGGCGCTCCCGCTCGGCGCGCCGTCGCTGAACGTGTCGAAGACCGCCGACGCGCTCGCCGGGAAGCTGCCCTTGATGGGCGCGATCGGCTCGAACGCGGTCGCGATCGGCAAGGGCGGCTCGGCCGACCACAAGCACGGCGTGCTGCTCGGCAACCCGCACTTCCCGTGGGTCGGGCCCGAGCGCTTCTACCAGGCGCAGATGACCATCCCCGGCAAGGCGTCCGTCGAGGGCGCGTCGCTGTTCGGGGTGCCGGTGATCCTGATCGGCAACAACAAGAACATCGCCTGGAGCCACACGGTGTCGACGGCGTTCCGCTTCACGCCCTACCAGCTGACGCTTGTGCCGGGCTCCCCCACCACCTACCTCTACGACGGTCAGCCGACCCAGATGACGAGCCGCACCGTCACGGTCCAGGTGCGCCAGGCGGACGGCTCGCTCAAG
Source organism: Thermoleophilaceae bacterium (assembly GCA_036555755.1). Taxonomy (GTDB): domain Bacteria; phylum Actinomycetota; class Thermoleophilia; order Solirubrobacterales; family Thermoleophilaceae; genus JAICJR01. The sequence continues at coordinate 12,180 of DATBKS010000202.1, forward strand.
CCGCAGTCGCGCACGCTGTACTCGACCCGCTACGGGCCGGTGTTCAACTCGCTGGTGGGTGTGCCGCTGCCGTGGACGCCGACGACCGCGTTCGCGATGGCCGATGCCAACGCGGACAACTTCCGCGTCTTCAACCATTTCCTCGACACCGACATGGCAAAGTCGGCGAACCAGGTGCTCGGGATCCTCAAGAAATACGAGGGCATCCCGTGGGTCAACACGATCGTGGCGGACCGCACGGGCCACGCGCTGTACGCAGACATCGGCGCGATCCCGAACGTGCCGGATGCGAAGGCGCAGCAGTGCAACACGGCGCTGGGCGCGGCCACTTTCCAGCTGCTGGGGCTGCCGATCCTCGACGGCTCGCGCTCGGCGTGCAACTGGGACACCGACAAGGACGCGATCGAGCCCGGGCTGTTCGGCCCCTCGCACCTCCCCACGCTGTTCCGCGACGACTACGTGACGAACTCGAACGACAGCTACTGGCTGTCCAACCCGCACCATCCGCTCGAGGGCTTCGCGCGCATCATCGGCGACGAGAAGACCGCGCGCAGCCTGCGCACCCGCATCGGTCTGATCATGACCCAGGACCAGGTAGACCACGGCGGGTTCACGCGCCAGCGGATGCAGAACATGGTGTTCAGCGATCGTCAGTACGCGGGTGAGCTGGCCCGCAACGACCTGGTGCAGATGTGCCGCTCGATGCCGGGCGGCCTCGCCCCCACCTCATCCGGGCCGCCCGTGCAGGTGGGGAACGCGTGCAACGTGCTCGCGGCCTGGGACCTGCACGAGAACATCGGCTCCAAGGGCGCGGTGCTGTTCCGCCGCTTCTGGGACCGCGCCTCGGCCGCCGAGCCGTCGCCCTGGGCGGTCGCGTTCAACGCCGCGGATCCCGTGCACACACCGAACACGCTCGACACGAACAACCCGCAGGTGCGGCTCGCGCTCGGGGATGCGATCAGCGACCTCCAGGGCGCTCATATCGCGCTCGACGCCGCTCCCGGCGACGTGCAGAAGGGCCCCGGCGGGGTCCCGATCCATGGCGGTCCCGGCGACCCGAACGGCGACTTCAACGCGATCTACGCCACATTCAACCCCGGCAAGGGCTTCGACCCGGTCACCGAGGGCTCGTCATACGTGCAGGCGGTGACCTGGCACAAGGGACCGTGCCCGGACGCCCGCACGATCCTCACCTACTCGCTCTCGACCAACCCACACTCGCCGTTCTTCGACGACCAGACCAAGATGTTCTCCCGCAAGCAGTGGGTCACGCAGCGCTTCTGCACGGCAGACGTGAAGAAGCACACGGTCACGACCACCACGGTCGCCGCGGGCAAGAAGACAAAGACGGTGCGCGCGCACCGTCGTCGCAAGAAGCGCTAGCGCCCGGCGCTCTTCACGAACACGCTGTCGAGCGCGGCCCGCAGGCCGACCGCGAGCGTGCCCATCAGCACCGCGGCATCGCCGAGGCTCGACACCTGCACGTCCGGCGGGTACGGCAGCAGCTGGGCGAGCTGCTCACGCACCGGTGCCAGCAGGAGGTCGCCGTTCGCGCCGATGCCGCCGCCGACGACCACGAGCGCGACGTCGGCCACCGCGGCGATGGGCGCAACGTGCACTGCGATGCGCCGCGCTTCCTCCTCCACCACGGCACGCCCGAGCGGGTCGCCGGCGCGGGCGGCACCGAAGATCGTCCGGACGTCGAACGAGGTGAGGCTCGTCGAGTGGTCGCCCTCGGCGGCGAGGCCGGCCGCGTACTCCGAGATCGCGGCGGCCGACGGGTCGTGCCCGTCGAGCGCGTAGTCCACCTCGCCCGCGAAGCCGTGATGGCCGCGGTGAAGCTCGCCGCGCAGCACCAGCCCGGCGCCGAGGCCCGTGCCCACGGAGAGGAACACGAAATCCTCCACGCCCTGGCCCACGCCGCGCCACTGCTCGCCGAGTGCGGCGAGGTTGACGTCGTTCTCCACCGTCACCGGGACTTCCAGGCGCTGCTCGAGCTCGGCGGTGATGTCGAGCCCCTCGAGGCCGTGGACGTTCTCGGCGAGCGCCGCGCGGCCGGTGCGCCTGTCGATCACGCCCGGGATGCCGATCACCGCGCCATCGAACGCGCCCGGGCTGAGCTCGGACGCTGCGAGCAGCGTGCCCTTGAGCTCGGCGGTGGCGGCGAGCAGCTCCCCCACCTCGGCGCCCGCCACCTCGATGTCCTGGCGGGCGCGCACCGCGCCGCTCAGGTCGCACACTGCGCCGCGGAGGAAGCGCGCTCCGAGGTCGAGGCCGAGCACGAGCGCAGCCTCCGGCACCGGCTCGAAGAAGGTGGCGCCGTAGCCCGGGCCGTCCGCGGCACCGCTCTCGGCCTCGCGGACGAGGCCCGAGTCGAGCAGCGAGCGCAGCGCCTGGGAGACCGTGGGTTTGGAGATCCCGACGCGCCGCGAGATCTCCGCGCGCGACACCGGCGAGCCAGCGCGGATCGCCTCGAGCACCGTGCGCTCGTTCATTCGCCGGAGCAGGGCCGGCGTGGCAGCTGCGCTCGTGGCGGTCATGGCGTCCCGAGCCGCTCGCCACTCGCCGGATCGAACACGTGCGCCTCGCCGGGCAACGGCCGCAGCGTCACCCTGCCGCCGCGCTCGGGCGGCCGGCGCCAGTCGGCGCGCGCCACTAGCTTGCGCGTGCCGTCTCCCACGTCCGCCATGCAGAACGCGAACGCGTCGGCGCCCAGCTCCTCCACCACCTCCACGCGTGCGGGTATGCCCTCCGGCGCCAGCTCGAGCGACTCGGGGCGCAGCCCAAGCACCACTTCGGCGAGCCCGCGCCCGCGGGCGTCCTCCGCCGCCTCGGAAGGCAGCTCCACCGCCACCCCACTCACCCGCGCGCAGCCGTTGCCGTCGAATGGCGCGTTCAGCAGGTTCATCGCCGGCGAGCCTATGAAGCCCGCCACGAAGGTGTTCGCCGGCCGGTCGTAGAGGGTGCGCGGCGTCTCGCACTGCTGCAGCACGCCCTTCGACAGCACCGCCACGCGGTGGCCCATCGTCATCGCCTCCACCTGGTCGTGCGTGACGTACAGCATCGTCACCCCGAGCCGCGACTGGAGCGCTGCGATGTCGCCGCGCATCTGCACGCGCAGCTTCGCGTCGAGGTTCGACAGCGGCTCGTCCATGAGGAACACCTGCGGCTGGCGCACGATCGCGCGGCCCATCGCCGCCCGCTGGCGCTCGCCGCCGGACAGCTCGGCGGGCTTGCGCGCGAGGAGGGGCGTGAGGCCGAGCATCTCTGCGGCCTCCTTTACCCGGCGCTCGCGCTCGGCCTTCGGGACGCGCGCCATCTTCAGCGGGAATGCCATGTTCGCCGCCACGTCGAGGTACGGGTAGAGCGCGTAGTTCTGGAACACCATCGCGACGTCGCGCTCCTTGGGAGGCAGGTCGGTGACCTCGCGGTCGCCGATGTAGATCGCTCCGCCGTCAGCCTCCTCGAGTCCGGCGAGCATCCGCAGCGCCGTGGACTTGCCGGACCCCGACGGTCCCACCAGCACCATCAGCTCCCCGTCGTTCAGATGCAGGTCGAGCGAGTTGACGGCAGGCACCTCCGCCTTGTCGAAGATGCGCGTGGCCTGCTTGAAACGGACCTCAGCCATCGCTCCCTCCCACGATTACGGCGGCACCATCTCCGGAAGCGCGCGCCGCCGCCTGTAGCTCATCGCGCGCGCGTGACTTCGACTCATCCGTCGCCCCGAGCTGGTCGAGCGCGAGCAGCGCGGCACCCACCACGGGCGGCGAGCCCACCACGCTCACGTTCGCCCGTGCCGCTTCCGCCAGCACCGCCTCGGTGACCCTGTCGGCAAGGCGCGCCGGGCCGAAGCGCAGGATGCCGCCGCCCAGCACGACGTCCACCCCCTCGGTGGAGAGATCAAGTTGCTGCAGAGCGGCGCGGATGAACGCCACGGTCTCGTCGGCCAAGCGATCGAGGATCGAAGCCGCCACCGGGTCGCGCTCCGCCTCCGCGAGCACCACGGGGGCGAGCTCCACGAGCCTGCGCGATGACATCCCGCCGCGGTGGAGCGCGACCGCCACGTCGCGCGGCGTGGCGAGACCGAGGTGCGCCGGCACGGCTTCCTCGAGCGACGTCGCGGGCCCGCGGCCGTCGGCGGCGCGGGCCGCCGCGCTCAGCCCCGCGAGGCCCACGTCGTAGCCCCCGCCCCAGTCGCCGCTGATCGGGCCGAGCGCCGGGAAGCGGGCCTGGCGCCCATCCGGCGCGACGCCCACGCAGTTGATGCCCGCGCCGCACACCACGGCCACGCCCCAGCCGCGCTCGGTGCCCGCGCGCAGCACGGCGAATACGTCGTTGCCCACCTCGAGGTCGGCGGCGAAGCTGTGCTCGCGCATCGCCTCCTCGAGCTCCTGCTCCTCCTCCGGGAGGTCGGCGCCGGCGAGCAGCACCTTGCCGACGTCGGCGAGCGGCCGCTCGGCCGGATCGAGCCCAGCGTTGCGGGCGGCTCGCCCGTACAGGCCTTCGAGGATCTCCAGGCAGCCGTGCACGCCGATGTGGTGCGGCGAGCTAAGCGGTCCGCGGGCGAAGGCGAGGAGCGCGCCGTCCTCGCGCATCAGCGCGAGATCCGTCTTGGAGTTGCCGCCGTCGACGGCGAGCAGAGTCCGCGGCTCGCTCACGAGCGCGCCTCCGCCGGTTCGAGCAGTGCGTCGAGCAGCTGCTCCGCGTTGCCGTACTCGCGCACGAGCGGATTGGCGAGCAGCGCGCGCCGCGCCGTCACGCGGTCGCGCGTCACGGCCGCCTCGGCGGTGAGGCGCTCGTACGCCGCCACGTGCTGCACGAGCCCCAGCAGCTCCGGGGCGAGCGGCCGCTGCTCGAGCGGTTCCGCTCCCTGAGCACCGATCCGCGCGGGCACCTCCACCACGTCGTCCGGTTTCAGGCCCGCGAGCGTGTCGCCGTTGCGCACGTCCACAACCTGCACGTCGCCCCGATCGGACGCGAGCGAGGACACGAGCTGCGTGGCCGCCTCGCTGTAGAACGCGCCGCCGCGCTGTTCGAGCAGCGCCGGCTTCTCCGTCAGCGTCTCGTCGCGGTACATAGCCAGCAGCTCGCGCTCGATCTCGGCCACGGTCTGCGCCCGCGGCGTGCTCGAGCGCAGCTCCTCGAGCACCTTGCTCTCCGCGTAGAAGTAGCGCAGGTAGTACGAGGGGATCGCGCCGAGGTCGTCGAGCACCGCGCGCGGCAGATCGAGGCCCTCGACGAGCTCGTCCCCGTGCGCCTCGATCAGCTCGTCGAGCACGTCGCGCCCGTCGACCCACACCGCACGGATCCACGTGAGGTGGTTGAGGCCCACCTGGTCGGCCCGCACGCTCGCCGCGTCCACGCCCAGCATCCGCGCGATCTCGCGCTCGAACGTGATGGCCACGTTGCACAGCCCCACCGCGCGGTAGCCGGCATCCAACAGCGAGCGCGTGACGATGCCCACCGGATTCGTGAAGTCCACGATCCAGGCGTCCGGCGCGGCCAGCTCCTGCACCCGCTCCGCCAGCTCGAGGACCACCGGCACCGTGCGCATCGCCTTAGCGAAGCCCCCGGCGCCGGTGGTCTCCTGCCCGATGCAGCTGCACGCGAGCGGGATCGTCTCGTCCTTCAGGCGGGCGGCTTGCCCGCCGACCCGGATCTGAACGAGAACGAAGTCCGCGCCCTCGAGCGCGCGATCGAGCTCCCCGGTTACCTCGAGCTTCCCCCCGTAGCCCTGTCTGTCGAGCATCCGCCCCGCCAGGCCGCCCACCACATCGCGCCGCTCGGCGTCGATGTCGTGCAGCACCAGCTCGGCGAGCTCGAGCGAGTCGCGCTCGCGCGAGAGCCCGGACACGAGCTCGGGCGTGTACGTCGAGCCGGCGCCGATCACGGCCACCTTCATCCCTTCACCCCCGTGAGCGTGACGCCCTCGACGAACGCCCTCTGCGCCGCGAAGAACAGCGCGATCACCGGCGCCATGAACAGCAGCGTCGCCGCCATCGTCAGGTTCCACTGCACCTGGTGGACCGTGCGGAACTGCGACAGGCCCACCGACAGCGTCCAGTGCCCCTGGTTCTCGCCCGTGTAGAGCAGCGGCCCGAAGAAGTCGTTCCAGCAGTAGAGGAAGCTGAACAGCGCCACCGCCGCGAGCGCCGGCTTGGCCAGCCGCGTGACGACCGAGAACATCACGCGCAACTCGCCGCAGCCGTCCACCCGCGCGGCGTCCGAGTACTCCTCCGGGATCGTCAGGAAGAACTGCCGCAGCAGGAAGATCGAGAAGGCGTCGCCGAAGAAGTTCGGCACGATCAGCGGCCACAGTGTCCCGACCAGGTGGATCTTCGCGAACATCACGTACAGCGGGACCACGGTGACCTGCTGCGGCAACATCATCGACGCGAGGATCAGGACGAGCGCCACGTTGCGCCCTCGCCAGCGCAGCCGCGCCAGCGCGTACGCCACCGGCACGCTCGAGATGAGCAGCCCGAGCGTCGCGAGCCCGGCGTAGAGGATCGTGTTCGCGTAGTAGCGCAGCAGGGGCGCCTTCGACCACACGTCGACGAAGTTGTGCCACTCGAACGGCTGGGGCCAGAGCTTCGAGGACAGCGCCTGGTCGTTGCTCATCACCGCGGTGAGCGTGATGAACACGAACGGCGCGAGGAACATGATCGCGAGCGCGATGAGGATGCTGTGGTCCGCCACGGCGATCAGGAAGCGGCGCCGGCGCACCGACCGCGGCGCCTGCCGCCGGGTGAACGGGGTGGCGCTGACAAGCTCCGCCGCGGAGGCCATCAGCGCGGCTCTCCGGAGTAGTGGACCCAGCGCCGCGAGTTGCGCAGGATGAACACGGTCACGAGCAGCGCCACCACGAGCAGCAGCACGGACATCGCGGCTGCGTAGCCCATGTTGAAGTAGCTGAAGCCCTGCTGGTACAGCCAGATCGGGTAGAAGAGCGTGGAGTTCTGCGGGTAGCCGATGTTGTTGCCGGTCGTGTCCCCGTAGCCCGTCCCGCCGGGCGCCGCCGTGACCGAGGCGACGTAGCCCTGCGTGAAGTACTGGAGCCCCTCGATCACCCCGATGACGACGGCGAACAGGATCACCGGGCTGATCGTGGGCAGCGTGACATAGACGAGCCGCCGGATCGCATTCGCCCCATCGAGCTCAGCCGACTCGTACAGATGGCGCGGCACATCGAGCAGCGCAGCGATGAAGATCACCATCGTGTTGCCGATGCCCCACAGCCCGAGCATCACGAGCGACGGCTTCGACCACGACGGGTCCTGGAACCACAGCGGGCCGGTGATGCCGAACCACCCGAGCACGGTGTTCACCGGGCCGTACGCCGGGTTGAGCAGGTAGACAAAACCGAGCGTGGCCGCAACCGGCGGTGCCAGCGCCGGCAGATAGAAGACCGTCCGGAAGAAGCCGACCCCGCGCCGCGCACGCGTGACCATCAGCGCGACCCCGAACGCGAACAGCACCTGGAGCGGTATCGCGAACACGAGCATCCAGAGCGTGTTCTTCACCGACGGCCAGATGTTGGCGTCGCCGTTGAACAGGTACTTGTAGTTCGCGAACCCGATCCAGCGGGGCGACTGCAGCAGGTCGTAGTGCGTGAACGAGAAGTAGACGTTCGCGATCAGCGGGTAGCCGAAGAAGACCCCGAAGCCGATGAGCCACGGGCACATCAGGAGCAGCACGAGCCGGCGGCGGCGCCACGCCGCCTTCTTCTTCGCCCGCTTGCGCTCGGGCGTCAGGACTAGATGGACCGGCGCCGCGCCGGCCACCGGTGCAGCGTTCACCCGGTCGGCTCCCCGCTCACGGCGCGCTACCGGCCGTCGCGTTCGCCAGCTGTGCGTCGATCTGCTTGTCCACTCCCTGGAGGCCCTTCTGAAGGTCGGACACCTTCCCCGCCTCCCAATTCTCGATGAATGTGTGGAACAGGAGCTGGTCGGCGTCGCCCGAGGCGACGATCGGGTTCGTCTGCGTGTTCGGGTTGGTGAAGATCTTCAGGAACGGCTGGAAGTGTGGATCCTGGTTGAGGTTGGTCGCCTTCGAGGACGCCGGCGTGGTGGGCACGTTGCCGAGCCCCTCGGCGAGGTCGGTGAGCGCCTTCGTGTTGGTCGACAGGTACTTGATGAGCTCCCACGCCTGGCCCGTGTGCTTCGCGCCCTTCGGGATGCCGAGCGTGTTGCCCACCACGTAGCCGCCGCCGTAGATGTTCGGCTGGGCGTCATCGACGGGCATCGGCGCGGTGCCGTAGTCGAGGTTGGGGTGCTCGGCCTTGATGAACGCGGTGCGGTACTCGCCGTCCATGATCATCGCCACCTTGCCGCTCTCGAACGCGTTCGAGGCGGAGAACTCCTGGCCGGCCCCGGCGATGAAGCGCTTGAGCTTGTCGTAGCCGTACCAGTCGATCAGCTGCTTGTCCCAGGTGAGCCACTTGCCCCAGCCGGGGCTCGTCGCGAGGGTGGACTTGCCCTGGGCATCGGTCCACTTCGCGTCCCACAGCGGTCCCCAGTGGGCCGCGGCGTTCTCGTAGAAGCCCTCGTTGGGAATGAAGCCGGCGACCTTGATCGAGCCGTCGGAGTTGCGCACGGTCAGTTTCTTGGCGTCGGCGAGGAGCTCCGTGTAGTTCTTCGGCGGGGCGGTGATGCCCGCCTTCTGGAGCATTCCCTTGTTGTAGTAGATGCCGTACACGTCGGCGAGATCGGGCATTGCGCAGCGCTTGTTCTCGAACTTCGTGTAGGTCTGGACCGCGGGCGGAAACTGGCTGATGTCGACGTGGTCGCGGTTGATGTACGGCGTCAGATCGATCCAGCCCCCGGACGAGCAGAAGGCGCCGGTCTTGTCGGTCTCGAACGAGAGGGCGACGTCGGGCGGATTGCCGCCACGGATCGCGGCCACGATCTTGTTGTTGTCCACCGCGCCGACGCTCTTGATCTTCACCGCCGGGTGGAGCTTGTGGAAGCCGGCAAGGACCGAGTTCCAGATGCCGAGCTCGCGCTCGCTGAAGCCGCTCCACACGGTGAGGGTCACCGGCGTCGTGAGATCGGCGGTCGCGGTCGTCTTCGACCCGCCCCCACCGCCACCACCGCCACAGGCGGCAACTCCGATCGCCGCCGCAAGAATCATCGCCACAACCGCCGCGCTACGCCGCATGCCGAGTCACCTTTCTCGCCCACCGCTCCCTCAAGCCGGGCAATCTGGTTAGGAAACCTACCGAGATTGGCGGACTGTAAAGCGCATGTGAACCATAAGTCAAGGTTCATGAGCAATCTCTTGTAAAAGTTCCTTACTAAGAGTAGGCTCGCCGCGCAGTGAGCCAACTCAGCGCGGAGATACGCGAGCAGGGTGCGGCGCTGGCCGCTCGAGCCGCCACCGGCTTCGATGCGGCGGCCGAGGCAGCCGAGCACATTCGCGGTCTCGACTACCTGATCGTCGCCGCCCGCGGCAGCTCAGACAACGCCGCGCGCTACGCCCAGTACCTGCTCGGAAAGCACGCCGGGCTCACGGTGGGGCTTGCGGCGCCGTGGCTCTTCTCCGGCGACTTCGACGCGCCGTCGCTCGCGGGCGGCGGGGTGCTTGCGGTGTCCCAGTCGGGGAGCTCGCCGGACGTCGTGGCGGTGCTGGCGGAGGCACGCCGCCAGGATCGCCCGGCGATCGCGGTGACTGGCGACGCGGGGTCCCCGCTGGCGGCGGCGGCCGACGTCGTGGTCCCGCTGGCCGTCGGCGCCGAACGCTCCGTGGCAGCCACGAAGACCTTCACGGCGTCGCTCCACGCGATCGCGCAGCTCGCGCTCGCACTGCGGCCGGACCCGGCGATGGCCGCCTGGCTGGACCGGGTGCCCGGCCTCGTCACGGAGACGGCCGCCGCCCAGCTCGAGTCCCGCGAGCGCTTCGACCGGCTCGACGCCGCCTCGCACCTCACGGTCGTCGGGCGCGGCATGAACTTCTCGACGGCGCACGAGGTCGCACTCAAGCTGCGCGAGCTGAGCGGCACAACCGCCGAGGCGTTCTCGCCACCCGACCTCCTCCACGGGCCGATCGCCTCGCTGAGCGCCTCCACCGGGCTGTGGCTCGTGAGCGCCGGCGGCGGCAGGCAGCTCGACCCCGCGCTGGGGGACGCGCTGCGCGCCTACGCGGGCACGAGCGTCGTGGTGTCCGACGAGGACGAGCTGCTCGGGCCCGCGGACATCGCCGTGCGCCTGCCCGCGGGCCTGCCCGACTGGGTGGCGCCGTTCCTCGCCGTCGTGCCAGGCCAGGCGGCGGCGCTGCGCCTGGCTGAGCTCCGAGGCGTCGACATAGACGCGCCGCACGGCCTCAGCAAGATCACCCTTACCCGCTAGCCGGGGAGCGGTCCGCCCGCGAGTGCGACCACCGCCCCGGCCAAGCCGGCGGCCAGCAGCGCGCTCACCACGCCGCGCCGAAGCGCGAGCAGCCACACCGCCGCCGCGCCGAGCACGACGTACTGCCAGGTCTCGGACAGCGCGCCGGTGAGCGGCACGGCGGAGCCGACGATCGCGCCGATCGCCGCGGGCGCGGCGCCGGCAAGGAACGCGCGTACGCGCGCATTGGCGAGCAGCCGGTCGAAGCGCTCGGCGCCGATGAGGATGAAGGCGAACGACGGCGCGAACCCCACGAGCGCCGCGAGCAGTCCTCCGCCGATACCAGCGGCGGCGTAGCCCACGGCCGCCACGGTGTGCACGACCGGGCCGGGCGTGACCTGCCCGAGTGCCACGGCGTTGACGAACTGGGCGTCGGTCATCCAGTGGTGGACGTGCACCGCGTCGCCCTGCATCAGCGGGATGATCACGAAGCCGCCGCCGAACGAGAGAGCGCCCACCTTGAAGGCGGTCCAGCAGAGCGCGCCGAGCCCGCCGGTGGATGTCGCCGCCGCGAGCCAAAGCGCCCAGCCGTGCGAATGGAGCGCCCGCGTGCGGCCGCGCCACGCGAGCTCCACGAGCCCACAGCCGATCAGCACGAGCACGAGCCAAGGACCGACGACAGCCGCCGCCACGCCGCCCGCCAGCGCATAGGCCACCGTGCGCGACCGCTCGGCGCCCGACGCACGCCGCCACACCGGCGGCGCGAGCCCTGCGCCCGCCTGCACGGCCACGGCGGCCACCGCGGCGCCGGCACCCGCCCCCGCCCCGCGCAGCCAGTCGGGCGGTGCCGAGGCGAGAAAGGCCACAGAGAGCGCGAGGATCGCGATCAGCCCTGGGACGATGAAGCAGAGCCCTCCGATCAGAGCCCCGGGGGTCCCGCGCAGCCGCCAGGCGCACCAGATCGCCATCTGCGTCGACGCCGGGCCGGGCAGCATGCTCGTCGCCGCTATCGCCCGCTCGAACTGCTCGTCCGCTATCCAGCGCCTGTCCGTGACGCACAGGCGGCGCAACAGCGCGATGTGCGCGGGCGGGCCGCCGAATCCCAGGCAGCCGATCCGTCCCCACTCGATTGCCACTTCGCGCAGGGAGGGCACGCGCGCAGCCTACGGGGCCTCTACCGCAGGCGGCGTAACAAAGCCGTAACCCAAATCGTTTGCCTGCCGCTCACGGGTGGTGATATATCTCTCGTCGGCCAGGAGGAGACAGCACCCAGGCGGAGAGGTCTGGTTAGGTTGTAGCGGTGAACAGAGGAGGGCTCGTACCGAACAGCCGGGACTGGCGACCGCGGGAGCGCCGTGACTGACGGATCCCCGGGCACAGAGGCCCACAAAGCCGGGGAGATCTGCTTCAGGGGAGTCTCGAAGCAGTACCCGGGGCGCGAGGGCGCCGCGGTCAAGGACCTCTCCTTTGAGGTTCCCGCGGGCGAAATCTGCGTTCTGATCGGCCCCTCGGGCTGCGGCAAGACGACCGCGCTCAAGCTCGTCAACCGCCTGATCCCGATGACGGAAGGCGACATCACGATCGACGGGCGCAGCGTGAACGACCACGAGGTCACGGAGCTGCGGCGCGGGATCGGCTACGTCTTCCAGGAGATCGGCCTGTTCCCGCACATGACGATCGAGGAGAACATCGGCTCGGTGCCGCGGCTGCTTGGCTGGAAGAAGGAGCGCATCCGCGGGCGCGCCAGTGAGCTGCTCGAACTGGTCGGGCTCGACCCCAAGGGCGACCTCAAGCGCTATCCCGGTGAGTTCTCCGGCGGCCAGCAGCAGCGCATCGGCGTGGCCCGGGCGATGGCCGTGGACCCGCCGATCATGCTCATGGACGAGCCCTTCGGCGCGATCGACCCGATCACGCGCGACCGCCTCCAAAACGACTTCCTGCGCCTCCAGAGCGAGATCAAGAAGACCATCGTCTTCGTGACCCACGACATCGACGAGGCGATCAAGATGGGCGACCGAATCGCGATCATGCGCGAGGGCCAGCTCGTCCAGCTCGACACCTCGGACAAGCTGCTCGCCTCGCCGAGCGACGACTTCGTGGCGAGCTTCGTGGGTGCGGATCGCGGCCTAAAGCGCCTCCGGCTCTGGACGCTGCGTGACCTCGACCTCGAGCCGGGCAGCGGAGGGTCGGGCCCGTCCGTCCCGATCGACAGCTCTCTTCGCGACGCACTGTCGCTCATGCTCACCGACGGCAGCCGTGAGCTCGAGGTGACCGGCGACGACGGGTCGATCGCGGGCCGGGTGAAGCTCGACCAGATCATCGGCTACGTGGGGCCGGAGGGCGAAGCCACAGCGCAGGACGAGGTCGCCCGGGCGTGATCGCCGCCGCGCCGTATCTGGCTGACAGCGGCCCGGTCATCCCGAACTTCGGCCGTGGCGATCCCTGCGTGGTCAAGAACGGCACGTTCTGCACCCATTGGTTCCTCGACAACTTCAGCTCCCGCTTCCTGCCGCGGGTCGTCGAACACATCGAGCTCACGCTCATCGCGATCGGCGTGGGATCCGTGATCGCGGTGGGCGCCGCGATCATCGCCTACCGCTGGCGCCCGTTCGAGACGCCGTTCTCCCTCTTCTCGGCGCTGCTCTACACGATCCCGAGCCTCGCCTTCTTCGAGATCATGGTCCAGATCACCGGCATCAACCGCTTCACGGCCGAGATCGCGCTTGTCTCGTACACCCTGCTGATCCTGTTCAGGAACACGCTCACCGGGCTTCAGGGGGTGCCCAAACCCGCTATCGAGGCGGCCAACGCCATGGGCCTGACTGACAGGCAACGGCTCTGGCGGGTTGAGCTGCCGCTCGCGCTGCCGGCGATGATGGCCGGGCTGCGGATCGCCACAGTCACGATCATCAGCCTCACGACGGTCGCTGCGTACATCGGCGTCGGTGGACTCGGCGAGCCGATCTTCAACGCGATCCAGACCGGCTTCAACACGCAGTTCATCGCGGCGGGGGTCCTCGCGATCCTGCTGGCGCTGGTGGCCGACGTCCTGCTCGTGCTCCTACAGCGCGTGCTCACGCCGTGGACGAGGGCGAGGCGCACATGATGACCGTGCTCGCAAAGTCGGACTCCTTCGTCCACGCCTTCACGTTCATCGGCGACAACCAGCATCTGATGTGGGAGAAGACGCTTGCCCACCTCAAGATCTCCTTCGCGTCGGTGGCAGTGGCGATCCTGCTCGCCGTCCCGCTTGGAGTCTGGCTCGGCCATCTGCACAGGGGCTCGTTCTTCGCGATCAACGTCTCGAACATCGGGAGGGCGCTGCCCAGCCTGGCGGTGATCTCGATCGGCATCGGCATCCTCGGGATCGGCTTCACGAACGTCCTGGTGGCGCTCGTGATCCTCGCCGGCCCCGTGATCCTCACGAACGCCTACGTGGCCGTCGACGGGGTCGACCGCAACGCCGTACAGGCCGCCTACGCGATGGGCATGAAGCAGTGGCAGGTGCTGTTGCGCGTCGAGATCCCGTTGGCGCTGCCGCTGATCTTTGCGGGCATTCGCACCGCCACCGTGTACGTGGTCGCGACAGCCACTCTTGCTACGTTCGCCGGCGGCGGGGGTCTCGGAGACATCATCGTGAACCAGGCCAGCTACGGCGTGTCCGGGGTCGTGGCGGGGTCCCTGTTCATCACCGCTCTCGCCTTCCTCGTCGACGGCATCCTGGCGCTCGTCCAGCGCGTCATCACGCCGGCCCCGTTGAGGCCCAAGTGGGGCCTGGGCAGGCGTAGCCAGCAGGTGAGGGCCGCAACGGAATCGATCTGAGGGAGCAAATGCGCAGACCAAAGGAGAACAACATGGGAACCGGTAGACATCGGCTGCGCTTCGGCGCCGTCGCACTGATCGCACTGGTCGCCGCTCTGTTTGTGGCGGCGTGCGGGAGCGGCAACTCAAACACGAGCACAAGCGCCGGTACCGCCGCGTCGACCGCGCCGGCCGCCAGCTCGAAGCCTGGCGAAGGCAAGCCGGCGTTGACGCTCGGCACGAAGGACTTCACCGAGGAATTCATCCTCGGCCAGCTCTACAAGCAGGCGCTCGAGAACGCCGGCTACAAGATCAACTACAAGGAGAACATCGGGTCGACCGAGGTGATCGACAAGGCGCTCACCAGCGGGAAGATCCAGGCCTACCCCGAGTACACAGGCGAGTCGGCCGTGACGGTCGCGGGTGTCAACAAGAAGGTCAACTCCCCGCAGGAGGAGTACAACCTCGCGAAGCAGTTCTACGAGAAGCGCGGCCAGACGATGAGCCAGATGACGCCGTTCTTCGATGTGGACGCGATCGCCACGACCAAGGCGTACGCCGACAAGAATGGGCTCACGACGCTGGACGATCTCAAGAAGGTGAAGCACTTCGCGCTTGGCGCGCGGCCGGAGTTCAAGGATCGCGAGCAGGGCGCGGCCGGGCTGCAGAAGGACTACGGCTTGAACAACTTCACGTTCAAGTCACTCGCCTTCGGTCTCCAGTACCAGGCGCTCGACAAGGGGAACATCCAGGCCGGCGACGTGTTCACCACCGACCCGCAGCTCGCGAGCGGCAAGTACACGGTGCTCAAGGACCCGAAGAACATCTTCGGCTTCCAGAACATCGCGCTCGTGATCGACAAGAACAAGCTGCAGGCGCTCGGCGGCGATCAGTTCATGGCGATCATCAACAAGGTCAACGGCCTGTTGACGACGCCTGCAGTGATCGCAATGAACAAGGCTGTGGCCGTCAACAAGCAGTCCCCGGCGGCTGTCGCCCACTCGTTCCTGCTGGCGAACCACCTGATTCAGTCCTAGTGAGCGTTCCGGCCGCCCGCGCCTAGGCGTGGGCGGCCGGCGGCTCGCCGTTCGGTTTCTACGGCCGGGCGCGGGTCTTCAGGCCAAAGCTCGACTTCGTCCCGGCGGAGTCGATCGCCTGAATCCCGAAGCGAAGCAGCGGGCGTTTGCCGTTCAGCGCCCGCTGGCGCAGCGACTTGCGCAGCTTGATCGCGCCGCTGCCCACGCTGACCTTCAGCACGTGGGTCCCGGCGGGCAGCTTGCGCAGCGTGAGCGTGCGCCCGCTGAGCCTGAACGATTTGCGGCCGAGCCGCTTGCGGCCCGCGACCACGTGCACGCCCCTGCGGGCCTTGCCCTTCACGCCGCGCAGCGTCGCCGGGAGCTTCAGCGTGAGCTGCTTGATCGCGGTGGAGACTGCCGGCTCGCGGAACGAGAGCAGCAGCTTCGGCTTCGCGCTCTTCGCGTGCCGGAGCGACGCGCTGATGATCGGCTTGCAGCCCTGGATGCCCACCGGCGCGGTGCGGGTGAAGGTCGCGCCGTTGTGCCCGATGAACGCCGCGCTCAGCTTCTGAACCCCGCCGCGGCAGAGGTTGCGCGTGGTGACGAGCGCGCCGTCCTTGCCGCCGGTGAAGGCGAGCTCGAAGCGGGAGATCGGCACGTCCGGGATGCCGTCGAAGCGGTTCACGAGCGCGCCGCCCGGCCCGGTGCTCACGTGCCCCCGCAGGCTCAGGTTCACCAGTCCGTGGAGCTGCACAAGCACGCCGGGGAGCGGCTGGCCCGGCACCTGGATCAGGTAGACCGGACCGGAGAGCGGAAGCGGCAGGAGCGGCGTCGACGCGTTGGCGGTTCCCACCTGCGAGGTGGCGGGGCAGTTGCCGGCGTCGGCCTGGGCGGCCGGGCAGATCGCCTTGCCGAGCGCGACGCCGAGCGAGCTCGGCAGCGTGACAGTGGTCGACGCAAGGCGCGCCTGGGTGATCGGCTGCTCCACGATCGCGCGGAAGAGCGGGCGCTTGCCCCTCGCGGTGTTGCCCTTCCCGCCCGCCACCGCGCTGATGGTCGGCGCGAACGGGAGCTTGTCGCAGCCGCTCACCTGGAAGGGCGCGCTTGCCGTGGCGGTCTGGCCGAGCGCGCTCGTGATCGTGCCGCCGATCGACAGCGGCGAGCAGTCCGTGGGGTTGAGCAGTGTGCCGGGCTTGTTGAGGTCCACCGTGAGGGTGCGGACGTCCACGGGGATTCCCTGCACGAACGCCGGGAGGCCGTCCGAGGAGACGTCGAGCCCGCCGTCCGTCGAGCGCAGCGCGATCGCCGAGCGCAACACGGTGGTGCCGAGGTCCAGTGGCCCGACCTTCGCGGGCAGCGCGGCGATCAAGCTGAGCAGCCCGCCCTTGTACGGACCGCCCATGTACACCGGGCCGCTGAGCGTGACCGGCTGGGGCCCGGTGCCCACCGTGGCCGTGACCGTTCCCGCGCGCGTGGCCGCTGGGCAGTTGCCGCTCGGCGCGTCGGCCTCGGGGCAGAGCGAGACGCCTGCCACCCGGCCGAGGAGGCCGGGCGGCAGGGAGAACTGAACGGAGCGGAGACGCTGGTCGCGGTCCGGGCGGTTGACGGTGATCGCGAGCGAGCCAGGATCGCCGCCGGCCTGGAGGTTTCCGGCCGTGTCGGAGACGGTCGGCGTGAAGGGACGCTTGGCGGGGCAGGACGCGCCCGCGCCGTCGTCGCTGATCGAGAAGCTGTCCTGCGGCGAGGCGGGTCCGCCCCCGCTCCACGGCGTGAGCGTGGCGGTGGCTGTGTGGCTGCCGCAGGTCTGCGGGTTGCTGAGGATCGCCGCCGGGCCGCCGCGGAACGCCAGCGCGAATGACGTGAACGGCACCTGCGGGAGGTTGTCGAAGACGGTGGTGAGCTGGCCCGTGCTCGGGTCGGGCGTGACCGTGCCGGGCAGCTTGATCTTCACCCCCGACTGCTCGATGTCCACGAACAGGCGCAGGAGCTGCGTCGGCGTGGGCTGCCCGAGGAACACCTTGCCGGCGAGCGTGCCGAGCAGCGGCGTGACGATCGTGGCCGTGCCGATCTGCGAGCTGGCCGGGCAGGTGGCCGCCGCCGCGCTGCCGACGCCGAGCTGGGCGTCGGTGCAGGCACTCGCGCCGTCGGCGGCCTTCGGCGACAGCACGGTTCCCACCGGCAGGACGACCTGCGCGCGCTTGACCGTCGAGTTGCCTGACGGCACGCCGAGCGTGGCCGTATAGCCGCTCGGGGTGTCCGCGCGCATGGTCTCGAGCGCGACGCTCATCGTCGGGTTGAAGCTCACCGAGCCGCAGCCGGTGGGCGTGAAGCTGGAGCTGGCGGACGCGGCCGCGGAGCCGTAGGAGCTCACGTCGATCCGCGTCGTGGCCGCCTGACACGAGCTCGGCAGCGTCACGAAGTTGCCGCCCGACGCCGTGCCGTTCAGCGTCAGCGAGATCGAATTGATGGTCGTCGGGATGTTCCCGAGGAGGGTGGAGTGCAGCGAGTTCGGGATGTTCGAGATCGAGGTGTCGAGTCCGAAGTCGCCCGGTCGCACGGACACCGTCACCGGCAGCTTGACGTTGTCCACCACCGAGCCGCCGATCACCGGCGGGTGCACCCAGATCCCGAGTCGCGCCGGCTCGCCTGCGCTCGGAGCGACGTCGTAGACGTTGTCGGTCACGTCGAGCGTCACCGGCAGCAACCCGAGCGGCGTGGCCGTGACGTTGTTCGTCACGGTGCCGACCACGCTCGTCCCAGGACACGAGTCCGAATCGAACGCCGACTGGCTGCACTTCGTGGCGGCGTTGGGGTTGCCCACCAGGCCGGGCGGCAGGTGGACCGTGAGGTTCTTGAGGTTGTCGCCCGCGCCGGAGAACGTCGTGTCGATGTCGACGTCGGGATGCCCGCCGGCCTGCGTGCTCGCCGGGCTGACGCTGAAGGCGGAGATGCCGAGGGCGGCGTGTGCGGGCGCCGCCGCAAGCCCAAGCGTGACGACGAAACCCGCGAGAAACGCGAGTGGGCGCACCGCCCTATGAACGGAAATTGTCTGGCGCACGGCGAGAACCGGACGCCTCCCGGCCGCGCAATATACGCCCCCCGAACGGGGGGTGCGCCGCTTTTACCTTCTTTGGGTGAGAGCGACTAGGCCGCGAGCGGCGCCGCGGCGGGCTGGCGCGCCGTGAGGCTGTAGTCGGCCGGGTCGAAGTGGCGTGTCTCCTGGCGGAAGGGCCAGGTGAAGCCGGGCCAGATCGTCGTGTTGCGCCCGTTCTCGTCGAGGTACCAGCTCGCGCAGCCGCCGGTGTTCCAAACGGTGCCTTGGAGCTTCTGCTGAATGCGCGCGTTGAACCGCTCCTGCACGTCCTCGCGCACCTCGAAGACGTCGGCGCCGCGCGCCTTCATCTTCTGAAGGCACTCGGCCAGGTAGTTGAGCTGCGACTCGATCATGAACACGATCGAGTTGTGGCCGAGGCCGGTGTTCGGCCCGACCAGGAAGAACATGTTGGGGAAGCCGCTGACGGCCGAGCCGAGGTACGCCTGCGGGCTCCCCCGCCAATGCTCAGCCATCGTCTTGCCCTCGCGGCCGCGCACGTAGTTCGCCACCGGCATGTCGGTCACGTGGAAGCCGGTGCCGAGGATGAGCGCGTCGATCTCGCGCTCTGTGCCGTCGGCGCTGACGATCGAGTTCGCCTTGATCTCCGTGACGCCGTCGGTCACGACCTCGACATTGGGCTGCTGGAGCGCGGGGTAGTAGTTGTCGGAGATCAGCACGCGCTTGCAGCCCATGCGGTAGCGCGGCGTGAGCTTCTCGCGCAGCTCGCGGTCCTTCACCTGGCTGTGCAGATGGTGCATCGAGATCTTCTCGTTCGGCCCGCCCGTCTTCGGCTTCATGAAGCCGAGCACGAAGAGCTCGCGCACCCAGTAGATCGCGGCGCGCATCGCGAGCTGGGCCGGCGGGAAGAGCCTGTAGAGGCGCTTCTCGAGCCCCGTCAGGTTGCGGTCGCGCTGCGGCATGATCCACGGCGCGG
Source organism: Thermoleophilaceae bacterium (assembly GCA_036555755.1). GTDB lineage: Bacteria > Actinomycetota > Thermoleophilia > Solirubrobacterales > Thermoleophilaceae > JAICJR01. The sequence goes on from DATBKS010000202.1 coordinate 31,350, forward strand.
TGCGCTGGAAGAGGTGCATCTTCGCGACCCGCGGCTGGATCTTCGGCACGAACTGGATCGACGACGCGCCGGTGCCGATCACCGCCACGCGCTTGCCGGTGAGGTCGTAGTCGTGGTTCCACTTGGCGGAGTGGAACGTCGCGCCCACGAACTTCTCGAGACCGGGGATGTCCGGCAGCTTCGGCTCACTCAGCGGGCCGATCGCGGCGATGAAGAAGTCGGCGGTGAGGCTGCCCTGGTTCGTCTCGATCTGCCAGACCTCGGCGTCCTCGTCCCACGCAGCCTCGGTGACGGTGTGGTGGAAGCGGATGTGCGGATCGACGCCGTACTTGCTCGAGCAGTGCTTCAGGTAGTCCCAGATCTCCGGCTGCGGCGAGAAGGTGCGGCTCCAGTTCGGATTCGGCTCGAAGGAGAAGGAGTAGAGGTGCGAGGGGACGTCGCAGGCGCAGCCGGGATAGGTGTTGTCTCGCCAGGTGCCGCCGACCGAGTCGCCGCGCTCGAGGATCAGGAAGTCCTCCACGCCCTCCTGCTTGAGGCGGATGGCGCAGCCGATGCCCGCGAAGCCGCTTCCGGCAATGGCGAATCGGACGTGCTGCGGAAGTGACTGGACCTGCCCGTTGCTGCTGCTGCTCATGCTGCCCCCTCGGTCGCCGTCTGCCTGACCCTCCGACCCTCTAATTCCCTCACGATAGCGGATGGTAAACAGTGAGGTACATCACTCCGGAGAGTGTCACACGGACGGAGCCGGGTACCAGGTTGGCCATGAGCACACTTGCCATCGTTCTGATCCTGTTTGCCATCGGCGTCATCGCCGGCGTACTGCTCGTGCTTCTGGGCCGCCGCAACGGACGCGCCAAGGCGGCGCGCCGCGAGCGGTTGACGACGGAGGCCGAGGGTCACCGCCAGGAGGCGGCGGCGCACGTCTCACGCGCTGAGGACCTTCGCCCGCAGGCTCAGGCACACCGCGAGGAGGCGGCGCAGCACCTGTCGGAGGCCGACAAGCTCGAGGCCCAGGCCGAGCGCTCGAAGCGCTTCGCCTCCCGCCACGAGGCCGAGGCGGACGACCGCGCGGAAGAGCTGAGGCGGCTGTAAGGCGACCCGGCGACGCGCGCTAGCGCGTCCCGGCGAACGCTCGCAGCGACTGCTTGAGCGACTTGCTGGTGTGCATCACGGCGGTCGGCTCGTAGCCGCAGTGGGCCATGCAGTTGTCGCAGCGATCGTCGTTGCCGCGGCCGTACTTCGACCAGTCGGTGGTCTCGATCAGTTCCTTGTAGGTCTTCGCGTAGCCGTCACTCATCAGGTAGCAGGGCCGCTGCCAGCCGAATAGCGAGTAGCTCGGGATGCCCCACGGGGTGCACTGGTAGTCGACCTTGCCCTCGAGGAAGTCGAGGAACAGCGGCGAGTGGTTGAGGCGCCACTTCTTGCGGCCGCCGTCGGCGAACGCGGCCGAGAACAGCGCGCGCGTCTGCTCGACGCCCGGGAAGTGCTCCTGGTCCGGCGCCTTCTCGTAGGCGTACGCCGGCGAGATCTGGATCGTGTCGACCTCGAGCTCGTCGTTGAGGTAGTCGAGCACCTCCTTGACGGTCTCCGGCGTGTCCGTGTTCAGGAAGGTCGTGTTCGTGCCGACCCGGAAGCCGCGCGCCTTCGCCTCCTTGATCGCGCTCACCGCCTTGTCGAAGATCCCATCGCGCTCTACGAACTGGTCGTGCCGCTCGCGCAGGCCGTCGAGGTGGATGACCCAGGTGAAGTAGGGAGACGGCTTGAAGTTGTCGAGCTTCTTCTCGAGCAGGATCGCGTTGGTGCAGAGGAAGACGAACTTCTTGCGCTTGAGCAGCTCCTCGGCGATCACGTGGATCTCGGGATGGACGAGCGGCTCGCCGCCGGCGATGGAGACCATCGGCGCCCCGGACTCCTCGATCGCCGCGAGCGCCTGGTCCACGGGCATCCGCTGCTTGAGGATGTGCTCGGGGTGCTGGATCTTGCCGCAGAACGAGCAGGCCAGATTGCACTGGAACAAGGGCTCGAGCTCAACGAGCAGCGGGAACTTCTCCCGGCGCGCGAGCTTCTGCTTCATCAGGTAGGTCCCCACCCGTACGGTCTGCCTAAGCGGTGCTGCCATCTAGGTCTGCGCCTCCTGTTCGGGTAGCGACTCCATCCAGGCCTCGAGCGCCCCAGCCGCGCGTCCGAGAGCACGATACGCGGTAATCCCGGAAACCACCGTCCGGGGGCGCAGCAGCTCATGCGACGGGGTGTCGACCACCGCTCGCAGAGCCGCAAACGGGCGGCCGGCGGCGGCGGGCGCCAGCCAGGCCGACTCCATGTCGACGGCGATCGAGCCGTCGGCGGCGAGTCCGGC
>DATBKS010000203.1:0-29489 GCA_036555755.1 Thermoleophilaceae bacterium
GCACCGCCGCCGCCGGTACTGCCGCCCCCGCTGCCGCATCCGGCGGCTACGAGAGCGAGAACACCGATGGCTGCGAGCGGCAATAGCCTCCGCAACTTTTGCATTCTCGTCCTTTCGTTTGTTGGCACTCTCTCCATCCTCATCACTCATTCCTCCCTGCCCGGGGGTTGAGCGCGTCCTGCAGGCCGTCACCGAGCAGGTTGAAAGCGAGCACAGTGAGCAGCAGCGCCGCCCCGGGGAAGACCATGTACCACCAGGCGCTGTCGAAGATGTCGGTGGCCTCGGCCAGCATCTGGCCCCAGCTCGCCTGCGGCGGCTGGACACCAACACCCAGGAACGACAGCGCCGCCTCGAACAGGATGTTCTGAGGGATGATCAGCGTCGTGTAGACGATGATCGGAGCCACGAGGTTCGGAAGAACCTCGCGGAAGATGATTCGGAAATTCGACGCGCCCAGCGAGCGCGACGCTTCGATGAATTCCTTCTCGCGTAACGAGAGGACCTGGCCGCGCACGATGCGCGCAATGTAGGTCCAGTTGACGAACGCGATCACGAAGATGACGACCGTGAGGCCCGGCTTGATCAGTCCTCCGAGGCAACCCTTGCCGAGCGAGCAAGCCGAGGCGAGGCCGATGCCGAAGAGCAGGATCGGGAAGGCGAGCAGCACGTCGATGAAGCGCGAGATCACCGTGTCGACCCAGCCGCGGTAGAAGCCGGCGATCATGCCGAAGACCACGCCGATGAACACGGAGATCGCCGTGGCGATCAGTGCGACCTGGAGCGAGACGCGCGCGCCGTAGAGGACGCGGCTGAAGAGATCGCGGCCGAGCGTGTCGACGCCGAAGACGTTGTGCTTGCTCGGGCCGGTCGGCGTTCCGAAGGAGTCGAGGTACTTCGTGGCCTGCGCGTCGGGCGGGCGCGCGCCCACCAGCTTGACGATCAGCGGCGCCGCGATCGCGACGACGATGAGGAACACGACGAAGGCAAAAGCCGCCATCGCCACGCGGTCGTCTCGAAGCCTCCGCCAGAACAGCTCGAGCGGCGTACGCGCTTCAATTCCGCCTACCTCGGCTTCAGCGGTCGACTCGCGTGCGAGATCGATCGTGCCAGTCAATTGATGCGTCCCTCGAAGCTCTTGGCGGCTGAGTCACCGGACGGCGCCGCGGTCCTAATCCATTCGTGCTGAATCGCCGGGTCTCCTCTCCCCAATCCGGCCACGCACCAACCTTCGCGGCTCAGAAAGTTACACCTCTTTCCTTGCCCCCAGCAGGGTCCGACTGTTGGCGCCAGGTTAAGCGTTCGGGTCAAGAAAGCTCTGCTCGCATGCGCGCGAGCGACTTTCTTATTAGACGCGAAACGTGCATCTGCGAGACCCCAACCTGCTCTGCGATCTGCGTTTGGGTCAGTCCATCCTCGAACCGCATGCGCAGGATTTCGCGCTCCCGCTCGGGCAACATCTCGAGCGCTGGCTCGAGCGAGGCCCGCTGCTCGGAGCGCTCGAAGCCCGCGTCCTCGGTCCCGATCGTCTCCATCGGATCGAGCTCGCCCTCCGCGCCGGGCCCGGCCGAGAGCGACACGGGAGCGTAGGCGGAGCCTGCCTCCATCGCCTCGAGCACCTGCTCCGGCGTGGTCTGCAGCTCGGTGGCGATCTCGGCGATGGTCGGCGAATGCCCGAGCTTCGCGGTGAGGCGCTCGATCGTCGACGACATCTTGGCGTTCAGCTCCTGGAGGCCGCGCGGAATGCGAATGGCCCAGCCCTTGTCGCGGAAGTGGCGCTTGATCTCCCCCACCACGTTCGGCGTTGCGTAGGTGGTGAGCGCCACCTCGCGGGAGAGCTCGTAGCGGTCGATCGCCTTGATTAGCCCGATCGCGCCAACTTGCTCGATGTCCTCGAGCGACTCGCCGCGGCCGGCATAGCGGCGCGCGAGCGCGCGGACGAGCGGCAGGTGGCGCTGCACGAGCATCTCCCTCGCGCTGCGGTCGCCGTCGACGTGGTAGCGGCGCAGCAGCTCCCGGTCGTCCATCTGCGAGGTGGGAGCGGATGCCACCGTCAGACCCCCCGGACCACCTTCTCGAGGCGCACGATCAGCTGGCCGTCGTCGGCCACCTGCTCAACGCCGAAGGAGTCGACCACGGTCTCGAGGATGCGCCGCAGCGTCAGCTCGCCCGGGGGTGGCGGCGGACCCTGCAGGGCCTCGGCCAGCGCGCCGGCGCGCAGCGGGCCGATGCGCGTGCGTACGCCGTGCTCGGACACGTCGAAGGCGAGCGTGACCGAGTCCTGAGAGCCCGCCTCGAGCAGCAGGCGCTCGACCGCGAGCTGGAGGTCGTCCAGCTCCTCGAAGCCCAGGTTGAGACGGTCGGCGATGCCGCCGAGGACGAGTCGCACGACCGGGTCCCAGTCGCGCCCAACCGGGGTGGTCAGTTCGATCGTGTCATGCGGCATTGGAAGCCTCCATGCGAGTGCCGGCGCCGGCCGGCGGCTCCTCGGGTGCAGAAATCGTCCCCCATCCAACCACGGATTCGTCGCACATTAGACACGCGGTCTGACCGGGAGCTGCGCCGTCGACGGGGGAATCCAACTCGACGACCAGCTGTGGGTGCGCTCCAGGAGCGGGATCCGCCTGCACCCGGCACGCCAGAGCGGCTGATCGGTAGCGCAACTTCACGCGGTTGACCGTCGCGCCGTGGCGGAGCAGCTCGGCTCCGCTGATCACGACTGTGCGGGTGGCGAGAGCTTCCTTCGGCCCCACCGTCACGCGGCCCGTCACCGCGTCCTTGTGTAGGACGTAGAGCGGTGCCCGGGAGGCGACGCCGATACCGCGGCGCTGGCCCACGGTGAAGCCCTGCTGGCCGGCGTGGCGGCCGAGCACTCGCCCGCTCTGATCGACGATGTCGCCGGGCCGCTCGAGTTGGAGCAGGCGGTTCTTGTCGAGGCCCGCGAGGAAGCAGAGATCCTGGCTCTCGGGCTTCTCGGCAACCGGGAGGTCGGCGGCGCGGGCGATGTCGCGCACCCGCGGCTTCTCGAGCTCGCCAAGCGGGAACCAGAGACGCTCGAGCTCGTGCGCGTCGAGGCGCGCGAGCATGTAGGTCTGGTCCTTCTTCGGGTCGGCGGCGGTGCGCAGGAGCGGACCTTCGTCGTCGCTTTCGATGCGGGCGTAGTGGCCGGTGGCAAGGCGCCCGGCGCCGAGCTGGTCCGCAAGCGCGAGCATGCGGTCGAAGCGCACGAGCCCGTTGCAGCGCACGCACGGGTTGGGCGTGCGGGCGCCGGCGTGCTCGCTGATGAAGTCGTCGACCACGTCCTCCTTGAACGCGTCGCGGAGGTCGAGGGTCACGTGCGGCAGTCCCATGCGGTGCGCAAGGGCGCGCGCCCCGGACACCGCCTGCGGCGAGCAGCAGCTGCGCTCGCCGTCGTGGTCGGGGTGTGCCCAGAGCTCGAGCGTGACCGCCACGACCTCGTGCCCGGCGTCGAGCGCGACCTGCGCCGCCACGGCGCTGTCGACGCCGCCGCTCATCGCCACGAGCGTGCGGCCCGGGTTGCGGGCAATGCGCGCCGCGCCGCGCTTCGCAGCGGCGCCGAGGGCGCGGTGGAAGGCGTCGGCCGCCAGCTCGGCCGCGTGGCGCGCGGCGGGTGAGAGGCCGCCCAGCTCGTCCGACACGTCGTCGGCGGTTAGGCGCGCGGAGTCGAGGAACCCTGTGCCTTCGGTCAGCTCGACCACCGCGCTGCCGGCCGCGCGCGCCGCGGCGCAGCCGCTTGCGGCGAAGCCGGCTTCGACTATGCGGCTCTCGTGAATGCGCAGCGCGACGCGAATGAGATCGCCGCAGGCCGCACCGCCGGCCGCGCCGGAGTACGGAGAGTCCTGAAGCCGTCCCTGGCCCCGCGGCGCCGCGAGGTGGTCCACGAGCTGAACGCCGTCACCCATGCGAGGTAAGGGTCTCAGATCCGCCAGCTGGGAGAAAAAGAATGGCCCCAGCTTGCCGTTGCCGCCTCGGGAGTTGAACCTTGCTCAGCAAGATTGGGTGTCCTCCGGGGCGGACCACGGTCCTACCCCGAGCCGGACTCCCGGCTCCCATGGTGTTGGCTCAAACATTGAGACGGCTGGCGTACAAGCTCGGGCCGCGTCGGAGAGTAGCAGCGGTTACTCCGGCTTCGGCGGTCGTGTGACCTTGAGCGCGAGCTCCTTCAGCTGCTCCTCGTCAACCGGCGCCGGAGCCCCTGTAAGGGGGTCCGCCTGCGATGCAGCCTTCGGGAAGGCGATGACCTCTCTAATGCTCTCGCTGCGGTTGAGCATCGCGGCTATGCGGTCGATGCCGAACGCGATTCCGCCGTGGGGCGGGGCGCCGTACTTGAAGGCGTCGAGGAGGAAGCCGAAGCGCTCCTGCGCGTCCTGCTCGCTGATGCCGAGCGCATCGAAGACCTTGCGCTGCATGTCCGGGCGGTTGATACGGATCGAGCCGCCGCCGATCTCCCAGCCGTTCCAGACGATGTCGTAGGCGCGGCTGCGCCAGCTCCCGGGATCACCGTCGAGATCACCGGTGGGCTGCGTGAAGGGATGGTGCATCGCGTCCCAGCGAGCCTCGTCCTCGTTCCATTCGAACATCGGGAAGTCGACGACCCAGAGCAGGTCGTGCCCCTCGCCCGGCGGCGCCAGCTCGAGCCGCAGCTGGCCGAGCACGCGGGCAGCGATGGCGGCCGTGTCGGCGACGATGAGGATCGCCTCGCCCTCGCTCGCGCCGAGCTGTTGTGTGACGGCGTTCATCTCCTCGGGCTTCAGGAACTTGGCGATCGGCGAGCGCCAGCCCTCGGGTTCGACCACCGCCCACACGAGACCCTTCGCGCCGAGCTGTTTGGCCTGCTCGGTGAGCTCGTCGAAGCGCTTGCGGGTGAGGTCGGCGCCGGGGGCCTTGATCCCGCGCACCACACCGCCCGAGTCGAGCGCACCGCGGAACACCTGGAACTCCGACTGCGCGAACGCCTCCCCCAGCTCCTGGATCTCCATGCCGATGCGGCGGTCGGGGCGGTCGATGCCGTAGCGGAGCATCACCTCGTCGTAACTCACGCGGGCGAACGGGATCGTCACATCGACTCCGCCCGCCGCGAGGAATTTCTGGATCAGCCCCTCGCAGAGGGTGAGCACGTCCTCCTCCTCGACGAAGGACATCTCGATGTCGAGCTGGGTGAACTCCGGCAGGCGGTCGGCCCGCGCGGACTCGTCCCGGAAGCAGCGGACGATCTGGTAGTAGCGCTCGAAGCCGGCGACCATCAGCAGCTGCTTGAAGAGCTGCGGCGACTGCGGCAGCGCGTAGAACGAGCCCTGGTCCACGCGGCTCGGCACCAGGAAGTCGCGCGCGCCCTCGGGGGTCGAGCGGGTGAGGAAGGGCGTCTCGATGTCGAGGAAGCCGTTGTCGTTCAGGTACTCGCGCATGGCCGCGATCACGTTGTGGCGCATCTCGATCGCGTCGCGCATCGGCTCGCGGCGGAGGTCGAGGTAGCGGTATCTGAGGCGCAGCAGCTCGTCGACCTGCTTGTCGCTGTCCACCTCGAAGGGCGGCGTCTCGGCGTCAGCGAGCTGCTCGATCTCATCGACCGCCAGCTCTACCTCGCCGGTCGGGAGCTGCGGGTTGACCGTGCCCTCCTCGCGACGCACCACGCGTCCACGCGCGCTCAACACGTCCTCGGGGCGCAGGTCGTGGGCGGCGGCGTGCGCCTGCGGCGCCTCCTCGGGGCGGAACACGAGCTGAAGCAGGCCCGTGCGGTCGCGCAGGTCGATGAAGATCAGCCCGCCGTGGTCGCGGCGGCGGTGGACCCAGCCGGCCACGCGGACCTCTTTGTCCACGTGGTCGGTGCGCACCTCGCCCGCCCAGGTGTCGCGGTAGCCGTTCTCGCGCGGGGGCCTCACGCGAGCACCTCCTTGAGCTTGTCGAGGGCGCTGCTGAGGTCGGGGGTCTCGGTCTGCTCGCCGGACGCCATGTCCTTCACGGGCATCCCGTCGCCGCCGACGATCACGATCGCGCGCGCGCTCAGGCGGTCGGCCTGCTTGAGCTGGCCCTTGAGAGAGCGGCCCGCCTGCTCCATCTGGGCGCTGAAGCCGGCCTCGCGGACGGCGCGCAGCACCGCGGCGGCGTCGCGCGTGGTGGCATCGCCGTCGCGCACCACATAGACGTCGGGCGGCTGTTCGGGCGCGTCGAAGCCGTCGGACACGAGCAGGATGCGCTCGATGCCCGCCGCCCAGCCGACGCCCGGCGTGTGCTGGCCGCCGAGCATCTCGATGAGGCCGTCGTAGCGGCCGCCACCGCCCACACCGCTCTGAGCGCCGAGGGCGTCGCTCGTGAACTCGAACACGGTGCGCGTGTAGTAGTCGATCCCGCGCACGAGCCCGTCGTCGATTTCGTACTCGCGTCCGGCGTCATCGAGCAGGGCGCGCACCTCGGCGAAGTGCTGCTTGTCCTCGTCGTTCAGCCGGTCGAGCAGCTTGGGTGCGTCCTTCACGACCGCTTGCGTGCCCGGGTGGTCCGCATCGAAAGCGCGCAGCGGGTTCGCGTCGAGCCTGCCCCGCACCTCGTCGGAGAGCTCGTCCTCGCGCGCGCGCAGGTAGTCGCGCAGCTCGTCCGAGTACGCGCGGCGGGTCTCGGGTGTGCCGAGGCTGCCGAGGCGGAGTCGCACGCCCTTTGCGCCCACTTTCTCGAGCAGCTCGAAGAGCAGCAGGATGGTCTCGGCGTCAAGCGAGGGATCGTCGGAGCCGATCGCCTCGATGCCGACCTGGTTGAACTGGCGGAAGCGGCCCGCCTGGGGCGCCTCGTGGCGGAAGAAGGGTCCCCAGTACCAGAGCTTCACCGGCTGCGGCAGCTTGTGCATCCCGTGCTCGAGATACGCGCGGCAGACGCCGGCGGTGCCCTCGGGGCGCAGCGTCAGCGAGCGGCCGCCCTGGTCCTCGAAGGTGAACATCTCCTTCTGGACGATGTCCGTCGTCTCGCCCACGCCGCGGGCGAACAGCTCGGTGGCCTCGAAGATCGGCGTGTCGATGAAGCCGTAGCCCGCCGGCTCGAACAGCTCCTCGCAGAGCGCGCGCAGCTTGGCGCGCCGGCGGCCGTCGTCTGGCAGCACGTCGAAGGTGCCCCGCGGGGCCTGCAGTTTCCCGCCGCTCGCCACGTCAGCGGGCGAGTTCGGCGAGGAAGGGATTGCTGGCGCGCTCTGCGCCGAGCGTGGTGAGCCCCATGTGCCCGGGGTGGACGGTGGTGTCTTCGTGAAGGTTGTCCACGAGGGTGCGGATCGACTCGAGCAGCGTGGGCCAGTCGCCGCCCGGGAGGTCGACGCGGCCGACCGAGCCCTGGAACAGCACGTCGCCGGAGAAGACGACCTCCTCGTCGGGGATCGAGAACGTCACGTGCCCCGGGCTGTGACCCGGGGTGAAGATGACGTCGATCTCAAAGCCGGCGAGCTCGAGCTTCTCGCCTCCTGAGAGCGTGTGCTCGGCGTCCCAGCTCTCGTACGGGCCGAAGCCGGGCCACGGGACGAAGCTCATGATGTCGGCGAGCACGGGCTTCTCGATCTCCGGCACCCACACCTCGGCGCCCGTGGCCTTGGCCACCGGGGCGACCGCTCCGACGTGATCGAAGTGGGTGTGCGTCAGGAGGATGCCGTCGAGTGTGACGCCGAGCTGGTCGATCGCGGCGAGCAGCTTGTCGGGCTCGTCGCCCGGGTCGACGATCAGCGCGCGATCGGAGCCGTCGCGCCGGAACAGGTAGCAGTTCTCCTGCACCGGCCCCACGGTGAACATGCGTACGTCCATCGGGCTCCCAATCTACCGTCCGGCCTTCTTGGCCTTCGAGCGCAGGCGGCGGTTGTAGACCGCGCGGTCGGTCCAGTAGCCGAGCGGCGTGTAGAAGCAGAAGACGAGGAGCGTCCAGAGCACGACCACGCCGGGCGGGCGGTGGAAGGCGATCAGCAGCAGGACGCCGAAGACGACCGCCGCGATCGCGGCTTTGTTCGCCGCGCTGCGCCAGCTCGGTGGGCGCATCATGCGCGCCTCGCGTGCCTGCTGCGGGGTCTGCTTCGCAGGCTTGGCCTGCCTGGTGCTGCGATTGTGGGCGGCCTTCTCGATGGTTCCGGCCGCGGTGCCGCGATGCTTGCGGCTGCGCTTCTTCCTGGTTTGTGCCATCAGTTGATGGAGCTTATTGCGTTCTCGATCAACTTCCGCTCGGGATCGAACTCGCGGATGGACAGATCGTCGGGGAAGCCTTCGAAGGCGGCTTTCGGTGCGAGGCCCACGAGCTCCGCTTCAGCCACCGGAGCCTCGCTTCTCACCTCTTCGACCAGGACCCGCAGCGGCACCGCCCGGTGGTCGTGGACGTTGAAGGACACCTGTGCCCGCTCGCGCGCGGGGAGATACAGACCGATCGCCCGGACGCCGGGCAGGCCGCCGCCGGACTCGCGCAGGCGGGCGGCGATCCTCCTGGCCAGCTCGAGGTCATCGGTATCGAGGTCGAGGTTGAAGGCGATCAGCGGCGGGCGGGCGGTGACGAGCACCGCGCCGGCGGTTTCGTGAGGGTGATCCGGGCCGTAGTCGGGCTGGAGCTCGCCGGCGGCCATCCTCTCGGTCAGGGCGGCCGGGCCGCCCCGGCGGATGTCTGCGCGTTCGCGCTGGGCGTCGGTCGTGGCGAGGTCGCCGTATAGGAACACGGGAATTTCCAGCTCCTCGCCGATGCGCGCGCCAACCGTGAGCGCCTCGGCGCGGGCCGCCTCGCGCGTCGCGTCGTCGAGGTAGACGACGGGCGCGACGTCGATCGCTCCCACGTGCGGGTGCACGCCGCGGTGGCGACGCAGGTCGATCCTCGCGGCAGCTGCGCGCGCACCCGAGAGGAGCGCGTCGGCCAGCTCGTCGTGGCGGGCGGCGAGGCTGTAGACGCTGCGCCCGTGATCGGGGTCGGTGTGCAGGTCGAGCAGGGTTGCGGGGGCGAACGCGCGCCCGATCGCGTCGATCGTCTCGGCATCTGTGCCCTCGCTAACGTTGGGCACCGTCAGGAGGAGGGGGCGGTCGCTCACCGCCGATACTCTTCTACAAGCAGGGCTCCGTAGCTCAGCCGGTTAGAGCGCACCACTCATAATGGTGAGGTCGGTGGTTCGAGTCCACCCGGAGCTACTTCCCGTTTGGGCGAAGCCGCAGCCGCTCAGCCAGGGGGCTGAGCTTGTTCGCGCAGCGGCGCCCCAGCAGCCGAGATGCAGCCGTTTGAGCTGCCACCGAAGCGCGTAGTAGCCGGGCCGCAGGCGGCCGCTGGGCGCGGTCAGGCCGGCGTCCCACGAGCGTGGATCCTCGCGAGCCTGCCGCGCGTTGACGACGCCGCGCCAGTTGTAGACGTAGATCCGCGGGATGCGGGAGCGGAATCTGCCCGCGAGCGTGAATAGGTATCGGATGGCCTTGGCCGCGCGCTTCTCGTTGTAGGACCAGATCCTGCTCTTCACGAGGCCGCCGGTCTCTGTGAGCCAGACCTTGCCGGGGACGAGCTTCAGCATCGCGGCCGTCCCGCTGCGGGCGGCGGGCCGGTGGTGGTTCACGTCAAGGTAGTTGTGAAGCCCCCAGAGGCGAGGCTTGGGGCCGGGGATCGCTTTGAGGAACGTCTTGAGCCACGGCTTTGCGTTGCTCGTGTCGAGCACGTCGGCAGCCACGATCGTGCAGCCCGGGCAGTTGGCCCTAACCACCTCGTAGTAGGCAGCGGCGCGCTTTGGCCGCTTGAACGTGGGCTGCGCCTCGTGGTTCTCCTCGTTCCACGGCGTGTAGTGCGTGATCTCGGGGAAGTTGCGCCTGAATGAGAGAAACGCGCGGCGGTAGGCGTCGACCGATGGCGCGACCACCGGCATGCCCGGCATGCGGGTGAACGCAACTAGCGGCTGGACGCCGTCGGCCTCCGCCGCCGCGAGGCGGTGGGCAACGGTGTCGAGGTCATCGGGGCGCAGGGCGGCGTCCCAGCGGACGAGCAGGCGCGAGATCGGCAGGCCCAGGCGCCGGTAGGAACGGTTGCTGAACATCGCCTGGTCCTGGTCGCCGATGCCGACCATGGGCGGCTTGGTGGTGGCGCCGGCGGGCGACGCGGAGAGGGCCGCCAACCACGCGACGGCTATGGACAGAACCATTCCGGCGTTCCGAAATCCTCCACGTGTCCAGTTCATGGCGACCCTCTCCGTGCCGTGTCGCAGCGCCAGCTTTCACTGGTGGCAAGAACCGGAGGCGCGCTCGGAAGTAGCTGGCGGCGGTGCGCCTAGTCTCAACATCATGCGTCCGCGCGCTGACGGTTCAGCAATGCTTCATAAAGTAAAGTAATAGTCCGTGAAGGTCTTTAGGAGACTGCTTGGCTTTCTGCGGCCCTACAGGGTCGGCGTCTTCTGGTCCTTTCTCCTAGCCGCTCTCGCGATGGGCACGGGCGTGCTCATCCCCTACCTCGTGGGTCGCACGGTCGACGAGGTGCGCAACGGTCGGGTAAATCTTTGGCCGCTCGCCGGCGCGATCCTGGTCGCCGCGCTCGCGCGTTTCGGACTGAGTGGCGCACGGCGACTCGTAGCCGGCCAGGTATCGCTGGGCGTCGAGTACGACCTGCGCAACCTCATGTACTCGCACCTCCAGTCGCTCGAGCTGGCGTTCTTCGACGAGCAGCAGACCGGTCAGCTGATGTCGCGCTCGACGGTCGACCTGCAGGCGGTGCGCTTCTTCCTCGGCTACGGGCTGATTTTCATCGCACAGTCGGCGTTGACGATCCTCATCGCCGCCGGCGTGATGCTGGCGGTCAACCCCGCGCTCGCCGCGGTGACGCTCGCGCCGACGCCGTTCGTCATCTGGATCGCGTTCGTGTACGGGCGGAAGAACCGACCTGCCTCGCAGGAGGTGCAGCAGCGGATCGCCGAGCTGACGGCGGAGGCCGAGGAGAACATTTCCGGTGTCCGCGTGGTCAAGGCGTTCGCGCAGGAGGAGCGGCAGCTCGCGCGCTTCCGCCGCTCCGTCAAGCGCGTGTTCGACCAATCGATGGTGTCCACTCGGCTGAGCGCGTTCTACTCGCCGCTGATCGGGTTCCTGCCCAACCTCGGGCTCGCCGCGCTGCTGTTCGTCGGGGGGCGGCAGGCGATCAACGGGACGATCACGATCGGCGACTTCGTCGCGTTCTACGGGTACGTGATGCTGCTGACCGGGCCGATGCGGATGCTCGGCATCGCGCTCGGGCTCGCGCAGCGCGCCGTCGCGTCGGGCGCGCGTGTGCTCGAAATCCTCGACCGTGAGCCCGACCTGGTGTCGGCTCCGGACGCACGAGGGTTGCCGGACGGGCACGGTCGCGTGGAGTTCCGCGATGTCACGTTCGGCTACGAGGGCGGGCCCGTGGTGCTGCACGACATCGACCTGACCGTTGACGCCGGGCGAACCGTCGCGCTCGTCGGGCCCACCGGCTCCGGTAAGTCGACGCTCGTGATGCTCATCCCGCGGCTCTACGACGTGTCCGACGGCAGGGTGATCGTGGATGGCGCTGACGTGCGGGACATCGAGGTGGGCTCGCTGCGCCGCGACGTGGCGTTCGTTTCCGACGACCCGTTTCTCTTCTCCGCAAGCGTGCGCGAGAACATCGCCTACGCGCGGCCGGACGCTTCCGACGACGAGGTGCTCGACGCCGCGCGGCGTGCAGGTGCTGCCGAGTTCATCGATGACCTGCCGGATGGCTACGACACGCGGATCGGCGAGCGCGGCTACACGCTGTCGGGCGGGCAGCGCCAGCGGATCGCCATTGCCCGGGCGCTGCTCAAGGACCCGCGCATCCTTATCCTCGACGATGCGACCTCCAGCGTCGACGCCACCACCGAGAGCCGCATCACGCGCGCGCTGCACGAGCTCACGCGCGGGCGCACGACTTTCATCATCGCCCACCGGCTTTCCACGATCGCGCTGGCCGACGAGATCGTGGTGCTCGAGGAGGGCCGGATCGCGGCGCACGGCACGCACGAGGAGCTGCTCCGCAGCTCGGACCTTTACCGCGAGATCGCAGAGAAGGGCCTGCCCGATCAGGTCTTCCTCAACCGCAAGCCCTTCGAGCAGGCAGAGGAGGTGGGGCTGTGAGGGAGCGGCTCGTATCGCTCTGGCGGCTGATCCGGCGCCAGGAGGACCAGCGGGCGCGCAAGCTGCGCGGCCTGCTCGAGCTCCTGCGCCCCTACCGCGGGCGCGTGGTGCTGACCCTCATCGTTCTCGTGGTCGGCACCGCGGCAGGCCTCGCCCCGCCCTACCTGGCGGGCAAGGCGATCGACTCGGGCATCAAGACCGGCGACATCTCCGCCCTCGACGTGATCGCGGGCCTGTTCGTGCTCAGCGCCGTGATCAACTGGCTCTCGACCTGGGCCCAGACCTATCTCGTCGAGTGGGTCGGGCAGCGCGCGCTGCAGGACCTGCGGGTGCAGATCTTCACCCACCTCCAGAAGCTGTCGATCGGCTTCTACTCGCGCAACAAGGCGGGCGTGGTGATCTCGCGGCTGACGAACGACGTCGAGGCGCTCGACCAGCTCGTCACCGACGGCGTGGTCACGCTCTTCAGCGCCGGGCTCACGCTGTTCGGGACCGCCGCGATCCTGCTGCTGCTGGACGTCCGCCTGGCGCTGATCACGTTCCTGATCTTCCCGGTGCTCTTCATCGGCAGCCTGATCTTCCGGATCGTGTCCGCGGAGGCCTACCGGGCAACGCGAGAGAAGATCGCGTTCGTGACGGCGTACCTCCAGGAGACGCTGTCGGGCATCCGCGTGGTGCGCGCTTTCAGCCAGGAGAAGCGCCACATGTCTCAGTTCGCCGACCTCAACGAGGAGAACCGCCAGGCGAACATGAAGACCGTCTACCTGAACGCCGCGTACTTCCCCTCGGTCGAGTTCCTGTCCGCGGTGGCCACGGCGGTGCTGCTGCTCTACGGCGGCCACCAGGTGGTCACCGGCAACGGCACGGGCGTGACGATCGGCGTGCTGGCGTCGTTCGTCTTCTACCTCCAGAGCTTCTTCGATCCGATCCAGCAGCTCTCCCAGCTCTACACGACCTACCAGGCAGGAATGGCCGCGCTCGACAAGGTGTTCGAGCTGCTCGATGAGGAGCCCGACCTCGTGGAGAGGCCAGACGCCGTGGACCTTCCGCAGGTGCGCGGAGAGATCCGCTTCGACGACGTGTGGTTCTCCTACGGCGGTCCGGCCGAAGGCGAGTACGCACTCCGCGATATAGACCTCGTTGTGCCTCCGGGGCAGACCGTCGCGCTCGTGGGCGAGACCGGCGCCGGCAAGTCCACCTTCGCCAAGCTCGTGTCTCGTTTCTACGACCCGACCGAGGGCAGCATCCTGGTCGACGGCTACGACCTGCGCGACGTCACGGAGCGTTCGCTCCGCTCGCAGCTCGGTGTGGTGCCCCAGGAGGGCTTCCTCTTCTCAGGAACGATCCGCGACAACATCGCCTTCGGTCGCCCCGACGCCACCGCCGAAGAGGTGGAGGACGCCGGCCGCGCCGTGGGCGCGCACGAGTTCATCGAGCGGCTGCCGGAGGGCTACGACACGGAGGTGGGCGAGCGCGGCGGCCACCTCTCCGCCGGCCAGCGACAGCTTGTGGCATTCGCCCGGGCGGCGGTGGCGGACCCGCGCATCCTGATCCTCGACGAGGCGACCTCGAACGTGGACGTGCAAACCGAGGCCAAGATCGAGCACGGCTTGCGCAGGCTGCTGGCAGGACGCACCGCGATCGTGATCGCGCACCGCCTGTCCACGATCCGCGGCGCAGGCCGGATCGTGGTGATGGAGCACGGCAGGATCGCCGAGCAGGGCACGCACGAGGAGCTGCTCGAGCTCGACGGTGCGTACGCCGCGCTCTACCGCGACTGGGCGGAACAGGCGACAGCCTAAACGGCAGCATCTCTGCCGTTCCCGTTGCGGGCTACGTTGCGGCCAGCGAAGTTCTCGGTCTGGCTGTGGCAGTTGGGGCAGAGCAGCTGGAGGTTCTCGAGGCGGTTGTCGTGCCCGTCGCCGTTGACGTGGTGCAGCGCGAGCGACAGTGGCTGGCCGAGCCATTCGTCGATCCCGCATAGCTCACACTGGGCCTGCTTGAAGCCCTCGCGAATTAGCCGCCGCTTGAGCGTGCCGCGGTGGTACGGGCTGTCGGAGACCAGATACGTCTCGAGCGGGGCGCCGTGGCGCCTCGAGACAATCGCGCCACGTTTGACCGCGTCGGCGAACGTCTTGCGTGCGAACCCGAAGTGGAGCTGACAAGCGCTGATCGAGTGGCCCTCGTTGTAGTACCGCTGCACCTCGTCCCAGTCATAGCGGCGGTTGCAGCGGGAGTCCGACGGCAACCCGAGAGCGCGGGCGTGGTAGGTGACCGTCGGCTTTGAGATCCGGAGCTCGCGTGCGACAGCCGTTCGGGAAAGACCCGCTTCGAGCAACGCGCGCACCGCGTCTCGTGTTTCACCGTGACCTCTCCGTGACACGAACATATGTTCGTATCAAAGGCGGACGGAAACGGTCGACTAAGGTGTCTGGGCTCCCGGAAACGGTCGGTTAAGGCTGGCTACAATCCGCGGGCTTGGGTGAATCGTGCATTCACCAGCATGTCGATGGGGAATGGTGTAATCGGCAGCACGGCTGACTCTGGATCAGTTAGTCCAGGTTCGAGTCCTGGTTCCCCAGTTAGAAGTTCGGACGGGTCCGCGCCTTCGGGCGCGGACCTATAGAGAAGCCAGATCCGTTCCCTCGTCCGCGAGCTCTTGGCGGTCGGGGGCGGTCTTATCCTTGATGAAGCGCGTGGCAGCCTCGAGGTCGTCCGAGCGGCCGACAGTCAGCGCGGCCGTCACGGCGCCGTCGTCCCCTAGATAGAAGACAGTGAAGCTGCCGTCGTCGAGTGAGCCGCGGATGACGGTCTCCCCCGAGCCCGGTCCGACGTACTCGTAGCCGACCCAGTCGGCGAGGTCTGAGAAGAAGTAGGGCACGACGTCGTGCGGCGTCGGCTTGCCCATCATGTTCAGAGCCGCCGTCTTGCCGTGGTTGAAGGCGACGTCCCAGTGCTCGATCCGCATGTACTTGCCGTGCACCGGGCTGTCGTACTCGCAGATGTCGCCGGCGGCCCAGATCCCCGGCACCGAGCTCTCGAGGGTTGAAGAGCACTTGACCCCGCCGCCCTCGCCGATCTCGAGACCGGCTCCCTTTGCGAGCGACACATCGGGCGAGACGCCGGCGCCGATGACGACCATGTCGGCGTCGAGCTCCTTGCCGCCCTTCGTGACGACCTTGTTCACACGGCCGTCGGCTCCCTCGAAGCGCTCGAGCTCGTCTCCCCCATGCACCTCGATCCCGTGCTCCTCGAGCACCCCCTGGAAGAAGCGCCCGACCTCCTCGCCGTAGAAGCGCTCAAGCGTCACGTCCTCCTGCATGACGATCGAGCACTTCTTGCCGAGCAAGGTCAGCGAAGCCGCCACCTCGGTGCCGATGTAGCTCCCGCCGATCAGCACCACGCGCTCCGCGTGCTCCGCGTCGGCCTTGATCGCCTCGCTGTTGCCGAACGTGCGCAGGTAGTGGATCCCCTCCAGGTCGCACCCATCGACGTTCAGCCGCCGCACGTTCGAGCCCGTGGCGAGCAGCGCCTTGTCGAACTCGATCTCCTCCTTGTTGGAGAGCTTTGCGACCCGGGCATCGCGATCCAGCTTCAGCACGCTCGTGCGCGTCAGCAGCTCGATCGTCTGCTCTGTCCACCACTCATCGGGCCGGAAGAGCGCATCCTCGCGCGTCTCCTTGCCCTGCATGAAGCCCTTCGAGAGCGGCGGCCGGTTGTAGGGCGGATCGTTCTCACGCCCGACGAGCAGGATGGTGCCGTTGGCCCCCTCCTCGCGCAGCCAGCGCGCGCAGTTGGCCGCGGCAAGCCCCCCGCCGACGAGCAGGTATTCGACCGAGCGGTCAGCCATCACGCCGCCTCGGCGGGCGGCTGAAAGCGTTCGGTGATCTTCGCCTCGAGGCCGGTGTCGAGGACGATCAGCACCTCGTCCCCCGCCTCGATCACAGAATCGGATAGCGGGACGAAGCCAGTGCCGTGGCGCAGGATCGCGATCGCGAGCGAGCCGTCGGGCAACCCGAGGTCCTTGACCATCTGCCCGGCCGCCGGCGACCCCTCTGCCACCTCGATCTCGATGATCTCGAGCCGCTCCTGCGGCAGGTCGAGCAGATGCAGGAAGCCGTAGCGCGGCACCTCGTGCTCGATCAGGCGCAGGATCAAGTCGGTGGCGGACACCGCGGGCTTGATGCCGAGCAGCTCGAAGTGCTGGAGATTGCGCGGGTTGTTGCAGCGGGCGATCACACGCTCGACGCCGTACTTCTCACGCGCGACCTGACAGATGAGGATGTTGTCCTCGTCGTCGCCGGTCACCGCGATCACCATGTCGGCGCGGGCAACCCCGGCGCGCTCGAGCACCCAGAGCTCGGATCCGTCGCCGTACTGGACGGCATGCTCGAGCTCCTCCTCCACCATCGCGAAGCGCGACGGCTCGGACTCGATGACGGTGACCTCGTTGCCCTTGCCGATCAGCTCGCGCGCGAGGTTCCAACCGACCTTTCCCGCTCCCACGACGACGATGTACATGGCCTAGCTCTTCACCTCCGCGCGCACGGCGTCCTGGAGCATGTCGATCGCGACAGCCGTCGGGCAGACCGTGCTGAGGCCCTGCTCGCTGTACCACTGCGCACGCGCGGGATCGAGGACGCGCACGACCACGGTGGGCACGTTGAAGCGGCGCTTGGCGAGCTGAGCGATCACCAAGTTTGTGTTGTCCCCATCAGTGGCGGCTACAAACGCGTCGGCTCGCTCGATGCCCGCTTCGAGCAGCGCATCGATCTCGAGCGCGGTCCCCACGGTGAAGGATCCACCGAGGTCCTCCCAGGCCTGATCCTGGTTGTTCCTCTCGAGGAGTGCGAGCGCCTCAGCATCCTCGTCGAGGACGGAGACCTCGTGTCCCTCCGCGAGCATGCTGCGCGCAACAGTCGAGCCGACCCTGCCGCAGCCGACGATAAGGACAAACATATGAGCCCACAATAGCGGCGCTGAGGGGGCCGATGCAGCCCTCGCGCGCTTACGGCGCGACGCCCTCCCTGATCCCGTCCTCGCCGCTCGGCGCCGCCGTGAGAATCACCCTGCACGGGGCCTTCTCGACGATGTAGCGGGTCATGTCTCCCACGAAGCGCTCCCGGGGGCCGCCGCGGCCGCCCAGAAGGGCGCCGCCGCGCACGCGACTCGGCTGCTCGGCCGCCACCACGATGGCATCCACGCCGCGACGCTTGGCCTCGTCGACGATCCCGGCGCCCACAGAGCGGGCGCGCACCACCGCCGTGGCCACCTCGACGCCCTCGTACTCCTCCCCCACTTCCTTCGCGCGCGCGAGGGCGCGGCGGGCCTTTGCGATCCGGTCGTCGGGCACACGGGCGTCGAGCGGCAGCGACATCGGCACCTCGAGGACATACAGCGCCTCGATCACCGTTCCGCCCTCCCCCGGCTCGCCCTCCTCGGACGCGAGCCGCCCGGCGGTGCCGACGATGTCGTCGTCGAGCGTCCCGCCGAACACCGGCACGAGGATGCTTCCGTACTCGACCTCCGGCGGCTCATACAGCGCCGCCGCGGGAATCGTGAAGCGCCGGCGCAGCGACTTGCCCTGGCTCTTCCGGTAGACGACGTACAGCACGATCCCGCCCACCATCCACGCGCTGCCCACATAGCGCGCGCCCGAGTGCAACACCAGCACGCTGATCCAGGCGAGGAAGGACAGGAGCGCCCCCAGGAGCGCCGGCGCGGGCACCGATCTGCCGCGGAAGTTGAACGACAGCGGCACCTTGAATTGGCGGTCGAACTCCGGTTCGCGGAAACGCAGCCAGACGATCGAGAGGTGCGCGATCGTGAACGCCAGCATCGCCCCGTAGGCGAAGATCCCGGCCAGCGTCTTCAGGTTCATCGTCAGGACGAGGACGAAGGACAGGACTGCCGCGATGACGATCGCGACGTACGGGGCCGCCGGATCGCCGTGGAGCCTGCCCACGGCGCTCGGTATCTGCCGGTTGGTGGCCAGCGAGTAGGAGAGCCGCGAGAGCCCGAGCATCTGGCCGTTCAAGGCGGTGACCAGCACCAATGCCGCCGTGGCGCCCACGCTGTAGCGCAGGACATGGACAAGCCAGTCCGGCGAGTAGGCGGACACCACCCCCAGGATCGGCGCCTCGATGTATGTCGTTCCGAGCGCCGTGTGCCCATCGACCACCGGCAGCGCCATCAGGGCGATGATCGAAATGGAGACGAACCAGACGAGCACGGTGAGCGTGCCCAGCGCGACGAGCCGCTTGAGGTCGGGCCCGCGCATTCGCAGCTCCCCCGCCAGGCCCGACGCTGCCTCGATCCCCGTGAGCGCCACGGTGGCGATCACGGCGCCGATCAGCAGGTTGTCCCAGGTGGGCGCGCTGCCAACGTGGATCGAGTCCGTGATCTTGCCGACCTCGAACACCTTGAACGCGCCGACGAGCACGATGATGAAAGCGAGGAAGAGGTTGAAGAGGCCGAGGCGCAGCACGAACCGGTAGCGCTCGGCGTGCAGGCCGCGGATGTTCGAGAACGCGACCCAGGCGATCGCGGCGCCGGCGATCGCGTGCTCGGCCAGCTTGTCGTCCATCCAACCGCCGAACGCGGCCAGGTAGTGCGCGATCGCGAACGAGCCCATCGCAATCACCAGGAGGTAGTCGAGGAGGATCGCCCAGCCCGCGACGAAGCTCCACAGCTCGTTGAACGCGTAGCGCGCGAACGTGGACGCGCCGCCACGCTCCGGGTGGAGGGCGTTGCCCTCCACGTAAGTCATCATCGTCAGGACGAAGAACAGCGCCGCCGCGAGGAACACGATCGGCGTGAGGCCGAGCGAGTAGCCGGCCACCACGCCGAGGATGAAGTAGATCGAGGACCCGGCGGCCCCCAGCGCGAGGGCGAAGATCGCGGGGACGCCGAAGCCCCGCCCGGAGTTCATGACTTGTCGCCCGGCCGGGAGAGACGGTTGACGATGACCACACGGAGGGCGCCGAGAACTGCGAACGCCACGCCCACGATCACGCCGAGGGCCAGCGGTCCGCCGCCATTGGCCAGGGTGACGACCACCATCACGATCCCGAGTAGGCAGATGATCGCTCCGACGGCGCGGCTCGACTCCCTGTAGGCACGCTGCACCGGGCGCATCTTAGAACGGCTCGATGCGGCTTCTGTGAAGGACTCAGGCAGCGGCTGCGCGCTCTCGCTGGACCCGGGTCGGTGCGCCGCCGTTGGGCGAGCGCCCGTCGGGCGACGCCTCGATGATCACTCGGCAGGGACGCTCCGCGAGCACGGTCTCGAGAGTGCGCCCGAACAGCGATCCGGCAGGCCGCCGTTTTGGCGCCGACATCACTATCGCGCGCGCCTTGATCGCACGCGCCTCCTCAACGATCCGCCTGCCGGCCTCTCCCGGGCGCACTTTCTCCCAGTGCCCGGTCACGCGCCGGCCGCCGATCACGCGGGCGGAATCGATCGTCGAGGACGCGCGTCCCTCCTGCTCCGGCATCGCCGCCCCGATCGGCGCGGTGGTGGGCACCGTGATCATCACCACCACGTGGATCCCGCGCCGCCGCCGCGCCGCCAGCTTGGCGGCGGTCGACACGGCCTCGGGCGAGTAGTCGTCGTCCTCGAAGGCGACCAGCACGGACTCGTACTCCACCTCGCGCTCGACCACGGGCTTCGGGACAACGACCTTGGCGGTCTGCGTGAGGGTGAGCCCCTGGCTGCGGCGGTAGAGGACGTAGGTGAGGATCCCCACCGCCAGCCAGATCGTGCCGAAGACCAACGTTGAGATGTTCAGCACCGTTACGACGACCCACGCGATGCCCGTGCCGAGACCGCCTGCGACTGCGAACAGCGGCAGCTGGCGGCCCCGGATCTTGATATTGCCGGGACCGCGGTAGGGCCGCTCGCGGTCGGGTTCCTTCGCGCGCAGCTTGATCACCGCGAGGTGCGCGATCGTGAACGACAGCATCGCCCCGAACGCGTACATCTTGCCGAGGAAGTCCGCCTGCCCCGGCAGGATCGTGACGATCGCGATGATGCCGAACACGATGATCGCGATGTACGGCGTGCGGAACTTGGGGTGCAGCTTGCGGAGACCCTCGGGCATCTGCCGGTGCTGCCCCATCGAGTAGGTGAGCCGGGATACTCCGATCACGCCCGCGTTGGTGGCGATGAAGAGGATCGTGGCCGCTAGCACGCCGACGTAGATCTCCGCCGGTCTCTGCAGGCTGCCGAGATCGATGTTCTTGACCACGCCGAGGATCGGATCTGCAGCGTAGGTGGTGGCGAGCTCGGTGTGGCCGTTCACCACCGGCATCGCCGACAGCGCCACCGACGGCAGGAACGCGTAGATCGCGATCACCGCGATCACCACGCCGGCGATCGAGCGCGGGATGGTGTGCCCGTAATCGCGGGCCTCCTCGGCCATGTTCGAGATCGTCTCGATGCCGGTGTAGGCGACCATGCCCACCGGGATCGCGATCAGGAAGTTCGAGATCGTCGGAAACGTGCCGAGGTCGACGTTGTTCACCAGCGTGGTCGGGTTGAACACGAGCACGAGCCCGATCACCACGAGCACGAGCTGGGTGGCGAAGTCGGCGAGCGCCAGGAAGATGTTGAGCCCCGCCGCCTCCTTGACGCCGATGATGTTCACCGCGCCGAGGATCACGACGACGATGATGCCGCCGATGATGTCGCCCGGGCTGTGGTGGAGCGCGGGCCAGAAGACGCTCAGATAGTGCGGCACGAAGAACGCCGAGATGGCGACCGTGATGATGTAGTTGAGCATCTGGCCCCAGGCGGCGAAGAAGGACCAGAACTCGTTGAACGCGTGTCGCGCGAAGGAGGAAGAGCCGCCCGCCTCCGGGTACATCGCGGTTGCCTCGGCGTAGGTGGCGGCGGTGGCCGCGAAGATGAGGCCGGAGATGATGAACACCACCGGCGTCATGCCGAGGGCCAGCACGGCGACCAGTCCGAGCGCGTAATAGATCGAGCTGCCCACGTTTCCGTAGGCAGTGCTGAAGAGCGCTCCGGTTCCCAGGACGCGCTCAAGCCCCTGATGTTTCGGCCGGCGTTCAGCCATTCCCTAAGCCAACGCTACTCCGAGCGGTGGCCAAGTAGGCAGTTCGCAGTTGGCAGTTGGCAATCGGGCCCAGGCCCTGCCTACTGCCAACTGCCTACTGCCAACTATCCCTCAGATAATGAACTGGATGATCAGCAGGGCGACGATGTTCGCCACCTTGATCATCGGGTTGATCGCCGGTCCCGCGGTGTCCTTGTAGGGGTCGCCGACCGTGTCGCCGGTGACTGCCGCGGCGTGGGCCTCGGAGCCCTTGCCGCCGAACTCGCCGTCCTCGATCAGCTTCTTGGCGTTGTCCCACGCGCCGCCGCCGGAGGTCATCGAGACCGCGGCGAAGAACCCGACCACGATCACGCCGATCAGCAGACCGCCGAGCGCCTGGTAGGAGATCAAGCCGACGATCAGCGGCACGAGGATCGGGATCAGCGCCGGGATGATCATCTCCTTCTGCGCCGCCGCGGTGACGATGCTCACCGCGCGCCGGTAGTCGGGCAGCTCAGTGCCCTCCATGATCCCCGGCTTCTCCCTGAACTGCCGGCGCACCTCTTCCACCACTCCGCCGCCGGCGCGGCCCACTGCCTCGATCGCGAGCGCGGCGAACAGATAGACCATCATGCCGCCGATCAAGAGGCCGATCAGCACGGGTGGCTGGGAGATGTCGAAGCTCTTCACCACCTTGCCCGGGCCGGCCTCATCGTGCAGGCCCTGGATGAACGCCGCGAACAGCACGAGCGCCGCGAGCACGGCCGAGCCGATCGCGTAACCCTTGGTCACGGCCTTCGTGGTGTTGCCCACCGCGTCGAGCGGGTCGGTGATGTCGCGGACCTCCTGCGGCAGGTCGGCCATCTCGGCGATGCCTCCCGCGTTGTCCGTGATCGGGCCGAACGCGTCGAGCGCGACGATCAGGCCGGTGAGCGACAGCTGCGCCATCACGGCGACGCCGATGCCGTAGATGCCGGCGAGCTCGTTCGCCCCGAGGATGCCGAGCGCGATCAGAATCGCCGGCGCCGCGGTGGACTGGAAGCCCTGAGCGAGGCCCTGAATGATGTTCGTGGCGTGACCGGTCTGGGACGCGCGTGCGGTGGTGCGCACCGGGCGGAAGCGCGTCGAGGTGTAGTAGTCGGTGATCACGAACAGGCCGGCGGTGATGCCGATGCCGATCAGCCCGCAGAGCCAGAAGTCGGTGCCGGTCGCTCCCTGAGCGCCGGACAGGAGCGCCGGGACGTTGCCCTTCAGGTGGACGTCGTCCATCAGCCAGCGCGAGATCGGGTAGAAGGCGGCCGCCGCAAGGGCGCCGGACACGATCAGGCCCTGGTAGAGCGCGCGCTCGACGTTGCCGGCGCGGGAGCGCACCGCGTAGGTGCCGATGATCGACGCGATGATCGACACGCCGCCCATCACGAGCGGATAGACCGCGACCTCGCGGGACTCGTTGAAGGTCAGGACGCCGAGCAGCATCACCGCGACGGCAGTGACGGCGTAGGTCTCGAACAGGTCGGCGGCCATGCCGGCGCAGTCGCCGACGTTGTCGCCCACGTTGTCGGCGATCACGGCCGGGTTGCGCGGATCGTCCTCCGGGATGCCGGCCTCGATCTTGCCCACGAGGTCGGCGCCCACGTCGGCGGCCTTGGTGAAGATGCCGCCGCCGAGTCGGGCGAAGACCGAAATCAGCGAGCCGCCGAAGCCGAGGCCGACAAGCGCGTCGACCGCGTCCTTGTCGCTGACGTTCGCCAGCACGAGGATCCCGTAGTAGCCGGCGACCCCGAGCAGCGCCAGGCCCGCCACGAGCATGCCGGTAACAGCGCCGCCCTTGAAGGCCACGTCGAGCGCCGCGGGTATGCCCTTGCGGGCGGATTCAGCTACTCGCGCATTGGCCCGCACCGACACGTTCATGCCGATGAAGCCCGCCGAGCCGGAGAACAGTCCTCCGATTGCGAAGCCGATCGCAGTCCGCCAGTTGATCGCGAGGCCGAGCACGATGAACAGCACGACGGCTACGCCGGCGATGATCGTGTACTGACGCCGCAGGTATGCCGATGCGCCCTCCTGCACGGCGGCGGAGATGCGCTGCATCTCGTCGTTGCCGGGCGACTTGGCGAGCAGCCAGCGGGAAGTAGCCGCCCCGTAAATCACGGCGCAGCCGGCGCATGCCAGCGCGATGACGACTCCCCAATCGGTCAGAAATTTAGTCAAGGAAAGGCCCTCCGAAAGTGCTAGAGCCGGCTATGAAAACCGGCGCGATGTGTCAGCTAATGCACGATTGCGCTGCTGAGCGCGTTAGCGCAGATGTCATCGGGCTGTGGTCCGATTCTTGGCACAGCCCGGAACAAGAGGGCGCGCAGTCTATCGAGGTTGTCGGCGAAAACCGCGATTGCCGCCTCCGCGGATACCGGCTCCACGCCCGGCATCCCCTCGAGTCCGACGTCGTAGTCGGTCACCAGGGAGACGTTTGCGTAGCAGAGCTCGAGCTCGCGGGCGAGCCATGCCTCGGGGTAGGCAGTCATGTTGACGACGTCGAAGCCGCTCCCGGCAAACCAGCGCGACTCCGCGCGCGTGGAGAAGCGCGGACCGGCGATCACCACCACGGTGCCGCGGTCCTCGACAGGGATCTCCAGCTCGGTGGCGCTCTTGACCAGGATCTGGCGAAGCTCCGCGCAGTACGGCTCGGCCGCGGTCACGTGCGTTGTCTGAGGACCGTCGTAGAACGAGTCCTCGCGGCCGCGGGTGCGGTCGATGAACTGATCCGCCACCACGAATGTGCCCGGGTGGAGGTCCGGCCTCAGGGAGCCGCAGGCGCAGGGGCCGATAATCCGGCTGACCCCGGCCTCCCTCATTGCCCAGACGTTCGCGCGGTAGTTGATCCGGTGCGGCGGCAGCTCGTGGTGGTCGCCGTGGCGCGGCATGAACGCCACGCGCGTGCCCTCGATCTCGCCGATCCTGATCCGCGCTGACGGCGGCCCGTACGGCGTCGCGATGGCAACCTCCTCGACGTCGTCGAGGAAGCGGTAGAAGCCCGAGCCGCCGAAGACGCCGACGGTATGCGGAGGCTCGCTCACGTTCCGGGCGGGGTCCAGATCTTGGAGCGCGCCTTTTCGCGTTCGTCGTCGGCAGTATCGGGTCCCGAGTCTCGAGTCTCGGGGTCCTTCTCTGTGGCCTGTGGCCTGTCCCCCGAGGCCTGTTGAGCGAACGCCATCTGCAGCTGCGACAGCGGCTCGCGCACGGCGTTTTGCTCCTCCTCGGGCAGCAGCGGGAGCAGCGCGCGGACGCCCTCGATCCCCTGCTTGGCCTGGGCGAGGTCCTTCTCACCGTCCTCGCCGGCGAGGCCGAGCTTGCGGGCCGAGACGTTGATCAGCGTGATCACGGTCTGAAGGAGCACGTCCTTCACCGTGATGCGCTTCATCTGCTCCTCGAGCGCCGCGCGCAGCTCCTCCTCGGTCGGCTGCCCTGCGCCCTCCTGTGGCTCGTCGGTCATGTCGTCACCCCCTCGCCTGCATAGCTTCGCTGGGTGGCCGCCACCTCGGCGGCGTAAACCTCTTCCATGCTGGCACCCGCCTCAAGCACGCGGCGCTGACGCTGCGCCCCGTTCTCGCCGATCGCGGGCTCGATCCCGCCGAGCGCGGCGCGGGCCGGCGCCGTCCAGGCGAGCAGGCGGTCGGCAATCGCGGCGGCCGGGTACTCCTCGGCGCGCTCGATGTCGATCATCTTGCCGTCGAGGCCGTAGCGGATGGCGCGCCAGAAGTTCTCCTCGATCAGACGGCCCGGGGGCGGCTCGGGCAGCGAGCCGTCGTCGTAGTCGAGTGCCGCCTGCGCGATGCACGCGACGATCAGCGAGACAAGCGCAGTCGATTCCTCGGCCGTGGTCTGGGCATCGCAGATGCGCAGCTCGACCGTGCCAAACGAGTGGTGCGGGCGCACACTCCACCACAGCTGGGTCGGCTCGACGATGCAGTTGGTGCGGATGAGGAAGTCGACGTACTCCTTGTAGGCGGCGAAGCTCCCGAAGGCTTCAGGGATCCCGCAGCGAGGGAAGCTCTTCGTGAAGATCTGCGAGCGCACCGAGTGGAGCCCGGAGTCGCGCCCGTCGAGGAACGGCGAGTTGGCGGACAGCGCGAGCAGCTCCGGGAGCACGGGGCGCAGACGGTCGCAGACGGCGATGGCGCGATCGGCACCGCGGATGCCCACGTGCACGTGCACGCTGAACGTGTTGTTCCGCCAGGCGACGTACTTGAGCCCGTCCTCGACGCGGTGGTAATGCTCGGTGTCGATGATCTTCTGCTCCTGCCACGGACTCCAGGGGTGGGTGCCGGTGGCGGCCAGCAGGAGGTCGTGCTG
Organism: Thermoleophilaceae bacterium; assembly: GCA_036555755.1. GTDB lineage: Bacteria > Actinomycetota > Thermoleophilia > Solirubrobacterales > Thermoleophilaceae > JAICJR01. The sequence goes on from DATBKS010000203.1 coordinate 25,492, forward strand.
AGCCGCGCGGTGGAAGAGCCGGGCACGCACCTCGCGCTGGTGCGCGAGAGAGTCCGCGAGCGTGGCGCCGCGCCCTGACCGAATCTCGATCTCCGACGAGATCAGCTCGCCCGCGATCGACTCACCGAGGACCTGGTCCGCCTCGACGGCGGCGTCGCGCAGCTCCTCGAAGCGCTGCGTCAGCGAGCGAGTGGTCGGATCGAGAATTCCGAACTCCTCCTCGATCCCCACGGTGAAGTCCTCGGAGTCCTCGAAGATCTCCCTGATCCCGGCCGTGTCCACGGTGCGGTTTGGGGTGGTTAGGTGAGGTAGAAGTAGAGCGCGTAGAGCAGGTCCACCGCCGGGCTCGACGTGTGAACCGTCACGTCCGGCGGCACCTGGAGCAGCGCCTCGGAGTAGTTGAAGATGATCTTCACTCCCGCCTCGACGAGGTCGTCCGCCACCTTCTGCGCCGCGTCGGTCGGCACGGCGAGGACCCCCACCACGATGTCTTCCTCCTGCACGACGCGGTCGAGCTCGTCGTAGGACTGCACGGTCAGCCGCCCCGGCTTGCCGTCGGGCCCGACCGGCTGCCCCACCTTGCTCGCATCCGTGTCGAAGATCGCGACCACGCGGAAGCCGTGGTCGGCAAAGATGTCCGAGCTGGCAATCGCCTGGCCGAGGTGCCCCGCGCCGAACAGCGCGATGTTGTGCTGGCCCGCGGTGCGCAGGATCTTGCGGATCTGCGACACCAGCGAGTCAACGTTGTAGCCCACCCCGCGCTTGCCGAACTTGCCGAACCCTGAGAGGTCGCGGCGGATCTGCGTGGAGTTGACGTGCGTGTAGTCGGCGAGCTCCTGGGAGGAGATCGTCTCCTTGCCCATCTTCTTGGCCTGCGTCAGCACCTGCAGGTAACGCGAAAGCCTGGCGGCGACGCCGAGCGACAGCCGCTCACCCCGCTCGGCCATCTCCAGCCCGCCCTGAAGCGAGTCGTTGAAGGTCACGCGTCCACTCTATCGAGCGCCCGCCTTAGGGCATCCGCATCGACGCAGAATTCGAATGTCTCCACCCCGTCGATCGCGATCACCGGAATGCGCTCCCCGTACTCGCGATTGAGCCCGGCATCCATCGTGATGTCGACTTCTTTCAGTTCGAAGTCGCGCTCCCGCCGCACCTTCTCGATCGCCTGGAAGGCGTCGAAGCAGAGGTGGCAGCCGGGCTTCCCGTAGAGCGTCACAACGGCCATGTGAACCCATTCTGACCAGCCGACGCCGCGGTTACTCTCGCGCCGGTCTACATAGGAGAACTCTTATGCCTCGTCCCCGATTGACCTACGCAAACGTCACGGCCACGCTCGCGCTCTTCATCGCCCTCGGCGGTACCGGCTATGCAGCGTCGAAGATCAACGGCAAGAGCATCAAGAAGGGCACGCTGCCGGCGACGGCGCTCAAGAAGAACTCGCTGACGGGCACGCAGATCAACGAGGGGAAGCTGAAACTGGGCAAGGTGGCGTCTGCGGTCAGCGCCGATTCGGCCACTCATGCCGTGAGCGCCGACAGCGCCTCCACGGCCGCGACGGTCGGGGGCCTCACGCCGGCGTCGCTTCAGCCGCGGGCGCAGTTCGCGGCGATCGGCAAGGACGCGACGATCATCGAGCAGTCGGGCGGAATCACCATCCAGCACTACGCCGACGGGCAGTACATCGTCAACTTCGGGACATCGCTCACCGGCCGGTCCATCCAGGCGACCTACATCGCCAATGCGGCTGACTCGGGGGTTCGCAGCACGATCATGGTCGCGCGCTGCGGCAGCACAGGCTGGGGCTCGGACTGCTCAGTCGCCAGCGTCCCGAACGACGACCGGCGCGCCTGGATCTACACGCGGAACCAGGCCAACTCGGCGCTGGAGGACCACGCCTTCATCATCACGGTGCTGTAGAGCCGGGTCGCGCCGACGCGTCGAGGTCGAGGTAGTCCGGGTAGGCAAGCGGCTGCTGGAAGCGCGAGGCGCCGGCGATCATCGCGGCGTTGTCGGTGCAGAGGGCCATCGGCGGGATCCACAACTCGGCGTCGAGCTCCTGGGCACGGGCGCGCCACTCGCTGTTGGCCGCCACACCGCCGCCGATCGCGAAGCGCGTGAGCCGTTCGCGCTCGATCGCGGCCTTCGCACGGGCCTCCAGCACGTCGACGATCGCGCGCTGGTAGGAGGCCGCGAGATCAGCCTTGCGCCGCTTGGCCTCCTCCTCGCCCAGGTCGCGTACCCGGTACAGCAGAGCGGTCTTCAGGCCGCTGAAGCTGAAGTCGAGCCCGTCGCCGGGCAGCGAGCGCGGGAAGTCGAACGCCTGCGGGTCGCCCTCGCGCGCGAGCTTGTCGATCACCGGACCGCCCGGGTACTCCAGGCCGAGGATGCGGGCACCCTTGTCGAAGGCCTCGCCGGCGGCGTCGTCGAGCGTCTGGCCGAGGACGGTGTGCTCCGCGGGGTCGTCCACACGCGCGACGAACGTGTGCCCGCCGCTGGCAACCAGGCAGAGGAAGGGCGGCTCGATCGGGTTCTCCCCCAGCGTGCTCGCCACCACGTGGCCGTGCAGGTGGTTAACCGGTGTGAGCGGCAGCTCACGCGCCGCGGCCAGCGCCTTGGCGCTCGACACACCGACGAGCAGCGCGCCGATCAGCCCCGGGCCGCGCGTGACGGCGACGGTGCGCACGTCGTCAAGCGACGCGCCGGCCCTCTCCAGCGCGTCCGCCGTGACGGCGTCCACCAGCTCCAGGTGCCTGCGCGACGCGATCTCCGGCACCACGCCGCCGTAGCGCTCGTGAAGCAGCCCCTGCGAGGCGACGACGTTCGACAGGATCTGGCCGTCAGGCGTGACGAGCGCCGCGCACGTGTCGTCGCAGCTCGTCTCGATCCCGAGGATCACGCGTGCGCGGGGCGGGCGCCCTCCGCCGCTTCTTCCACGGCCTCGCCGGAGTCGGCCGTGCGCCACATGATCACGGCGTCCTCCTTGTTGTCGTGGTAGTAGCCGGGACGGAGGCCGGCGGACTTGAAGCCGAAGCGCTCGTACAGCGTGATTGCGCCCTGGTTGGACTCACGGACCTCGAGGGTGTACTGCTCGCCGGGCCGGTCGGCGATCTCGAACAGGCGCGTGAGCAGCGCCGTGGCGATGCCATGACGCAGGAGGCGATCGTCCACCGCCACGTTCATCACGTGCCAGACGCGGTCGTAGCGTGAGCAGACCAGGTAGCCCACCACGCGCTCCTCACGGATCGCCGCGAGGCAGATCCCGCTCGGCTTCGACAGCTCGAGCACGAACATCGCGAGCGACCACGGCGTCGGGAACGCGCGCCGCTCGATGGCGATCACCTGCGGCAGGTCCGCATATGTGAGGCGGCGGATCTTGAACTGGTCGCTCATCGCTGTGGCCTGGCGTCTGGGTCTCGGAGGTAGTTGGGCAGCACGGCCTCGGGCGGGACAGCCGGAACGCGGGCGGCGAGTCGGCAGACGTGCAACCCGCGAACCGCGTGGGCTCCGGCGGGTCCGACCGTGATTCCGCCCGCCTCGAGCTGGTCCTGAAATCGTAGCGAGCCGTCTCCAGCCGCCATTGCAGTGACAGAGCCGTCCCGTAGCCGCTCGATTACCTGCTCCGGGGTAGCGGCGAATGGCGGCCACAGTTCCTGCTCGTCGCGGTACAGCGCGGCGAACAGCTCGCCGCGCTTTGCGTCGATCAGCGGGAGGCGCGTTTCGGCGTCGATCCCCTCCGCGAGCGCCGCGAGCGAGGACACCGGATGCAGGGTCAGCTCGTGGGCGTGCGCGAGTGCGCGCGCCGTCGTCACACCGATGCGCAGACCGGTGAAGGTGCCGGGCCCGACCCCCACGCCGATCACGTCGACCTCGGCGTACGTCACGCCGGCCCTCTCCATCACCTCCGCCACCCCGGGCATCAGCTCGCGCGCGTGCCCGGGCGGGCCGAGGAGGCGCTCGTCGTCGGGGATCAGCTCGAAGGCCTCGCCGTCGGCGCGCAG
>DATBKS010000204.1:0-7741 GCA_036555755.1 Thermoleophilaceae bacterium
GGGGTGAGAGACAACGGACGCACATAGAGGAGTTCAGCGCCCGGCCTTCTACGCGCTCGCGCCTGGCGGCTGGCGCGACCTCGTCACGTTGCTCCATCCGCCGTACACCGCGTGGCACCTGAGCTACGTCGCACTCGGCGCAGCCGTGGCGCCGACCATGCACGGCGACAGGCTGGCGGCCGCGCTCGTGGCCTTCTTCCTCGGCGTAGGCGTCTGTGCGCACGCACTCGACGAGCTCAACGGGCGGCCGCTCCGGACGCAGCTCTCGGACCGCACGCTGATCTTTCTCGCCGCAGTGAGCCTTGTAGTCGCCGTGGCTATCGGGGTGGTCGGCGTGATCACGGTGTCGGCATCGCTCGCCGTGTTCGTCGCCGCCGGCGCGTTCATCGTTCTGGCCTACAACCTCGAGCTGTTCGGCGGGCGCTTTCACTCGGACATCTGGTTCGCGCTGGCCTGGGGAGCGTTCCCGGCTCTGACGAGCTACTGGGCCAACGCGCTCACCTTGCGGCTGCCCGGCGTGGGTGTGGCGGCAGGCTGCTTCGCGCTCAGTCTCGCGCAGCGGCGGCTCAGCACTCCGGTGCGCGAGCTGCGGCGCCGCACGCTCCACCTGAGCGGCACCCAGACGCTCGCGGACGGCAGCGAGGTGGAGCTCGACGCCGAGCGTCTTGCGGCACCACTGGACGGCGCCCTGGGCGCGCTGGCGGTAGCCATCGTGTTGATTGCTGCCGCCGTGGTATGGAGCCGTCTGTAGCGACCTGTAACACTCGCGCCCATGGACTCGCGCGGCCCCGGACCGCGACCCGAGGTGGCTGGCCTGTGAGCGGAGAAGCGGAGGACTCCCGCCACTCCGGTCGCACCACCGGGCAGGACAACGTCGCGGTCATCAAGAAGGTCTTCGAGGCCTTCTCGTCGCGCGACATCGACAAGATGGTCGTCCACCTCGATCCGGGCGTCCTGTTCGAGCCCGCGCCGACGTTCGCCCGCCCGCACCGGTCCTACCTCGGGCACTCGGGGATGCGCCAGTACTTCGATGATGTGGCCGACACCTGGGAGCGCCTTGACGTGAACATCCAGGAGTACCGGCACGCGGGCAGCTACGTGCTCGCGTTCGGCCGCATCTACGCGTCGGGCGGCGGCTCGGTGGCCGACGATCCCGCGAGCTTCGTCTGGCGGCTCGAGCACGGCAAGGTCGTGTGGGGCAAGGTGTTCCGGCGCCGCGGCGAGGCGCTGGACGTCGTGGGGCTCGCCGACTAGGGCAGGGCTAGGGCCGCTTCCGGCGTGACGGCTCGGAAGCTGAAGCTCTCTTCCAGATAGAGCTGGACAGCGTCGGCGTCGTGGCTGTCATAGCCGACGGAGATGTCCTGCCCGCTGTCGAAGAGGAAGTCGCCCCCGCGCATGCTCAGCACGATCGCACCCTCGACGCCGGGCGCCCAGACGAGCGGCCCTGAGAGGATCTTCCGGAGGTGCTCGAGCAGCGGGTAGCCGCCATTCTCACCCGTCTCAAGCACGTTGGTGTACGCCACTGGCCCCAGTGCCAGCCCGTACGGCCCGTCGATGCCAGCTGATAGGAGCTGTTCGACCGCCTTCGCTACATGACGCGGATAGCGTGAGCAGTCGTCGCCGAGGGGGATCGGTTCGTGTGGCGACACCTCGGCGATGCCGACGATCCCCGCCGCCTTCCAACCGTGGAAGACCGCCCTGTTCTCGGCGATTGCAATCGACCGCGCGGCCTCGTCGAGCGCCGCAAAGTCGACATCCTCGGCACCGCGGTCACCGTCGCGCAGCTCGCTCCGGTCGACGGGGAATGCGGCGCGCAGCTCGACCAGGGGCAGCACCTTGCGCTGAACGGCGCTGACACCATCGCTCGGCACCTTGCCGATCGGGTCTGTGCGCCCCAGGTTGGTGGCCGACGCCTTCCAGCCGCGAGGGCCGGAGAAATCGACCAGCTTGCGTGCGGCGAGCCTCGGCGTGAGCCGCCCGCGCGCCTCCTCGTCGATCAGCTCCCAGCCGGCCTCGGTGATCGGCGCGTGTTCGCGCAGCAGATGGCTCATGTGTTTCCTCCCCGCAGGTCGCCGAGGCCGAGTGATTCGCTGCCCGCCAGAGGCGCGCCGCGTTCGGCCGCACCCTCCACCGCTTCCTCCTCAGCCTCCTCGCCGTGCTCGACGATGTCGCCGTCCTGGAACAGGATTCCCTCCGCGATCTCGCGCCAGAGCGGCGTGCGGCGCAGGAGGAACTCGAGGTCCATGCAGAAGTGCTTGAACTCCTCGCCCTGGGCGTCGCGCATGATCGCCAGCGCCTCGCCGTCCCTCTCGATCGCGATGCGCTGCTGGTACCAGCCGATCGCCTCCGCCTCCTCGGTCAGCGAGGCGCAGAGGCGCGCGAAGGTCCGCGTATCCTCCGGCAGCTCGTTGGGCGGCTCGTGGTACTGGTCGAAACCCATGGGTGCGACATCTTGGCAGGGACAGGGCGGGCGAGGCCTCGCGCCTTCTCTGGACGCGCCAGTGCGACTGACTTAGGATCGCAACGTGCTTGGCCGCTGCCTGCCCACCGGCGCGGTTCTCGCTCTGGTCGTGGCTTTGACGAGCCAGGCTGGAGCCCAGTCCAACCCTGCCTGCCCCGCGGGCGTCGTCACTCCGGTCTCGTTCGCCGTCCAGGACGTGGAGGCCGGCAGCGACACCACCTTCACGGCCACCCACACGCTGCAGGTCGACGTGACCTTCAACACGGGCGGCCCGGCTGTCGACGAGTCGACGATCCAGATTTCGGCCCCGCCAGGTGTGCCGGTCTTCAACGGCGGCGGGCCTGTGGGTAAGCGACTCGACCTCGGGTCGGGGAGGGCGGCGGTCCAGCCGAGCGCGCCCGGCCCGTTGACCATCACCGCCACCTGGACCCAGGACGACGGGTCAGCCACGGGCAGCAACTGCACCGGCAGCGGTTCGACCACCGTCCAGGTCGGCGCCCCGACGCCGCTGCGTCTCTCCGATCCGCGTCATCGGCGCGGCATCCACGTCCACCTGAAGTACGACATCGACTGGAAGTGGGGGACGAACATCGGCAAGACCACCGACCTGCGCCCGGTCGAGGTGCGCCTGCGCGGAGTGAGCCGGGCGCGGCTGCCGAGCGGGAAGGTGCCATTCAAGACCGCGACGATCGCACTGCGCCAGAGCGACGCGTCTTACGGCCTCTCGGAGCGCCACCTGCGCAGCCCACACTGGTTCGTCGGCGCGGAGGGGGACGACTCGGCGATCGGTCTGCGGGGACAGGTGCGCGGGCTCGGGCTCAGGGACAAGCCGCTCGGCTACGAGCTCCAGGTTCTGCAGGGCGGCCGGCTGATCGCGCGCCTCGCAGCGGCCGGCAAGTGCGACGACGTTCAGTGCAACTTCAAGACGCTGAAGCTCAAGCGCTGAGGTAGATCGGGTTGGAGAGGATCCAGGTGCGCTCGCGCAGCCGCGCCTCGATCCTGTAGACGCCCGGCTCGCCAGCGACGTGCTCGAGCTCCGAGCCGTCGCGCTCCTCGATCAGCTTCCCGCCCCGGAGCAGGCGCAGGTGCGCGGGCTGGGGAACGGTGACGCTGAGCGTCTGCCCGCCGAATGCGGCCTCCGCGCCCATCGGCGTCTCACCTGCGGCGAACGCGAACCCGCGCGGTGGCGCCAGCGAGTCGACCGACATGTAGCAACGCCCCTCGCGCAGCGCCCCGAAGACCTGCGTGCGGTCGTGCTCGAGCTCCCCGCTCAGCGCCTCCTCGCACAGCACGTGCGTGCGCAGGAAGCGGAACGAGCGCGCGTATGACATCAGTCTCACCGGCACGCGGCCGCGCACGCGGTAGCCGATCTGATGCGCGTCGATGCCCGCGATACCCACCACGCGCCGCAGCCCGCAGAGGCGGTCCCACTCAGCGACGTTGCGCTCAGGCGGGTGGTCGAGCACGGCCTCCGGGCGCGCAATGAAGCGCAGGATGTCGCCGAACGAGCCGAGTCGCTCGCCCGTGTCGCTCACGAAGCTCCACACTTCGAGCCCGCGCAGCTCGTCGCACTCGAAGTCCGTCCACGGCATCCCGCGAATGCGGCTGAAGCGCTCCGAGCCATTGGAAAAGGGATGGGCCGCGAAGCCGAAGCCGCCCGCCCGCGCGACGTCCGCGACGATCCCGGCGGCCGGCTGGTTGCGGCTCGTCTCACGCACGGTGTCGAACGCGAGGTAGTGGTCGCGGTTCTTCGGCGTCACCTCCTCGCCCACGAGCACGAGGACGTCGCCGTGCCAGCCCTCCTCGCCGTGCCGGCGGGCGGCGAGCGTGTCGTGATCGGTCAAGAGGACGACGTCGACCGAGTTGCGCGCGGCCGCCGCGGCGATCTCGGGCACCGTGCCGGTGCCGTCCGAATGCGTCGAGTGGACGTGAACGACGCATGTGACGTCATGCAGCGGGTACACCAGCGGAGCGTAGAGACACCCGATGAGTAGGGTTCAGGACATGCCCAATCCGAACAGCTTTGACGCCCGCGCGACGCTCACCGTGAGCGATACCGACTACGAGATCTTCCGCCTCGACGCGCTGCAGTCCAAGTTCGACATCGCGCGCCTTCCGTACTCGCTCAAGATCCTGCTCGAGAACCTCCTCCGCACCGAGGACGGCGACAACGTGACCGCCGAGGACGTCGAGAAGATCGCCCGCTGGGACCACAACGCCGAGCCGAGCGAGGAGATCGCCTTCACGCCGAGCCGCGTGCTGATGCAGGACTTCACCGGCGTCCCCGCGATCGTTGACCTCGCCGCGATGCGCGACGCGATGGCCGACATGAGCGGCGACCCCGCCAAGATCAACCCGCTCCAGCCCGCCGAGCTGGTGATCGACCACTCGATCCAAGTCGACGAGTTCCTCTCGCGCACTTCCTTCGCGCGCAACGCCGAGCTCGAGTTCGAGCGCAATCGCGAGCGCTACGCGTTCCTGCGCTGGGGCCAGACGGCCTTCGACAACTTCGCGGTGGTGCCGCCCAACACGGGCATCTGCCACCAGGTGAACCTCGAGTACCTCGGCCGCGTCGTCTACGCGCGCGACGGCCAGGCGTTCCCCGACACGCTCGTCGGCACCGACTCGCACACGACGATGATCAACGGCCTCGGCGTGCTCGGCTGGGGCGTCGGCGGGATCGAGGCCGAGGCGGCGATGCTCGGCCAGCCGGTGTCGATGCTCCTGCCGCAGGTCGTCGGCTTCAAGCTCACGGGTGAGCTCCCCGAGGGCTCGACCGCCACCGACCTCGTACTCACCGTCACTCAGATGCTGCGCGAGAAGGGCGTGGTCGGGAAGTTCGTGGAGTACTACGGCGAGGGTCTCGCCAACATGCCGCTCGCCGACCGCGCGACCATCGGCAACATGTCGCCGGAGTACGGCGCCACATGCGGGATCTTCCCCGTGGACGCGGAGACGCTCCGCTACCTCGAGTTCACGGGCCGCCCCAAGGAGCTCGTCGAGCTGGTCGAGGCGTACACGAAGGAACAGGGCATGTTCCACGACGAGAGCTCGGAGGAGGCCACCTACTCCGACACGCTCGAGCTCGACATGTCGACCGTCGAGCCGAGCCTCGCGGGGCCGAAGCGCCCGCAGGACCGGGTGCGGCTGAGCGAGGCGCACGAGGTGTTTGCCGAGGCGCTCGCGTCCGACCTCGGCGAGAACGGCCACGGCCACGATCTGCACGACCACGACGAAGCGTCCTCCGAGTCGTTCCCCGCGAGCGACCCGCCGAGCCCGGGCAGCAGCAACGAGCCCGACCCGGACGGCAGCGTCAAGGCTCCCGCCTCCACCGTCGAGCTGGTGCAGGAGACCGTGCCGGTGAACTTCGACGGCGACGAGTTCGAGCTCTTCCACGGCGCCGTGGTGATCGCGGCGATCACGAGCTGCACGAACACCTCCAACCCGTCCGTGATGGTGGGCGCCGGCCTGCTCGCCAAGAAGGCGGTGGAGCGCGGGCTCGCGCGCAAGCCGTGGGTGAAGACGAGCCTTGCGCCGGGATCCAAGGTCGTGACCGAGTACCTCGACAAGGCCGGCCTCACCGAGTACCTCGAGCAGCTCCAGTTCAACCTCGTCGGCTACGGCTGCACGACCTGCATCGGCAACTCCGGCCCGCTTCCGCCGGAGATCTCGAAGGCCGTGACGGATGCCGACCTGTCGGTTTGCGCCGTGCTGTCGGGCAACCGCAACTTCGAGGGCCGCATCCACCCCGAGGTGAAGATGAACTACCTCGCCTCGCCGCCGCTCGTGGTCGCGTACGCGCTCGCCGGGCGGATGGACGCGGACATCTTCGACGAGCCGCTCGGCGAGGGCTCGGATGGCGAGCCTGTCTACCTCAAGGACGTCTGGCCCTCGCAGGAGGAGATCCACCAGGTGATCGAGGAGTCCGTCAAGTCCGAGATGTTCACCGGCAGCTACGGCGAGGTGTTCGAGGGCGACGACAACTGGAACGGCCTCGACGTTCCCGAGGGCGACCGCTACGCCTGGGCCGACGACTCCACCTACGTCAAGCTGCCGCCCTACTTCGAGGGCATGCCCGCCGACGCGCCCGACTCGTTCGAGCAGGTCCAGGGCGCGCGTATCCTCGCGCTGCTCGGCGACAGCGTCACCACGGACCACATCTCACCCGCGGGCTCCTTCAAGGAGGACTCGCCTGCGGGCAAGTACCTGGTGGAGCGCGGGGTGGAGAAGAAGGACTTCAACTCATACGGCTCACGCCGCGGCAACCACGAGGTGATGATGCGCGGCACCTTCGCCAATGTGCGCCTGCGCAATCAGCTCGCGCCGGGCACCTCGGGCGGCTTCACGGTCCATCTGCCGGACGGCGAGGAGACCACGATCTTCGACGCCGCGATGCAGTACGCCGACGAGGGCGTGCCGCTGGGCGTGCTCGCGGGCAAGGAGTACGGCTCGGGCAGCTCGCGCGACTGGGCCGCCAAGGGCCCGCGCCTGCTCGGCGTGCGCTTCGTGATCGCCGAGAGCTACGAGCGCATCCACCGCTCGAACCTCGTGGGCATGGGCATCCTGCCGCTCCAGTTCGCCGACGGCGAGAACGTCGAGTCGCTCGGCCTGACCGGCAAGGAGACCTTCGACCTCGCCGAGCTCTCAGACGGCGACCGCAAGCTGGAGGTCACCGCCAAGCCGGACGACGGCGACCCCATCGAGTTCGAGGCGACGGTGCGGATCGACACGCCGAACGAGTGGCTCTACTACCGCCACGGCGGCATCCTGCACTACGTGCTCAGGCAGCTGCTGGCGCGTTAGCTACGTCAGGTTCGTCCACACGGTCTTCACCTCGAGGTAGGCGTCGAGGTTCGCGTGGCCCATCTCGCGCCCGATGCCGGACGCCTTGAAGCCGCCGAACGGCGCCGCGGCGTCGACCATCCCGTACGCGTTGATGTAGACCGAGCCCGCCTTGAGCTTTGCGGCGAGCGTGTGCGCGTTGCCGACGTCGCGGGTCCAGATGCCCGCGGCCAGGCCGTACTCGGTGTCGTTGGCGCGCCGTGCGACCTCGTCGAGGTCGTCGTAAGGCATCGCCACAAGCACCGGGCCGAAGATCTCTTCCCGGGCGATCTTCATGTCGTCGGTCACGCCGGTGAAGAGGGTGGGCTCGATGAAATAGCCGCCCTCGCCGTTGCCGCCGTTGCCTCCGGCCACCGCCTCGGCGCCCGCCTCCTTGCCGGCCTCGATGTAGGAGCTGACGCGCTCGTACTGCTCCTTCGACACCACCGGCCCGAACTG
>DATBKS010000205.1:0-1760 GCA_036555755.1 Thermoleophilaceae bacterium
GCGCGCACGAAGCTCGTGACCTCGAGCCGCTGAAGACCGGTGCGCGCGAGCATCTCCACGAGCCGCACCTTGTCGGCCGTGGGAATGATCTCGGGCTCGTTCTGGAAGCCGTCGCGAGGGCCCACCTCGCGAATCAGCACCCGCTCTGCCATGGCTCAGATCATGGCAAGGCCGCCGGAGACGCCGAGCGCCTGGCCGGTGACGAACGAGGCGTCGTCGGAGGCGAGGAAGGTGATCGCGGCCGCCACCTCGTCGGGCTGGCCGAGCCGGCGCAGCACCGTCGAGCCCACCATCACGTCGACGAGCTTCTGCCCCACCTCGCCGAGCGCCTCGGGCGCCTGCATGAGCAGCGGGGTCTCGATCGGGCCGGGCGCCACCGCGTTGCAGGTGACGCCGTAGCGGGCGGACTCCCGCGCGATCGCCTTCGTGAAGCCGATCACGCCGGCCTTGGCGGCCGAGTAGATCCCCGAGCCGGACGACCCCACACGCCCGGCCTCGGATGCCGTGTTGACGATCCGGCCGCGCCGACGTTCCTGCATCCCGGGCAGAACCGCGTGCGTCACCGCGATCACACCACGGAGATTCACGCCGAGCACGCGGTCCCACATCGCCTCGTCGGTGTTGACGAAGAAGCCGAACTCGTCGTAGCCCGCGTTGTTCACGAGGATGTCGATCGGGCCGAGCTCCTCCTCCGCTGCGCGTACAGCGGCCGCGATCGAATCCCCGTCACGCACGTCGAGCTCGTACGGCTTCCCGCTGATCTCGGAGGCGATCTCCTGGGCACCGGCAGCGTTCATGTCGGTCACCGCCACGCGCGCGCCTTCCGCCGCGAAGCGCCGGCAAGTTGCCGCCCCAATTCCGCTCGCTCCTCCCGTGACGAGCGCGATCCGCCCCTCGAGCCTCATTGTCGGCAGCCTACCCGGTAGCCTCGCCCGCCGGTGGTAACCGTCCTAGCCGGAGGAACCGGGGGCGCACGCCTCGCCCGCGGCCTACTCGATGTCGTAGGTCCGCGCGAGCTTGCCGTGATCGCGAACACCGGCGACGACGTAGACATGTACGGCGTGCACGTCTCCCCCGATCCGGACCTCGTCGCCTACACGCTCGCCGACGTGATCGACGGGCGCGGCTGGGGAATCGAGGGCGACACGTTCGAGGTCATGGACGCGCTCGAACGCGCCGACCGGCCGGCGTGGTTCCGGCTCGGCGACCGGGACCTCGCGATGTGCCTTGTCCGCACCGAGCGGCTCAACGCCGGCGAGCGGCTGACGCTCGCGCATGCCGAGGTGTGCCGCGCGCTCGGGCTCGAGTCCCAGGTGATCCCGATGTCGGACGATCCGGTGCGCACCCAGGTGAAGCTCGACGGCGAGTGGCTGCCGTTCCAGGAGTTCATGATCTCCGAGGGCGGCAAGCAGGGCGCAGAGATCGAGGACCTCGAGCTGGTCGGAATGGACGAGGCCCGTCCGTCGCCCGAGGCGATCGCGGCGATCGAGCGCTCAGACGCGATCGTGATCGGGCCGTCCAACCCGGTGATCTCGATCGGGCCGATCCTCGCGGTGGCCGGAATTCAGGAGGCGGTGGCGGAGTCGGGCGCGCCGGTGGTGGCGGTGAGCCCGTTCGTGCAGGGCCGCTCGGTGAAGGGCCCGACCGAGGACTTCTGCCGCTGGGCGGGCCTGCCGCTCGGCACCGAGTGCGTGTTCGAGGCCTACTCGGATCTGATTGACGCGGCGGTGGCCGACGAGCCCGCGGGCGACCTCCCCGTA
>DATBKS010000206.1:0-21196 GCA_036555755.1 Thermoleophilaceae bacterium
ACCTATCCGGCCAGCCGCGCCGCCCGACTCCGACCCATCGAGGCCCTGCGCTTCGAGTGACCCGATGCCCGAGACCGAGGAGACCCGCGACATGACCGTGACCGACGAGCACTGGACCGCCGAGCTCGACGAGCTGCCCCCACGACCGCGCCGCAAGCTGCTCACGCCGCTCACCGGCGGGCTGCTCGCGGTGCTGATCGCCGCGGCCGGCTTCATCGGTGGCGTGCTGGTGGAGAAGGGGCAGGCGAGCGGTGGTGGCGGCGGGCGGTCGCCCAACTTCGCGTCCCTGGCGGCTCGTGCCGGGGGCGGCGGCGCGCTGTTCGGCCCTGGCGGCGGCGGTGACAGCGGGAACGTGACCGCGGGGCGGGTGTCTTCGGTCGAAGGCCGGACGCTTTACGTCACGAGCACCTCCGGCGGGACGGTGAGGGTGAAGGTGCCGGTAGGCGAGTCGGTGAGCAAGACGATCACGACGAGCGTGCACGCGATTCACCCGGGCGAGAACGTGATCGTGCAGGGGTCGAAGGGGAAGGGCGGTGTGGTCAACGCGACTTCGGTGCGAGCGACGCCTGGTTCGTCTTCGGGTGCTTCTGGCGGCTCTGGTGGCGGCGGTGGCGGGGGAGCGGTTTTGAATCAGCTATTTGGTGGGGGTGGGAAGTGAGAGTCGTTGTGCTGTGTGCAGTGCTCGCTGCGCTAGTGGCCGGCTGTGGGTCGTCGTCTACCGGATCGACGCAGACGACTGGCAATAAGGGCAACGACCGGGCGGCTGTGCAGGCTTGTTTGAAGAAGGCGGGCATTACGTTGCCGCAGCGGCCGGCCAACGGGCCGCCCGGTGGGGGCGAAGGCGGTGCCGGCGGTTTCTTCTTTGGAGGCGGTCCCCCTGGCGGAGGCACCGCGCGCTCCGGCGACTTCTCGAAGATCGAGGCGGCGCTCAAGAAGTGCGGCATCAACCCGACGCGCCGCCGCGGCAACTTCAACATCGCGAACAACCCGCGCTTCAAGCAGGCGCTCGACAAGTTTGTCGCCTGCGTGCGCAAGAACGGCTACGACCTGCCGGCTCCCAACACCTCAGGGAAGGGCCCGGTGTTCGACACGAGCAAGGTCAACCGCAACGACCCGAAGTTCAAGAAGGCAGCCGCCAAGTGCCAGAGCGACCTGCAGGCGCTCCGGCCGCAGGGGACGCAAGGCCAACCGCCACCGGCGAACTAGTCGTAGTGCGTCACTTGACTGTTGCCAGGCAACAGCTAAGTGACGCACTAGGTGCTCATGCCGGGGTGATGGCGACGATCGGGATCTCGCGTGTGGTCTTCGACTGGTAGCCGTCGTAGCGGTTGCTGTTGCCGTCGTTGACGATCTTCCAGAGGCGGTCGTAGTCGGGATCGGCCTTCCCGAGGATCCGCGCGTGCCCGTGCATCCGCTCGCGGCCGACCTGGATCTCGACGTCCGGCTGCGCCTTGACGTTGAAGAACCAGCCGGGGTTGTTCTCGGCACCGCCATTGGAGGCGACGATGAGGTAGTCGTTCCCGTCGCGCGCGTATACGAGGCTGTTCGAACGCGGCTCGCCGGAGCGCCTGCCGGTGGTGTGGAGCAAGAGGCACGGGACGCCGAGGTTCTTGTGCCCGAAGCGCCCGCCGCTCTTCTTGTAGACGGCGTCGTGTACCCGAAGGACCTGCTCAGTAATGCCCATGCGCCGAAGCCTACGGGCGCGGCGGAGACGTGCGCAACTCGATCGCCTCCGCGGGCGCGAGCAGCATCGTGATGCCGGTGCGCGGGTCGCGCGGCGAGGGGCGCTGCTCGCGCAGCACGACCGCCGACCAGGGCAGGCCCGCATCGAGCTCGCGCGCCAGCTCCGCGGCCAGCTCGCGCGGCACCCAGCCGAGCTGCTCGCCGCCGCGCGCGTCCACGGCGATGGCGTTCTCGTCGTACTCGTTGTCCGGGTCGCGACGGAGCACAAGCGGTTCGCCGGGTGCGGCCGCGTCCAACTGGAGCGCGTCGACATGGTGCTGCCCAGCGCCTGCCACGCCGGCGGTAAGCAGCCGCCGCTCGAGAAGTTCCGGCGCGTCACGGGCGAGGAAGCGGTCCGACGCCACGTCCACCAGCTGGTAGCCGACGAGCCACACCTGGCCACCGTCCTCCGGGTACCAGTAGCGCTCCTCGTAGACGGCGTCGACAGTGGCGACTGACACGCCCCGACCCTATGCCACGATCAACGAGATGCCCACGGTGGTGACGATCGGCGTGTACGGGTCGACGCTCGACCAGTTCCTCGCCGCGCTGCGCGAGGCCGACGTGAGGCAGCTGCTCGATGTCCGCCAGCGCCGCGGCGTGCGCGGCCCCGACTACGCATGGGCCAACGCCGCCCGGCTCGAAGCCGCGCTCGAGGAGGCGGGCATCGAGTACCGGCACCACAAGGAGCTCGCGCCCACCACCGAGCTGCGCCAGGTTCAGTACCGCGAGGACGACCGGCTGGGGGAGGGCAAGCGCTCGCGCACGCACCTCGCGCGCGAGTACGCCGAGCGCTACACGCGCGAGATCCTCGACCAAGTGGACCTCGGGCCGATCGTCGAGCAGATGCCGAACGAAGGCGCCACGGCGCTCTTCTGCGTGGAGCGCGACCCCGAGGCCTGCCACCGCTCGATCGTGGCCGAGCGCATGGCGGAGCAGTTCGGCGTTTCGGTCACGCACCTAAAGGCGTAACCCGAGCGATGAGTCTTGGCTGGGCGCCAGGTCTAAGGAGGTAATTCGAACCCCTCAGGAGGAAGTCGTGACCCAGACCAAGACTCGTCTCAACAAGATCGGCGTCGTCGTAGTCCCGATCACCGACCAGGAGCGGGCGATCGAGTTCTACACGGAGAAGCTCGGCTTCGAGCTGCGCGCCGACATCCCGGTGGCCGACCAGTACCGCTGGGTCGAAGTTGCCCCAGCGGGCCAGGAGACCACGATCGCCATCGTGCAGCCGCCGCCCGGCAAGCAGGCCGGCAACACGGAGACCGGCATCGGCCTCCAGACCGACGACATCGACGCCGTGCACGCCGACCTCAAGGCAAAGGGCGTCGACGTGGACGCCGAGGTCAGCCGCATGGGCGACCCGGTCCCGCCGCTGTTCTGGTTCCGCGATCCCGACGGCAACTCCCTGATGGTCGTCGAGGTCAGCTGACCTTCGCCCCCCAAAGCGGCCTCGGGCTCACCTCCTCCGAGCCCGAGGCCGGGGCCGTGACCCCGATACCCTGGCGGCAGCAATGGGTTCGCGGGCAGATTCCGAGCTGCTGCTGGTGGGCAGCCTTCCGGCCGACTCGACAGAGGACGCGTTCCGCGCCGGGGCCGAGCTGTTCGGCGACCTGGTCTTCGCTTTGCCCGACGGCGAGACCGGACCGCGGCGCGCCTGGGTCGGCTTCGAGCGCGAGCAGCTCGTCAAGCCGAACCCGGACGTGGAGACCGTAGAGGCGACGGCGTCGCCCACGGGCATCCCGCGACACGCCTACGAAACCCCCGTCTTCAAGATCCGCGACGGCGCGACCGACCTGCACTGGGACAGCTGGCCGCGTATCGACGACGCGATCGCCTCCTACAAGCAGTTCGCCGCCCTGCGCGACGAAGGCGTGATCCCGAACGGCCTGCGCTTCCAGGTGGGACTGCCGTTCCCCTCGAGCGCGCTCAACGGCTTCAAGGCCGACTTCGGCGGCGACTATCCGGTGGCCAACCGCGGCTTCGAGGAGCTGGTGGGCCGCGAGCTCACCCGCCTCACCACCGAGATCCCACCCGGCGACCTCGCCATCCAGTGGGACGTCTGTTACGAGGTGCTCGACATCGAGGGCGTCCTCGCGTGGACGGCGGACGGCGCCTGGGAGCGCTTCACCGAACCGGTTGCCAGCCTGACCAACCAGATCCCCGAGGACGTGCTCGTGGGCTACCACTTCTGTTACGGCACGTTCCCCGAGTGGCCGATGTACGAGGCGCGCGACATGGGCGTGATCGTGAAGATGGCGAACCACGCGGTGGCCAACTCCGGCCGCACCGTGGACTGGCTGCACCTTGCCGGCCCGCGCTACCTGCGCAGCGAGGACGACGACTTCTTCAAGCCGCTGTCCGAGCTGAACGTGGGGGACACGCGCGTGTACCTCGGGATCGTCCTGCCGATCGACGGCGTGCCGGGCCTCGAGCGCCGGCACCGGACCGCATCGAAGTACCTCGACGACTTCGGCGTGGCGATGTACTGCGGCTTCGGCCGCCAGCCGGGCGAGGACGGCATGGAGACGATGCGCGAGCACCGGCGCGTCGTGCGCTCGCTGAGCGAGTAAAGATCGCTGGCGCGCATCCGCCGCTCGCCGTACGATCAGCTGACTGGTCGTGCGGACTCGCCTTTCTCTAGCCACCGTCCTCGTCTTCGCCTCGCTGTGCGTGGCGTGGCCGAACGTGTCGCTCGCCAAGCTGAAGACCGAGACCGCCACGAGCGGCGCCGTGAAGGCGACCCTCACCTACGACGTGGGGCCGGGGCTCTTCAACGTGTCCGGCACGCACCTCCAGATCGTCCGGGCTGGCGCCACCGCGCTCGACACCGACGTGCCCGAGCCGTGCAACGGCTGCGGCATCGTGCCCGCCGGCGCGGGCGGCGGAACCGCCAAGTCGCTGCAGGCTGCGGACCTCGACGGCGACGGCGAGCCAGAGGTGCTGCTCGACATCTACACGGGCGGCGCCCATTGCTGCGTGGACACTTGGATCTACCGCTACACCGGCACGAGCTACATAGGCACGCCGGCTGAGTGGGGCGACGTGGGCTATTCGCTCAAGGACCTCGACGGCGACGGCGTGCCGGAGCTGCGCAGCGCCGACGACCACTTCGCCTACGCCTTCACCTCATTCGCCGGCAGCTGGTTCCCGCCGCAGATCTGGCAGTTCCGCGCCGGCAAGCTGAACAACGTCACGCGCAACTACCCGAAGGTGATCAAGGCCGACGCGAAGAAGGCCCTGCGCACCTACCGCGCCAAGCGCAATCGCAAGCTGGACATGCGCGGAGTGGTGGCGGCCTACGTCGCGGACGAGTACCTGCTCGGGCACGGCTCGACCGGCTGGAAGCTGGTGCGCTCGGCGCGCAAGCACGGGCGCCTCGACGGCCTCGGCAAGGGCGACCCGTGGGCGCGCGGCGCGCGCTTCGTCCGCTCGCTGCGGAAGTTCCTGCACCGCCATGGCTACAGCTGAGCCGCCGCCTACGGCGCGAAGTGCTTCTCGGTCGTGACGACGATCTCGAGGAGCAGCGGCTCGGTGCGGTCGGCGAGCGTGGGGATCACCTCGTCGAGCGTGCTGATCAGATCGTCGTGGCGCTCGATGCGCTTGGCGTTGCAGCCGAAGTCGCGCGCGATCGCAGACACGTCCAGGTCGAAGGCCGGCCAGGGCCCGCTCTTGCCGGCCATGTCCACCAGGCGGTCCATCACCGCGTAGCGGCCGTTCGACAGGACGATCATCAGCGGACTGATGCCGTAGCGCGCCGCGCTCCAGAGACCCTGGATCGTGTAGATCGAGGAGCCGTCCCCGACGATGGCGATCACGGGGCGGTCGGGCAGCGCCTTGCGCAGTCCCATGGCGCCGGGAAGACCGAAGCCGAGGCCGCCCATCGCGGCGCCGATGAAACCGAGCGGCTCGCGCGCGGGCAGGCGCTCGTGCAGCTCCGGGCGGCTCGAGGGCGTCTCCTCGACGAGCACGATGTCGCGCGGCAGACGCTCGGCCAGCGCAGCCAGCACGTGGCTCGCATGGAGCGGCTCGCCCTCGGCGGGAGGCTCGGGCACGGGCATCTCGCGACGCGGCGGGATGTCGCCGCGGCCGCGCGCCGGCAGCTCGCCCACGAGCATCTCGCACACCGCGGCGGGCGGCGCGAGCAGGGCGAGGTCCGCGGGGCTGCGGTGTGCCTCGGCCGGGTCGTCGGTGATCACGGCGAGGCGGGTGCCCGGCTCCACGAGCGGTCCCGGTTCGTAGCCGTACTGGCGGAAGATCGGCGCGCCCACGGCAACCACCAGGTCGCGGCCCGCGAGCGTGTCGCGCAGGCGCTTGCGCCCAGCGGGGAGGAAGCCGGCGAACAGGTCGTGGTCCTGCGGGAACCCGGCGGCGCCTCCGAACGACTCCTGCCACACCGGGCAACCGAGGTGCTCGGCCAGGGCGACGAGGGCGTCCCAGCCCCGCTGGTCGCGCGTGCCGGCACCGCAGACGATTCCCGGGCTCTCCGACTCGGCGAACATCCCGGCCAGTTCCTCCACCGCACCGTGCTCGACGCCGCTCGAGCGCACCAGATGAGCGGGCGCCGCCGGCTCGGTGCCGCCGCGGTCGTAGGGCTGGATCCAGTCGTCCTGGGGGACGATCACGATCGCCGGTCCCTGCGCGGTGGCGGCCTCGTACGCTGCGCGCGCGATGGCAGCGGGCACGTCGGTGGCCTGCACCGGCTGGTTCACCCACACCGGATACTCGCCCGCCAGGCCCTCCAGGTGGCCGGCGAGGAACGGCTCGAGCGCAAGGTGACGCCGGTCCTGCTGGCCCACCACCACTACGAGCGGAGCGTGATTGACCCGCGCGGTGGCGAGCGCGGACACGCCGTGCCCGAGCCCGGCGGTGGTGTGGAGGTTGACGAACGCGGGCTTGCCGCGGCCGAGCGCGTAGCCCGTGGCCATCGCCACCACGGCGCCCTCGTGCAGGCCGAGGATGAACTCGAAGTCGTCGGGCAGGTTGGAGAGGAAGGCGATCTCGGTGGAGCCCGGGTTGGCGAAGATCGTCGTGAGCTCGTGACGACGCATCGTCTCGAGCGCAGCGTCGCGCACCGTCTGTGTCTGGGCGCCGTCCCGGGCCATGAGGACGGCAAGCCTACAGGGACAGACGGCCGAATGCCAAAAACTGTTTGACGATTAAACTGGGGGCGTGAAGGTGGCTCTCTACGGCGGTGCCGGCGGCGTCGGTGCCTCGGCGGCTTTCAATCTCCTGGTCGGCGGCGGCGGTTACGACGTGGTCGTGATCGACAGCCGCGCCCAGATGGCGACCTCGCACGTCATGGACCTCCAGCAGGTGCTCGAACAGGGCGCGGCCGGCTCAGTGCGCGAGGGTGACGAGGGCGACTTGGCCGACTCGGACATCGTCGTGGTCTGCGCTTCGTTCGCCGAGGGGCTGGTCGATTCGCGGCTGCTCTTCCTAGAGCGCAACGCCGAGATCGTGCGAGCCGCCGCCGAGGCGCTCGGTTCGGACTGGGACGGCGTGGTGCTGATGGTCACCAATCCCGTCGACCCGCTCGTGATGCTTTTCCAGAGCGCCACCGGCCTCGACCGCAAGCGCGTGATCGGCTACACGCTCAACGACTCGCTGCGCCTGCGCACCGGCATCGGCCTCGCCCTCGGCGTCGACCCCGGCCGGGTGGACGCCTGGGTGATCGGCGAGCACGGCGACTCGTCGGTGCCGCTCTTCACGCGCGTGGCGGTGGACGGCGAGCCGGTGAGCCTGAGCCCGGAGCAGCGCGGCGCCGCCACCGACTTCACCCAGGGCTGGTTCGCGAAGCACAAGGCGCTCGACTCCGGCCGCTCGTCCACCTGGACCTCCGGCCTCGGCACCGCGCGGATGGTCAAGGCGATCGCGAACGGCGATGACGGCTGCTTCCCCGCCTCGATCGTGCTCGAGGGCGAGTACGGCCTCGACGGTGTGAGCGTCAGCGTGCCGGTCACACTCGGCCCCGCAGGCGTGGAGGAGATCCACGAGTGGGATCTGTCCGACGAGGAGCGAGCCGCCCTCCAAGCGGCAGCCGACGCCGTGCGCACGGCCGCCGCCAGCGTCAACGGCCGCGGCTAGCTAGCTGGGTCGGCCGCCGGCGCGAGCGTCGAGCTTGCGCACCACCCGGCGCACGTGCTCGATGTGCTGCAGCATCGCCCGCTGCGCGGCGGCCGGTTGACCGCGGCGGATCGCGCGGAGGATGCGCCGGTGCTGATCGAGGATGTCGTCGCCCTCGAGCGCCGGTCCCATGTACGCCACGAGCGAGGGTTGGAGCACCTCGAGGATCCAGCTCGTGAACGCCACCATCAGGTCGTTGCCCGCGGCGTCCGCGATCGTCTTGTGGAAGTGGCCGTCTGCCTGCCGGAACTCGTCGGACGCCGGGTCCTTGCCCTCGGCCGCGGCGATCGCCGCCTCGAGCTCGGCCACCGTCTCCTTGTCGGCCTTCTCGGCGGCGAGCCCCGCGAGTGGCACCTCGAGGTAGATGCGCGCCTCGAGCAGCTCGTGCAGCGACACCCTCTCGGTGGCGAGCATCGTCGCGATCGCCTGGCTCACGTTGCGGCCCATGCTCTCGTTGGCCGTCGCGGAGACGAAGATGCCGCCCGAGCGGCCCTGGTTCACCTGGATGAGGTGGGACCCCGCTAGCAGCCTGAGTGCCTCGCGGAGCGTGGGGCGGCTGACGCCGAACTCGCGCGCCAGCTCGTTCTCAGTGCCGATGCGGTCGCCGGGCTTGAGGCCCTTGCGCTCGACGTAGAGCCTGATCTCGCGCGCGATGTGCTCGCTTGCGTCGAGCCGCACCGGTGAGAAGCGATCGACTGAAGAAAGACTCTTGTCGGCCGTCATCCCGGTGCCCAGTGTAGGACCGCTCCCGGCCAAGCTGACCTAGCCCGGTACCAGCACGGCGCGACCGAGGATCTCGCCGCCGCGGAGCTTGTCGAGGACCTCGTTGATCGCCTCGAGCGGGTGTGTCTCAACCCGCAATGTCACACGGCCGGCCGCGTGGAGCTGGATCAGCTCGTAGAGGTCCGTCCAGCACCCGACCAGGTTGCCCACCACAGTCTTCTCGTCCACCACGAGGCCCATCGAGGTGAGTGGCAGGTTGCCCCCGTAGCCGACCACCGAGTAAGTGCCGGCGCGCGCGAGCATCTCCATCGAGCCCGAATGCGTGGCGTTCGTGCCGACGAAGTCGAGCACGACATCGGCGCCACGGCCGCCGGTGAGTTCCCGGATCACATTGGACGCGCCATCGCTCGCTCTCACGATCTCGTCCGCGCCGAGCTCGCTGGCGAGATCAAGACGCTCTTGTTCCGTGTCGATCGCGATCACGCGGCTCGCGCCGAGGTCGCGCGCCAGCTGCACGGCGATGTGGCCGACCCCGCCGATCCCGATCACGACCGTGTTGGTGCCCGGCTTCATGAGTCCGGCCACGCGGCGCACGGCGTGATAGGCGGTCAGGCCGGCGTCGGCGTGCGGCGCGACCTGGGCGGGGGAAAGCCCCTCGGGCAGCTTGATCACCGAGCGCTCGCGTACCAGCACGTAGTCCGCAAAGCCGCCGTCGAGTGACAGCCCGGTGAAGTCGTGGTTCACGCAGTGCATGTCGTCGCCGCGGCGGCAGGGGACGCAGAGCCCGCAGCTGTACGGCGGGTAGAGGATCACCGGGTCGCCGGGCGAGACTGTGCTCACGAGGTCGCCCACGGCCTCCACCCAGCCGGCGTTCTCGTGGCCGAGGACGCGGGGGAGGGTGACGCCCGCCGGCTCCATCAAGCCCTCGATCGCGTGCAGGTCGGTGGCGCACACACCCGCGCCGCCGACCTTCACCAGCACCTCGTCGGGGCGCGTGATCTCCGGCGTCGGATGGTCCACAAGCTCGAGGCGAGTGTGGTACTCGCGCAGCAGGGCCGCCCTCATTGCGGCGCGACTGTAGTGACGGTCCCAATGACTGTCAAACGATTTGTCAAAAGGCTGTCAGCGAATTTGACACTTGGCGCGTCCCACCAAGATGGGGGTGGTTCCCCGATGTTTGGGCGGCGGGTCTCGACTTAACGTGGGCACGTGCTCGGACCACGTCTTCTTCGCTCCATCGCTTGCGGCGCGGCCCTAGCCGCGCTTGCGGTGCTGGTGGCCGTCCGCGGAGGCACCCCGGATGCCGCCGCGGCGGCCGTCTGGCACGGCACTGCGACAGGCTTCCAGTCGCGCGACAAGGACGTCGACCAGCACACCAACCCCGACATCGTCTTCACCAGCGACGAGACGCACCAGGTGACGCTCCATTTCAGCTTCGAGGTGGGCAGCGGCGGCGACATCTCGGGCGACGGAACGGGCAGCTATGACTTCCTCACCTGGCACCTGCAGGGGACGAACGGCGACCACGGCTCGTTCAGCTGCGACGTCCCCGTGGACGGCAACCACTTCGCCGTGCAGGCCGGGGGCTCGGTCTCAGGCGACGACATCACGCTCAGCCTCTCCATTCCAGGCGCCACCGAGTCGAACGACGAGAAGGACTGCGGCGCCGACTTCAGCGCGTTCGCCAGCGTGACCCACTACATCCCGCAGTCACTCGACGCCGTCGGCGGCACCAGCATCTCGCTCTCGAAGTCGAATCCGGTGAAGACGCTGACGAAGACCGAGGACAGTTCCACCAGCACGTCCACGCTGCACGTCGAGAACCGCTGGAAGATCACGCTCACCCCGCCGGGCGGCTCGAACTCGGGCGGCGGCGGTGGTGGCGGAGGCGGCGGCAGCTTGCCACCGAGCGGCAACCCGCCGAACCCGTCCGCCTGCACGATCAAGGGCACCTCGCACGCCGACACGCTGCGCGGCACGAGCCACGCCGACGTGATCTGCGGCTTCGGCGGCAGCGACAAGATCAAGGGCCTCGGCGGCAACGACAAGATCTACGCGGGCGCGGGGAACGACAAGATCAACCCCGGCAGCGGGAAGGATGCGGTGGCGGCCGGCCCCGGCAGGGACAAGATCTCCGCCAAGGACGGCAAGCGCGACCGCATCAACGGCGGGCCCGGCAAGGACCGCGCGCACGTGGACAAGGGCCTCGACAAGACGAGCAGCGTCGAGCACGTGACCTGAGCCGGGCGCAGGCCGTTCTTTAGAGTCCGCGACCGTGGCTGAACTGCCCACACGGCCGCTGGGGGACTCCGCGCTCGACGTGTCGTGCCTCGCACTCGGGTCGTGGCGCACGTACGAGCGGATGTCGCGCGAGGACGGGCTCGCGGTGATGCGGGCGGCGCGCGAGGCGGGGATCAACTTCCTCGACGACGCCCGCTACAACGACGAGACGGGCCACGCCCCGATCCCCACGGGCTACTCCGAGGTCGTGTTCGGCGAGCTGTTCCGCGGCGCGGGCTGGGACCGCGACGAGGTGATCGTGTCCAACAAACTGTGGTGGGAGTTCTGGCCGGATCAGGAGGCCAGCGGGGAGCTCGACGCCTCGCTGGGCCGGATGGGGCTCGACCACGTGGATCTGATCTACACCGAGCCGCCGCCCGAGGGGCTCTTGCTGCGCGACCAGGTGGAGCAGATCGCGGGGCTGATCAAGTCCGGCAAGGCGCGAGTGTGGGGGATGCTCAACTGGACGCCCGAGCAGATCTCCGGCGGCGTGCGGGCGGCGCGCGAGCTCGGCATCCCGCCGCCCTGCGCCGCACAGCTTCCCTACAGCCTCGTGCGCCGCGACTGGGTGGAGGACCCTGGACAGGTATCCGCGCTCGGGGCCGCGGGGGCGAGCGTGGTCTCGTCGTACACGCTCGCGGGCGGCACGCTCACCGGCAAGTACGCCCACGGCACGGGCCGCATGGAGGGTTCGCGCGACGACCTCAAGTGGCGGCACGCGTTCGAGACCGGGGAGGAGCTGCGCAAGTTCGCGGACGAGCGGGGCGAATCGCCGGCAGCGCTGGCGCTCGTGTTCGCGCTGGCGAACCCGATCGTCTGCACGGTGCTGTTCGGCGCGACGAGGCCGGAGCAGATCAAGCAGAACCTCGAGGCAATCGACCTGCTGGAGCGGATCGACGGCGAGACCCTGTCCGAACTGCAGCAACTGGGAACCAGGAACTAGGAACTCGCCCCGAAGCGGCGGTTAACCGCACCGCCCCGACGCCAGTGGGCCGTATGTAATCCAAAGGCTTGCTCAGCAAGCCTTTGGGTCATGGCCTCCCTAACTGAGAACAACTCAATAACTCGCAAGGTCACCCTTGCTGTGGTCTCGCTTGCGACCGCGATGCTCATGCTCGACATCGCCGTCGTCAACACCGCACTTTCGAGCATCTCCAAAGACCTTCACACCGGCCTGAACGGGCTCCAGTGGGTCATCGACGCCTACACGCTGGCGCTCGCGACCGTGGTGCTCTCGGCCGGCTCACTCGCCGACCGTCTCGGACGCCGCAAGGTATTCGTGGTCGGCCTAGTCGTGTTCACCGTCTCCTCGCTCGTATGCGCGCTGTCGGGCAGCATCGTGATGCTCGACGTCGCCCGCGCGGTCCAGGGCCTCGGCGCCGCCGCAATGTTCGCGGTCTCGCTCGCTCTCCTCGCGCACGCCTACCCGGGCATGCGTGAGCGCGCCGGCGCGCTCGCCGTCTACGGCGCGACGATCGGCGCCTCGTTCGCCGTGGGCCCCCTGATCGGCGGCCTGCTCACGAGCGGCCTCGGCTGGCGCTGGATCTTCCTCGTGAACATCCCCTTCGGCATCATCGCGATCGCCGCCACGCTGAAGCGCGTGGAGGAGTCCCGCGACCCGCTCGCCCGCTCCATCGATTGGATCGGCCAGATCGTCCTCGGCGGCGGCCTCTTCCTGCTTGTGTTCGCGCTCCTGCGCGGCAACGACCAGGGTTGGGGCAGCACCGCGATCATCGCGGAGCTCTCCGGCGCGGCCGTTCTGCTCGCCCTGTTCGCCTACGTCGAGCAGCGCGTGAAGGAGCCGATGCTGCCGCTGAAGTTCTTCCGCAACCGCGGCTTCGCGGCCACGCAGGCAGGCACCGTCGCGATCTCGGCGTCCTTCTTCGCCGCGTTCATCTACACGACGCTCTACCTGCAGAACGTGCTCGGACTGTCCGCGATCCAGACCGGCCTTGTCTACATGCCCGGCACGGTGATCATGTTCTTCGTGTCCGGCGCGAGCGCACAGCTCGGCGAGAAGGTGTCCCCGCGGCTGATGGTCAGCGGCGGCCTCGCGCTCGTCGCGGCCGGCATGCTGCTGATGACGCTGGCGGGCGTTGGGTCGTCCTGGACGATCATCCTGCCCGGCGAGGTCATCGCCCTGATCGGCACCGGCCTGTTCAACCCGGCGATGAGCGGAGTGGCAATGGGCTCGCTGCCGCAGCGCCACAGCGGCCTCGCGGCCGGCGCGTACGACACGTTCCGCCAGGCCGGCATGGCCGTCGGCATCGCGGCGCTCGGCGCCCTGATCCCGGCCTCGTCCGCGCTCGGCCACGGCAACCAGCAGGACTACGTGGACGGCATGCGCCTGGCGCTCGTGGTCGGCGCCTTCGTCGCGGCGCTCGGTGCCCTCGCGACTGCCCGCCTGCTGCGTGGGCGTAAGGCAATTGCGGCCGACGCGCAGGTCGTGTACGAGGGTGCGTAATCAGTTGGCAGTTCGCAGTTGGCAGTTGGCATTCGGGCCCTAGCCCTGCCGACTGCCTACTGCCTACCGCCAACCCGGCTATCGACCTCGTCCAGGAACCCCAGGACCCTGCGCCACGCATCGGAGCAGGCCTCCTGAAACTCCTCGTACTTCCGGTCGAAGAACGAATGCGGCGCCCCCGGGTAGAGCTTGATCTCGTGCTCCACGCCGGCGGCGGTGAGGTTCGACTCGAACTGCTCGACGAGCTCCACCGGGATTCCCTCGTCGGCTTCCCCGAAGAGGCCAAGGATCGGGCCGCGGATCTCCGCGGCTCGATCCACCGGGGAGGTGATGCCCCAGCGCTCGGTCCGCAGCCCGGCGTAGAAGCCCACCGCGCCGGCCAGGTCCAGCGATGGGTTCATGTCAGTCAAAAACGACTGCAGCCCGCCGTAACAGAAGCCGACCGTTACGACCGAACTCACGCCCGTCCGCTCCTTCAGCGCCTCGATCGCGGCGGCCGCATCGGCCTGGATCTGCTCGGGCGTCGTCTTCTGCACCTCCGGCCAGAAGTCGAAGTCCTCGCCGCGCTCACCGACGCCGGCTGTTCGCCCGAAATAGTCGATCGCGATCGCGTGGCGCCCGGCCTCCGCGAAGCGCTCCGCCAGTTCGATGTAGAACCGGTAGAGCCCGCGGACGTCCGGCAGGATTACGACGCCCACGTCGGAGTCGGCAGCCGAGCCCGCCAACGCAGCGGAGAAGCGAGTCCCGTCAGCCGACTCCAGCTCGAGCAGCTCCGCCTTCGCGCCACCCGCCACCGCACGGACAAGGTCCGGGGGGAGGTCGGGTGGGCGGGAGTCGAACTCGAAGCACATCAGCGCTTGACGACGATTGTCTCCTTCATCTCCTTGTGGAGCGAGCAGTAGATCTTGTAGGTACCCGGAACCGTGAGCTTCTTGGAGAACGAGTAGTCGCTCGCCGCGAGCTCCGACTTGAACTTCTTCACTCCGTGCGGGCCGGACTTGAGTCGCACGTCATGGGTGTCGCTGTTGTCAGCGAGCCAGCTCCACTTGATCTTCGTGCCCTTCTTGACGGTGAGCTTGACCGGCGTGTAGTAGTCGTCGCCGACCTTCACCGTCTTCGTCTTCGGCCGGGAGGCCGCGCTCACGCCGGCAAATGCCAGCACGAGCGCGACCACACCGAAACCAAGGGCGATCCTTGCCCTCACTTGTCCCCCCGCGACTTGTCCCAGTGCACGAGCGGCGTGTAGCCCTTCTTCGTGACGTGGGTGTGCACTTGCCAGTTGGCCTCGTGGTCGGGGTTGACCGCCCACGTGAACGCCGTGCTCTGAGCGTCCGAGCTGAACGGGTTCGGCCCGCTGAACGGGCACGGCGAGAACGTCGAGCCGTCTGCCGGCACCATCGTCGTGACGCCCGTGTTACCGCTGAAGCAGTTGTCCGAGCCGTCGCCGTCGTAGTAGAGGTCGACGCCGTTGAGGTCCTGGCCGCCAAGGCCGAGCTTGTTGTTGGTGATCTTGTTGCCGACGAGCGTCTGCACTGACTTGTCGCCGTAGGTCACCGCCTCGAGCCCGCCGATGCCGGTGAGCCAGTTTCCGTACACGTTGTTGTTCGTGACGGTGTTGGTGTGCCCGCCGTACAGCAGGATGCCGACGCCGACCGGGTAGGGCACGTTGGCGTTGCCGTTCGTGTTCGTGTTCTCCACCTTGAACGGAGCGCCCTTGTAGTAGTTGAAGTTGTTCCAGAACACGTCGTTGCCGGAGATCGTGTTATCCGACGGCGGCGCGAACTTCTCACTCGTCAGCGTGTTCGGGACGACGCCCGTGCCGTTGTTCCAGAACTGCGACTTCGTGATCGTCACGAAGTGCATGTTGGTGCCGGACCATCCGATCACGTTGCCGTACGCCTTGAGGTTCGAGGCGATCGTGCGTGTCGGGTGCGTCTGCGGCGGGGTCTGGCCAATGTAGAAGCCCGAGTCGTTGTTCCAGGCTCCGACGTCGTGGTCCATCACACCCCCGACCGAGTTGAACGCGTAGATGCCGTACGTGCCGCCGAACTTGCCGTAGTCGTGATCGAAGCGGTAGCCCTTCACGTTCAGCGCGAAGAAGCCGTTGGCCTTGTAGTGCTGGGCCTGGAAGCCCGCGACGCGCACCTGGTCGGCGCCCTCGACGAAGAAGCCGTTCTGCGCGGCCCCGCCGTGCTGGCCCTTCAGCTCGACGATCACCTTGTTCGGGTGCTTCACGTCCCCGATGATCTGGAGGTAGCGCTTCTTCGCGCCCTCGATCTTCACCTGGCCCTTGTAGGTGCCGTGCGCGACGCGGATCGTGTCGCCAGCCTTGGCGTGCTTCACCGCGGCGATGATCGTCTTGTACTTGGCGTGCTTGCCGACCTTGAGCGTGTGGTGCGGCCCCTTCGGTGCCTTCTGCACGCCCGGCGGGTCCTTCGCCGGCGGGTACTTCGCGGCCATCGCCGGTCCGGCCAATGCGAGCGATGCGATGACAACAGCAGATGCGGCTACGCGCATATGGGAGTCCCTCCTCGATCTACGGTTCCACCAGGTACCAGCCGGCCATCCCGGCGTCCTGGTGGCTGAAAACGTGGCAGTGGTAAAGCCAGCGGCCCGGGTTGTCCTCCGTCCAGCGGGCGGTGATCACCTCGTGCGGGCCGAGCGACGGATTGTCCACGTGCGCGCCGGCATCGTTCAGCCAGCGGTGCCCGTGGACGTGAAAGGTGTGGAACATGCCATCGCCGCCGTAGACGTGGAAGGCGACGTCCTGTCCCACCTTCGAGCGCACCGTCGGCGTGTTGCCGGCGAAGGCGCGCCCGTTGAAGCATTGGAAGACCGTGTCGGCCTCGGTGATCTGCGGGGTGAGCGCGTGCATCACGAGCACCTGCTCGACATCCGGCCGCTTGGCGCCCTTGTCACGGATGATCACGGAGCCGAACAGCCCGCGCGCGACGTTGATCGTGCCGTTGGGGCCGTGGTCGTGGTAGGGCCAGACGCCGGCTGAGCCCGGCAGCGCCTCCCACGTGTAGGTGAACTCCTCGCCGGGCGCGATGAAGCCTCCCGCGCGCGTGAACTGGTACAGGTAGCTGCCGTCGTAGTCGGGCGTGTAGCGGACGCCGTGCGGGTGCATCGTGTGCGCCTGGCCGAAGTGGTGGTCGCCGTTGCGGAAGTGGACTACGAGCGTGTCGCCCACCTCGGCCTCGAGGACGGGGCCTGGAATCGTCGGCGCGCCGATCGGCTCAGCGAAGCCGTCGCTGTACTGCTGGTAGGCGAGCGCCATGAACTTGCGCTTCTTCGGGATGCGCATGTTCATCCACTCGTCGCGGCCGGTGGGCACCGGGTTCCAGCGCACCGGGCGCGCCTGGATCCAGTACTCCCGCGCGACACCCCCGGGCTGCGGCTGGGGGGTGGGGAAGCTCATCGTGTCCACCGGGTCCTTGGGCAGCGCCTTCGGCTTCTTGACCTTGCGGGCGGCGGCGTCCGCGACCTTCACGTCACCGGACGACTTGAAGGGGAACGACGATCCGCCCGCGAGCGCGCAAAGAAAGACGGCGCTTGCGCCGTCGCCGATGAACTGTCGACGCTGAATGTCTCCCACGATCCCTCGGAGGCCTTGGTTGGCCATGCAGCCAGCCGCGAATGGTTATCAGTCGCGCTTAAACCGCGCAAGCCTCGTTAGTCGCGGTGGACCTTTCGTTAACAAGAACTGCGCCATCGCGGCGCAAGTCCATCTACAGTGATCCGGCGATGCGTAGGGGATGGGTGGCGATGGGGGTCGTGGCGGGATTTGCGGCGGGGTCCGCCGGCTTCGCGCTGGCCCAAAGCGGTGGCGGAGTCAGCGACTACGCGGGGGGTCACGAGACCGGCGTCAATCCCACTGCTGTGGGACTGCCACTGATCGGCGCGAGCGGGACGATCGGCGCGAGTGACATGCCGAACGCGGTGCGCTCGTACCACGACTCCGGCCAGTACGACAAGGACCTGGCAGCCGTCGGCGGCGCCGCCAAGGCCTACCTCGACCAGCGGCTTGCCGGGAACAACGGCAAGGCGGTCCGCACCTGCAAGGTCACCTACAAGCGCGCGCATAAGCGGCAGAACCACCACCTCGTCTACCGCCGCTTCAAGCGCTGCAAGAGGACGCGGACAAAGGTGCAGAAGCTCGCGATCGTGCTCGACATCGACGAGACCTCGCTCTCCAACTACACGGGCCTGCTCGCATCGGGCTTCTCGAGCACTGGCACCGTGACGCCCGCGGTCACCGGCACCGGAACAGCGATCGCACCGACCCTCGCGCTCTACCACGACGCGCGCGACCACGGCGTGGCCGTCTTCTTCATCACCGGCCGGCCGTCGCAGATCCAGTCGATCACCGAGCAGAACCTCAAGTCGCAGGGCTACAACCAGGGCTGGGCCGGGCTGTCGTTTAAGCCCTCCAGCTCCGGCACCGAGGCCTTCAAGTCGTCTGAGCGGGCGAAGATCGAGCAGCAGGGCTTCGACATCGTCCTGAACATGGGCGACCAGGAGTCGGACCTCGACGGCGGCCACGCGGACCGCGACTTCAAGCTGCCGAACCCCTTCTATTTCATCTCGGACTAGGAGCGCCCATGCACGATCCGGAAGCCGCCGAGCGCTTCGCCTTCGAGCAGCCTGACGACTACCTGCGCAGGCGCGAGTTCCTCGGGCGGATGGCGATGCTCGCCGGCATGTCCGCGGGCATGGGGCTCCTGCTCGACCCTGAGACGCTCGTGGCTGAGGCCGCCGCGCGCCAGCGCAAGGTGCACCTGCCGAGCCCGCGCAACCTGCCGATCGACACCTTCGTGGTCCTGATGATGGAGAACCGCTCCTTCGACCACTACCTGGGCTGGCTGCCCGGCGCCGACGGGCGCCAGGCGGGCCTCCACTACACGGACACGACCGGCAAGTCGTTCCAGACCCACCGGCTCACGCCGGACTTCCAGGGCTGCGACTTCCTCGACCCGGACCACTCCTGGGAGGGCGGGCGCACGCAGCTCGACGGCGGCAAGATGGACGGCTTCCTGCGCGCGCAGAGCGACGTCTTCTCGATCGGGTACTACGCGGAGAAGGACCTGCCGTTCATCCCGAGCGTCGCGCGCGCATTCACCACATACGACCGCTTCTTCTGCTCGCTGCTCGGCTCGACCTATCCCAACCGCGAGTACATGCACTCGGCGCAGTCGTATGGGATGAAGGACAACTCGCTGCCGCCGCTGCCGGGCTTCCCCGACTCCACGATCTGGAATGCGCTCAGCAAGAAGGGCGTCTCCAACCGCTACTACTTCACCGACCTGCCGGTGGCCGCACTCTGGGGCGCGCCGGGCATCTCGCGCTCGAGCCAGGTGCAGGAGTACTACGAGCGCTGCGCCAACGGCACGCTGCCGGCGGTCTCGTTCGTGGACCCGGCGTTCGAGGACGAGGACAGCGGCACCTCGGGCGACGAGCACCCGCACGGCGACGTGCGCGCCGGCCAGGCGTTCATGTCCGACGTGGTGCACGCGTTCATGGAGTCGAAGCACTGGAAGCGCGGCGCGCTGTTCATCGTCTACGACGAGTGGGGCGGCTTCTTCGACCACGTCGCACCGCCCCGCGTTCCCGACCTACGTGCCAGCTCGGACATCAGCAAGGACTTCGGCCAGATGGGCCTGCGGATCCCCGCGGTGGTGCTGTCGCCGTACGCGCGGCGCGGCCACGTCGACCATTCGATCTACGGGTTTGAGTCGATCCTGAAGATGATTCGCTATCGCTTCGGGATCGGGCCGCTGACTCCGCGCGACCTCTACGCGAACAACATCGCCGCGTCGTTTGACTGGGAGTCAAAGCCCGACTACGACGTGCCGCAGCTGCCCACCCCGCCGCACATCATGGCCACGCCGTGCAGCGGCTCGAGCCCGCTCGGCGGACTCCCGGTGCAGGTGCCGGCGCCGCCCGAGCCGCCCATGCGCGACAAATGGCGGGCGCAGCAGCCGCAGGAGCGCCCCAAGCCACACGACCTCGCCAACCTGATCACGTCGGGATACCTCGAACGGCTGCACTTCAAGTACCGGCCCGCCACGGCCGCCACGATGTTCCGGCATCCGTCATCGCTGGGAATGCGGCCGTGAGACGCACAGCGCTGATCGCGACTGTGGCCGCTGCCGCCGCGATCGCTTACTCCGCGGCGGCCGGCGCCGACAGCTTCACGCCCGTGCGCCTCGCGATCAAGATTGCTCCTGTCGCCCGTCTGCACCAGCCACTCAAGGTCAGCGTCGACGTCAGCGCCGACCCCAGCGTGCTCGACAACGCGACGGGCCCGTTACGGATCCGCGTCAAGCTGGCGAGCGAGTGCGGCGGCACGTTCTCGACGACGCCCGGCGTGAAGCTGCTCGACCGGCAGCTGCGCCCGCAACCCGCGACGGGGCGCCGTTATGACGCGAACGCGAGCGGATCGGGTCGGCCGACTCACTACGGCGACCAAACGGTGTGCGCGTTCCTGGAGGAGAGCGGCGACAACCGGATGTTCGCCAACGACACCTCAAACCAGGTCAACGTCTCACGCAAGTGCACCGCCGCCGCGGCGCGGTACGACACCGCACGGCGTCGGCACGCGCGAGCGAGCACGATCAAGGCAGATCGCCGTGCAGCGCGTCGGGCGTGCGGACGGGGTGTGCCGCTGTGAGGCGGCTCAGACTCGGCATCGCGCTCACGTGCTGCCTTTCGCTGGCCGCCTGCGCTGGCTCCGCACACGCCGCGCTGCCCTCCATCCGCCACGTGTTCGTGATCGTGCTCGAGAACGAGTCGGCCTCGACCACGTTCGGCCCGGGCAGCCCGGCACCGTACCTGTCACAGACGCTGACTGCCCAGGGCGCCTACCTGCCCAACTACTACGGAATCGGCCACGAAAGCAACGACAACTACATCGCGATGATCTCCGGCCAGGCGCCGAACGCCGACACTCAGGCCGACTGCCAGACGTTCTCCGACTTCCCGTCGAGCGCGCTCGGCCCCGACGGTCAGGCGCTCGGAGCAGGGTGCGTGTACCCGCCCAACGTGCAGACGATCGGCGACCAGCTGACGTCGGCGGGACTTACCTGGCGCGACTACAACGAGGGCATGGGCGCCGATCCTCAGCGCGAGTCGGCGGTGTGCGGCCACCCGGGCGTGAACATGGTCGACAACACTCAGAAGGCGACGGCCACAGACGAGTACGCCACCCGCCACAACCCGTTTGTCTACTTCCACTCGATCATCGACGACACCACGGTGTGCGACACGCACGTGGTCGGTCTCGACATGCTCACCAACGACCTCGCATCGGCGGCCGACACGCCCAACTATGTGTTCATCACCCCGGACCTATGCGACGACGGCCATGACGCGCCGTGCGCCAATGGTCAGCCGGGGGGCCTCGCGCAGGCCGATGGGTTCCTGCGTCAGTGGGTCCCGCGGATCACCGGCTCACCCGCGTTCAAGAACCAGAACGGGCTGCTGATCGTCACCTTCGACGAGGCCGAAACGCAGGACGCGAGCTCCTGTTGTGGCGAGATCCCCGGCCCCGGCTCGCCGATGCCGGGCATTTTCGGGCCGGGCGGGGGCGTCACCGGCGCGGTCCTGTTGTCGCCATGCATCGCGCCCGGCACGGTCTCGCAAACCCCCTACAACCACTACACGCTGCTTCGCAGCGTCGAGGACCTGTACGGGCTCGCGCACCTGGGCTACGCCGGGCTCTCAGGTGAGCAGTCGTTCGGCTCCGACGTGTTTACGCAAAGCTGTGCGCCTCCGCAGGCATACGGACCGTCGCCGCCAAATCCACAGGGCGCCGTGCCGTCCGTGCGGATCAGCGCGCCCGCGATCGCGTCGAGCGCTGCGACGGGGCCGCGGATTCGC
>DATBKS010000207.1:0-19529 GCA_036555755.1 Thermoleophilaceae bacterium
GCTCGAGCGCCGCGGCCAGCCGCGAACCCGAGGGCACCTTGTAGAGGCCGGGGCGGCGAACCGCCCCGGCCACATCGACCCACAGCTCGCGGGACGCGGGAGAAGGTGCCGCCGCGGGAGCCCGCGCGCCGCCCGCCGGAACGGGCGAAATCGTGGCCGACGGCACTCCGCCGCCGCCGTGCGCGTGAAGCCGAAGCGCGATTGCC
Organism: Thermoleophilaceae bacterium; assembly: GCA_036555755.1. GTDB lineage: Bacteria > Actinomycetota > Thermoleophilia > Solirubrobacterales > Thermoleophilaceae > JAICJR01. The sequence goes on from DATBKS010000207.1 coordinate 207, forward strand.
AGGACCAGCAGCGCGAACGCCGCCCAAGTCACGAGCTTGCCCTTGTCCATGTCCTCGAGCATGAGACCAAGCTACGCCCGCCCGCGTAACGGAAAAAGACCGCGACGCAACGATTCCGCGACGACTCGGTGACAATTCCGTCGCACACATGGCCACCCACCACTACCGAGCACACACTCACTGGGCCGGCGACACCGGCCTCGGCTGGGAGCACTACGAGCGCGCTCACACCGCCAGCGCCCCGCCGGCGACCCAAGAGCTCACAGTCACAACCGGCGAATCAAAGGGCGACCCGAGCCAGCTCAACCCCGAGCAGCTCGTCCTGATGGCGGCGTCGTCGTGCCAGCTGCTCTGGTTTCTGCACGTCGCCTCTGTAGCGCGCATCGAAGTGGTCGAGTACGAGGACGAGGCCGAGGCGGAGATGCCTGAGGACGACAAGCCCGTTCGCCTGACAAAGATCGTCCTCAGGCCGCGGATCGTCGTGCGACCCGGTCCGACCGAGGAACGCGTCAGACACCTCGTCGAGCTGGCGCACAAGGAGTGCTACGTCGCGAACAGCCTGACTACCGCAGTGGAGGTAGAACCGCGCATCGAGATCGCCGGTTCGGTCTAACCCCGCTGTTGTAACTGGACGAATATCCCCGCTTAGGTGTAGCTAGAAAAGCCTCGCGCGGGCGATTACACGGAGCGGGATGGGTGCAGGGGTACGCATCGCGCGGGCGAGCCTGCCGCTCTACGGGGCGGTCCTGAGCGCCTTCCTGCTCGCGTCCCCGGCAGCGGCCCAGACGCACCGGCTCAAGCTCCAGCCGCTCAAGCCCGGCGCCGCCGAGAGCGTCCGCCTCTTCCACCCCCACGTGAGCGACCGCCTCCGTGCCACGCCCTACAAGGCGCGCGCCGCCCGCAACGCCCAGTCCTCATCGAGTACCACCAGCTTCCGCACCCAGGACGGCACCACCATCCCGGTCGCCGTGTCCTCCGCGTACACCCCGGACCCGAACGTCGAGCAGGGCTACGTCAACTTCCTCGGTGGCCTCATCCACGGCGCAGAGCTCGGCAAGATCAGCGTCTACATCGCCACGCCGAGCCAGATCGAGAACGCGTTCTGCGGCGCGGGCGCGCTCGCCTGCTATGTCGGCGACGAGGAGCGCATGTACGTGCCCGGGAGCGGCCAGCAGCAGAGCAACGACGGCAACCCGCCGGTCCAGTTCCTGATCGCCCACGAGTACGGTCACCACATCGAGCTGAACCGTTCGAACGCCCCCTGGTCCGCCTACGACCAGGGCACCAAGCGGTGGGCGACCTACGAGAACGTCTGCGCCCTCGAGCGCCGGCACAAGGTGCGCACGAACTACTACAACGATCCGAGCGAGGCCTTCGCCGAGTCCTACGCGGACATGCAGTTCCCCGGCGTGGATTTCATCTACACCGACCTGCTCGCCCCCGACCACGGCGCCTTCCACGAAATCCGGGGCGATGTCCTCCACCCCTGGACCGGCCCGCGCTCCCGCACCCTGCGGGGATCGTTCACGAGCAGCGGCGGGAAGTCGGTGAAGTCCTTCCGCCTGCGCACGCCGCTCGACGGCACCATGACGCTGGCTCTCGCGCCGCCCGCCGGCGCGAGCTACCACGTGCGCGTGCTCGCCGACTCGAAGCGCATGCGCCGGCGCAAGCTCCACAGCTCGGCCGCCGGCTACACGATCTGCGGCGCGCGGACCGTGACCGTGCAGGTGGTACGCCGGTACGGCAGCGGCCCGTTCACCATCGCCGCGACGCTGCCCTAGCCGCCGCTAGCGCACCTCGAAGCCGGACAGCCCCTCCGGCTCCTCCTCCGACACCTCCACGTCGGACACGTCCGCCCCGCGCGGCCCCTCGCGCGTGAAGCGAACGAGCGCGTCGACAGCGTCGGGCTCGCCCTCGAACACCGCCTCGACGGCGCCGTCCGAGCGGTTGCTGACCCAGCCCGCCACGCCGCGTGACGAGGCCTGCCTGCGGGTGGTGTCGCGGAAGAACACGCCCTGCACGCGCCCGTGCACGACCACGCGCCGGCGCACGCTCACGACGCGACCGTGGCGAGCGTGTCCGCAAGCACGCGGCAAGCCAGCTCGACGTGCGCGGGCTCGGCCCACTCGTCGGGGTGGTGGCTGAGCCCGTCGCGGCACGGGACGAAGAGCATCGCGGTCGGCACCCGGCGCGCCACGTAGCCCGCGTCGTGGCCCGCCGGGCTCACCATGTCGAGCGAGGGCTCGCCGATGCGGGTCGCCGCATGACGCAGCACGCCCAGCAGGTTCTGGTCGAACACCACCGGCCCGTAATCCCACGGCTTGTCGTCGAGGCTCACGGACACGTCCATGCCCGAGAGCGCGGAGCGCGCAACCTCCTCCGCGCGGGCAACGAGCTCGTCCGGCGAGTCGAGTCCGGCGCCGCGCACGTCCACCAGCACGCGTACCGCCCCCGCCACCACTGACGGCGCGTTCGGCTCCACCTCGATCCGCCCGGTGGTGATGCTCGCGCCGTCGGACTCGTCACCGAGGACGGCCAGCGCCTCGATCACGCGCGCGGCCGCGCGCAACGCGTCACGCCTCCCCGCCATCGGGCTGCCAGCGTGAGCCTCGAGCCCGCCCAGCTCGATCGCGAACTTGCGGATCCCGCGGATCCCCTCCACCACGCCGAGCGGGATCCCCTCGCGCTCGAGCACCGGCCCCTGCTCGATGTGCAGCTCGATGTAGGCGGCGGCGGGCGACGAACCCGGTTCTTCCTCGCCCGCGAAGCGCACGCGGTCGAGCTCTTCGCCATAGAGCGGTCCGTCGAAGGCCTGAAGCGCCCGGACGTCGTCGAGCGTGGCCGCGCCCGCGTAGACCGCCGAGCCGGTGCAGAACTGCGGAAAGCGGCCGCCCTCCTCGTTCGCCCACACGACGACCTCGATCGGCGCCGCGGTGTCCACACCCGCGTCGCCCAGCGCGCGCACCGCCTCGAGCGCGGCCAGCACGCCGAACACGCCGTCGAAGCGCCCGCCGTCCGGCTGGGTGTCGAGGTGGCTGCCGGTCATCACCGCCGGGCGGCCGGACTCGCGGCCCTCGCGGCGGGCGAAGAGGTTGCCCGCCCAGTCCGCCCGCAGCTCGAGGCCCGCGTCCCGCGCCCAGCTGATGAAGAGGTCGCGCCCGGCCCGGTCCTCGTCCGTGAGCGCCAGCCGCCGGGAGCCGCCCGCCGGCGTCGCCCCCACCTCCGCCATCGCCATCAGGTCGTTCCACAGCCGCTCGCCCGAGACGGCCGCCGCCGCGGAACGCGCGCTCATGCCGGGTCGCGCACCAGCTCGATGGTTGAGCAGTGCACCCCGCCGCCGTTCTTCTGGATCTCGTCGTAGGGGACCGTCACGACCTCGACGCCCGCGCGCTCGAGCAGCTCCTTCGTGCGCGGCGAGCCCTCCGCCATCAGCACCCGGCCCGGCCGCAGACACAAGAGGTTGAGCCCCCACTCCTCCTCGGCAGCGGCCTCGATCGTCTCGATGCCGAGCTGCTTCAAGGTGACGAGGAAGTCGTACGGCAGGCCCGCTGGGTTCACGAGTGCGCGGTTCACGTCCACCATCGCGAAGTGCAGGTCGATGTGGATGCTGTAGCCGGCCACGGGCACGCGGATCACCTCGACGCCGATCAGGTCGAGCAGCGCGCGCAGCTGGCGCAGGCCCTCCTCGTTGCAGCGGATCGAGGTGCCGAACGCGGCGAGCCCCGGGCGCAGCTTGCTGAACGAGCCGCCCTCCAGGGTGCCGGTGCCGGTGATCGTGCCGAGGATCGGCATGCCGGCGTTCGCGAGCGCGCGCGTGACGTGCGGCTCCTCCCCGCGGCGCATGCGCACGCCCATCCGACCGATGATCGCCCCGCCCGGGACGGTGATCGACGGGTCGCGCGTGTAGATCGACTTGACGAAGCGCCCGCCGAGCGGCTCGAGCACGTCCACCTCGACGCCCTCGGCGCGCAGCGCGTCCACGAGCCCCTGGTGCTGGGAGCGCACGCGCTCCATGTCGGGCGGGTTGCGATCGGTCCAGTACCAGTGGCCCTCGGGGTCGACGAGCGCGCCGAGCTCCTCGTTCCAGGCGTCGGCCGTGATCGCCTCGAGCTCCTCACCTGGCGTGCGCACCATGATCCGGCGCAGGACGCCCACCTCGTCGTGCGCGCCGTACTCCGCGCCCCAGACCTGCGTCAGCTCCTCGTGGAAGGGCGGCTCCGCCGCGCCCTCCATCGCCGCCTGATGGGCATCCGGCACGGAGCTCATGCCGCCTCCACCACGACCCTGATCGTCTCCAGCTTGCGGTCGCTCGCGCCGCGCAGGCTGCCGCCCTGTTCCAAGGTGCTCTGGATGTAGTCGAGCGTCGGCCCGGTGAGGCGCTCGCCCGGGAGCACGTTGGGTATGCCCGGCGGGTAGGCGGCGAGCGACTCGGCCGCGATGCGACCGACGGCCTCGCGGAACGGCACGACCTCCTGATCGGCGAGGAACGCCTCGCGCGGCCCCATCGCGAGCGGGCCCCACGGCGGCGGCGGCGCGAACTCGCTGCCCTCACGGGCGTCGGAGGCGGGCAGCTCGTCGATCACGTGCTGGAGCGCCTCCACGAGCCGCGCGCCCGCCTTGGACGCGTCTTCGCCGAGGCCGAATACCGCCACCATCACATTCTCCGCGTAGAGCTCGAGGTTGATGTCGTCGAGCTGAAGCATCATCGGCGCGATCTCGTAGCCCGTCCGGCCGGTGCCGCGGACGTCGATCGCGAGCCGCAGCGGGTCATACGCGAACACCCCCGCGCGGCCGATGATCCGCTCGTCGAGGACGTCCAGCCCAGGGATCTCGCGAATCGCCGTGCGGGTGGCCGCGAGCGCGTCGATCGTCTCGCCGAGCAGCTCCTCGCCGTGCAGCGCCGCCTGGCGGCGCGCCGCGTCCAGCGATGCGGTCAGCAGTGAGTTCGGGCTCGTGGACTCGAGCAGCGTCACCGCCCGGTCGATCAGGTTTTCGTCGATCCGGTCGCCATGGCCGAGGTGGATCATCGCCGACTGGGTCATGCTCCCGACAATTTTGTGGGTGCTCGATATCACCAGGTCGGCGCCCAGCGACAGCGCGTGCGCCGGAAGGTCGGAGTGGAAGGCGAGGTGCGCCCCCCAGGCCTCGTCCACGATCAGCGGCACGTCGTGCGAGTGGGCGACGTCCGCCAGCGCGGCGACGTCCGCCACGGCGCCGAAGTAGGTGGGCGACACCACTTTCGCGGCCACCGCGCCGGGCGTCTCGGACAGCGCGCGCTCAAGCGACTTCGGCGTGAGGCAGTGCGCGATCACGAGCTCCGGGTCGAGCTCCGGGGCGACGAACGTGGGCCGCAGCCCCGAGATCACGAAGCCGTCGATCGTGCTTGAGTGGACGTTGCGCTGCACCACCACCTCGCTCCCCAGGTGGGCGAGCGCGATGCAGGTGACGTGGTTGCCCTGCGACGCCCCGTTGATCAGAAACCAGGTGCGCTTGGCGCCCCACGCCTCCGCGGCCAGCTCCTGCGCGCGCTGGAACGGCGTGGGCTCCGGGCCGACGTCGATGCCCGGCATGAGCGCGGGAATATCGAGCGCGAGCGCGGCGTCGCCAAACGCGTCGCGCATGCCGGGGTCGGCTCCCGGCCCGCCCTTGTGTCCGGGCACGTGGAAGCGGCCCGGGTTGCGGCGGGCGTAGGCGCGAAGAGCCTCAAGGTACGGCGCGTCCTCAGTGCCGGCGCGAGAGGGCTCAGGCGCCGACCCTGGACGGACGGCCGACTGGTCGAGCTCGGCCATGCGCAACGAGTCTATTTCCGGGCGAGGTCGAGCACCGTGCTAGCGGCCTCGGCCGCACTGGCGACGTCGATGATGCCGCTGTCCGGCGTGCCGCCGCGGGTCAGCTCCCAGGTGCCGATCCCGACCACGGGCGTGCCGGTCTTCAGCGCCAGCGCGATCTCGGACAGCGTGCCGTAGGCGCCGCCCACGGCAACGACCGCATCCGCCGCCCGCACCACAAGCGCGTTGCGCACCTCGCCGAGTCCGGTCGGCACCGCCACCTCGATGTACGGGTTGGCGGCACGCCGGTCCGCGCCGGGAAGGATTCCAAGCGTCAGCCCGCCTGCACCGCGAGCGCCCCGGCAGGCCGCCTCCATCACGCCGCCGAGCCCGCCGCACACCACCACGGCGCCGCCCTCGGCTAGCAGCCGCCCCAGCTCCTCGGCGGTCTCGAGCTCCGCCGCGGCCACGCCGTCGCCCGGTCCGACAACCGCGACGTGTGGCCGGCCGCTCAGCTTCGCTCGTCGCTCTCTGCGTCGAAGGGAAGGGTCGCGGGATCGTCCACGCCGATCGGGCCGCTGCGCTCATGCACCGGATAGAGCTCGTCGTGCACCTCGGGCTCCACAGCCGCGGCCTCGTTGGCCACGCTCGGGCGCCCACGCCGGCGCGGCTCTCTCTTCTTCGGCGCCGCGGGGAGCGAAATATCCGTCAGCCCGAGCGCCCCGGCCAGCGCCATCAGCGCGCTCCCGCCAAAGCCCAGCCACGCCCCCGACTGGAGCGAGGCCCCCTGGGCCGCCGGCGGGTGGTTGACGAGCTGAGACAGCACGATCACGAACGCGGCGCCTCCGATCACCGGCAGCATGCCGTCGCGGGTGGGAGCCTCCCAGAGAACGCCTGCCAGCGCGACCCAGATGCCGGCGAGCGCGAGCGCTGCGAGCACGAGATCCCAGACCTCGAACGCGGTCCACGCGCTGAGCCCGGGCTGGTACCAGTGCAGGAAGAGGCTTACGAGCAGGAGCAGGCCACCGAGAGCGGCCAGCAGCGGTCCAAAGTCAACGCGGCGCACCTACAAAGCCTTTCCCGCAATCCGCGATCCGCAATCCGCGATCACCGGTCGCTAAAGCGCGGCAATTGCCTCGCCTGGAACAGCCCGAGAAAACAAAAACCCCTGCCCACGATCACAACCGGCTTCAACCACGAAGCGGTGCTGCTCCTCGGTCTCGATCCCCTCGGCAAACGCCTCCATCCCCAGGTTCCGGGCGAGTTGCACGATCGCGGTGACCATCATGGCGGACGTCTCGTCGTCCGGCAGCCCGGAGACGAACGAGCGGTCGATCTTCAGCGAGTCCGCCGGCAGCGCGCCGAGGCGGGCGAGCGACGAGTGACCCGCGCCGAAGTCGTCGATCGCGAGCCGGAAGCCGTTCCGTCGCAGCTCTGACAGCACCTGCTCGGTGTGCTCCCAGTCGGTCATCGCGGCGGTCTCGGTGATCTCGATCACCAGGCGGTCGCGCGCGATGCCGGCCTGCACGGCGTCGTCCAGCATCCGCTGCACGAGCTCCGGCTCCCACAACTGGCGCGGCGAGAGGTTGAGGGCCACGTTTAGCGCCCAGCCGGCGTCGAGCCACTTGCGCGACTGGCGGCAGGCCTCGGCCACCACCCAGTCGGCGATCGGCTGGATCAGGCCCAGCTCCTCGGCTACCGGGATGAACTCCCCGGGCGGGACGAGCCCGCGCTCCGGGTCCTGCCAGCGGATCAGCGCCTCCACTCCCACGATGTGGTCGTGCAGGCCGTGGCCGCTGCCGTCGTAGCCCTGCTCGAGCGCAGAGCGCAGGTTCACCACCGGCTGGTAGTGGAGGACGAACTCGCCGCGGTCGATCGCCCGGCGCAGGCGGGTGACGAAGCCGAGCCGCTCGCGGCGCCGCGCGGACTCGCCCGCAAACACGCCCCACGGCGCCTTGCCGCCGCGCCGCACCTCCTGGAGCGCCGATGCCGCGTTGTCGATCAGGTCGCCCGAGTAGCCCGCGTCCGAGGGGAAGAGGCTGATGCCGATGCTCGCGCCCACGAACGACTCGGCGCCGTGGATCACGAACGGCTCCTCGAACGCCTCGAACACCTGTTTCGCTATCTCCTCAGCGGCGGCCTCGCTCACGAGGTCCGGGAGCAGCAGCAGGAACTCGTCCGACCCGTGCCGCCCCACGAGGTCCATCGTGCGCGCCACCTCGCGCAGGCGCGATGCAGCCTGGCGCAGCAGCTCGTCGCCCGCCGCGCGCCCGAGGCTCTCGTTGACGAGCTGGAAGTGGTCGAGGTCGACGAACAGCACCGCCACCGACGATCCGGCCCGTCGCCGCGCGCGCCGCAGCGCGAGCTCGAGGTGCTCCTCGAACAGGCCGCGGTTGGGCAGCCCGGTGACGCTGTCGTAGCGAGCCAGGTAGGCGATCTGCTCCTCGGCGCGCTTGCGGTCGCTGATGTCGCGCGCGAGGGCGAGGAACAGCAGCTCCGAGCCGCCGGCGTCCAGCAACCCGACGCGCGCCTCGACCGGAAACGTGGTGCCGTCCTTGCGGCGATAGACGGTCTCGACGCTCACGGGCCTGCCACGCGCCGACCCCGCAACCATGTCGTCGAGCGCCTCCTGGCCGAGCGCCGCATCCACCTCGCGCATGCGCATGCCGAGCAGCTCGTCGCGCGTGTAGCCGAGCGACGTGGATGCGCCCTGGTTCACATCCACGAAGCGGCCCTCGGAGTCGAACACGAAGAAGCTGTCGGCTGCCTGCTCCACGAGACGGCGGAAGCGCCGCTCGCTCTCCGCGATCGAGCGCTCCGCGTCCTTGCGCACCGTGATGTCCGTGGCCACGCCCACGAAGCCGCTCAGCTCGCCGTCATCGTCGCGGATCGGGACGTCGCGCGTGTAGCAGGGGAACTCGCTGTCGTCGCTGCGGCGCGCGTGGAACTCGCCCTCAAACGGCTCGCCCGCCCGCAGCGCCGCCATCTTGCGCGCCGCAAAGCCCTCGTCGTCGACGATCGCGAGCTCTGCGATGTCGCGCCCCACCGCCTCCCCGCGCGCGTAGCCGAAGAGCTGCTCCGCGTGGCGGTTCCAGTGCGTGACCGTGCCCTTGAGGTCGGTGGCGATCACCGCCGCATCCACCTCGTCGAGCAGCCGCGAATGGAAGCGGGTCTCGCGCTCTGAAAGCGCGCGGCGAGTGACGTCGAGCATCACGCCGCAGAGCGTCACGCGGCCGTCGGGCCCGCGGTTGAGGCGCACGGCATCGCGGATCCACACCACCCTGCCGTCGGCGGTCACGGCGCGGTATTCGAGCTGCCCATCCTCCCCGCTCTCCGCCAGCTCGCGGCACTCGCGCAGCGCCCGCTCGCGATCCGCCGGGTGGACGTGGTCGCCCCAACTGCTGCGGGGGGTGGTGAAGCGCCCGGCCGGCCAGCCCAGCAGCTTCTCCGCATGTTGCGACACGAACGTGAAGTGCAGATCGTCCGGATCCGCCTCCCACACGAGCGCGCCGATTCCTTGGAGGAGATCCTCCTGGTTCACGGTTGTCCCCAGCATCCGACTCTCCCTGCCTCCGAAACCGATTCCCCGATATGGGAAAGGTTACGCGCCCCAAAAGGCGGACTAGGCAGGTGTTCGAGGTCTAGCCGACGACGAAGTTGACCAGTTTGCCCGGAACGACGATCGTCTTGCGGATCTCGAGACCGTCGAGATGGGCCGCCACCTTGGGCGACTCGCGGGCGAGGCGCTCCTGCTCGTCCTCGGGCGCGCCAGACGGCACGGCCACGCGGTCGCGAAGCTTGCCGTTCACCTGCACGACGACCTCCGTCGTCTCGGTCGCCAGCAGGGCGGGGTCCGCCTTGGGCCAGGGCTGCTCCCACACGCGCTCGCCGGTCATCAGCTCGTACACCTCGGCGCCGAGGTGCGGGGCGAAGGGGAACATCAGCGATCCGGCCGTGGCCGTGGCGAAGCGCAGCTGCGACTGCCCTTCGGGCGTCTGCATCAGCTCGTCGCGGCGGCGGTATGCCTCGTTCACCAGCTCGATCACGGCCGCTATCGCGGTGTTGAAGCCGAAGTGCCGGTCGATGTCGTGAGTGGCCTTGTCGATCGCCCAGTGCGCCTTGCGCACCAGGTCGGTCGGCTCGCCCTGCGGCTCGCCTCCCGGCATCGGTTCGGTGGTCTCCGCCACGTCGGCGGCCAGTCGCCACAGCCGTGACAGGAACCGGTGGATCCCGCCGGCTCCCTCGTCGGACCAGTCGGCGTCCTGGTCGATCGGGCCGAGGTACAGGATGTAGCTGCGCAGCGTGTCGGCGCCGAAGCGCTCGACGTACTCGTCGGGGTTGACGACGTTGCCGCGCGACTTGGACATCTTCGCGCCGTCGCGCGTGATCATCCCCTGCGTGAAGAGGTTGGCGAACGGCTCCTGGAAGCCGACGTAGCCGAGGTCCGCGAGTGCCTTCGTGAAGAAGCGCGCGTACATCAGGTGCAGGATCGCGTGCTCGATGCCGCCGATGTACTGGTCGATCGGCATCCAGTGGTCGACGATGTCGCGATCCCAGGCGGCCTCGTCGTTGTGCGGGTCGCAGTAGCGGATGAAGTACCAGGACGAGTCGACGAAGGTGTCCATCGTGTCGGTCTCGCGCTTGGCGGGACCGCCGCACTCCGGACAGGTGGTGTTCACCCAGTCCTCGGCGGCCGCGAGCGGCGACCTGCCCCTGGGCGCGTAGTCCTCGACATCCGGCAGCTCCACCGGCAGCTGGTCCTCGGGCACCGCAACCAGGCCGTGGTCGGGGCAGTGCACGATCGGGATCGGGCAGCCCCAGTAACGCTGGCGTGAGAGCAGCCAGTCGCGCAGCTTGTAGTTGACCGCCGGCTTGCCGCGCCCCTCGCCCTCGAGCCACTCGACGATCTCGCCGAACGCCTCGCGGTTGTGGACGCCGTCGAAGCGGCCGCTGTTCACCATCGCGCCGTCGCCCGTGTACGGCAGCTCCTCGCCGCCCTCGATAACGCGCCGGATCGGCAGGTCGAACTTCTGGGCGAACTCGAAGTCGCGCTCGTCGTGCGCGGGCACGGCCATGATCGCGCCGGTGCCGTACTCCATCAGCACGTAGTCGGCCACATACATCGGGAGCTCCTCGCCGTTCACCGGGTTGGTGACGGTGCGGCCGAGCGGCACGCCGGTCTTCTCCTTCGCCTCGGCGCGCTCCTCGGGCGACTCGCGCACAGCACGGTTCACGTACTCGTGCACCTCGGGCGTGTCACACAGCTTGAGCACGTCGGGGTGCTCGGGCGCCATGACGAAGAAGGTCGCGCCGAACAGCGTGTCCGGCCGGGTGGTGAACACCGGGTAGTCGATCCCCAGCTCTTCACAGCGGAAGGTCACCTCGGCGCCCTCGGAGCGGCCGATCCAGTTGCGCTGCATCGTGACGACGTGCGGCGGCCACTCGACGGTGGCCAGGTCGTCCAGCAGGCGCTCGGCGTAGTCGGTGATCTTGAAGAACCACTGCTCGAGCTGCCGGATCTCCACCTCGTTGCCGCAGCGCTCACAGCGCCCGTCGATCACCTGCTCGTTGGCGAGCACGGTCTGGTCCACCGGACACCAGTTCACCGCCGCCTCCTTGCGGTAGGCGAGGCCCTTCTCGAACAGCTTCAGGAAGATCCACTGGGTCCAGCGGTAGTAGCTCGGGTCGTCGGTCCGGAGCTCGCGCGACCAGTCGATCGAGATGCCCCACTCCCTGAACTGGCGCCGGAACTCCTCGATCGACTTCTCGGTGGAGGTGCGCGGGTGCTGGCCGGTCTTGATCGCGTAGTTCTCGGCCGGGAGACCGAACGCGTCGTAACCCATCGGCTGCAGCACCTTGCGCCCCATGCGGCGGCGGTAATGCGCGATGGCGTCGCCCACGCTGTAGACCTTCAGGTGGCCGATGTGCGGCTCACCCGACGGGTACGGCAGCATCACGAGCACGTAGGCCTTGTTCTTGTCGTAGGCCTCCTCGTTCGAGACCTCCCACGTGCGCTCTTCAGCCCAGATGCGCTGCCATTTGGGCTCTATCTGCTTGGGGTCATAACGCCGCTCCATAGCGGACGAGAGGTTAGCGGCGGGTGGCGTCCGGTACTTTTGCGTGGATTGCAGTGAGAAACGGGGGAAACAGCGGGTCGCGCGCAGCTGACCTCGCGGCGCAGCAGGTGGAGGCGATCGTCTCGGCCGCGCACGACGCTGCCGAGGACATTCGCGAGGAGGCGCGCGCGGAGGCGCGGCGCGAGGCGGCGTCGATCACGGCGGACGCCGGAGCCGCCGCCGAGCGGATGCGCTCGGAGGGCGAATCGCTCCGGGGCGAGGCGCAGGCGCTGCTCGACAAGGCCAAGGGGGACAGCGACCACATGCGCGCCGAGGCCACGCGAATCCTGTCCGAGGCGCGCTCGGAGATCGACACGCAGAAGGCCGAGGCGCAGGCGGCCGCGGTACGACTGGGCGCCGAGGCCAAGGAACGCGCGGACGCTTTGGTCGCCGAGGCTGAGGGCAAGCGCGCCCAGCTCGAGGAGACCGCCGCGACCATGACCCGCGAGGCGGAGGAGAAGGCGCGCGTGATGAGCGCTGCCGCCGAACAGGCCGGCGAGCAGACGCGCTCCAAGGCGCAGGAGCAGGCCGACGCCATCGTGGCCGCGGCGGAGGAGAAAGCAGAGAAGGTCGAAGGCGACGCCCGTCGCGAGGCCGACAGCAAGCTTCAGGAGGCCAGGACGGAGGCCGTGCGCCTCGGCGAGGAGGCGCGCCGCGAGGCGGCGGCGCGCGTGGCCGACGCGGAGCAGGCGGCGGAGGACATGCTCGCGGACGCCAAGGCCGTCAGCGCCGGGTTGCGCGCGCTCGGCCGCACCCTCTCGGACTCCGCCGAGAAGATCCTTCGCGACGTGCAAACCGGCCACAAGCGCATCCGCGGCGACCTGCGGACCGTCACCGGCACGTCGTCATCGCCGGCGGCCGAACCCGAGTCGCGACGCCCGTCGCGGCGCGCGGGCGGCGGCGTGTTCGACGACCTCGAAGTGCCGAGCTGGGCCGAGAAGAGCGACTAAGCGCTATCTAACTTGCGCTGGGCGCGAGGCGCGGTTTAGCATCGCGAGGTGACTCGCGCCACGATCGCGCTCGTGAGCATTGCGGCGTTCCTCGGGCTCTGCACGCCGGCCTGGGCGCTGAACTTCACGGTCAACAGCCAGGCGGACGCGGTCGATGCCGTACCGGGCAACCACGTCTGCGAGACGGCGCCGGGCAACGGCGTCTGCACGCTGCGGGCGGCAGTGCAGGAGGCGAACGCGAGCTCGGGCGCCGACGTGATCACCCTGCCCGCCGGGTTCTACGGCTTCACGATCGCGGGCGACGACAACACTGCCGCGGCGGGCGATCTCGACGTGACCCAGGACCTCACCCTCACGGGCGCCGGAGCCCGGAGCACTACCGTCGACCCCGAGGGGATCGACCGCGCGTTCGATGTCATAGGCCCCACCGTTCACTTCTCCATCGGCGGCGTGGCGATCACCGGCGGCTTCTCGGACAACGGCGGAGCGATCGACAACGGGGGCACCCTGACGGTCACCGACAGCTGGCTGCACGACAACTCGGTGGGCAGCGCCGACGGAGGCGCGATCGAGAGCGGCGGACCGCTCACCATCACCCGAAGCGCCCTCACCGGCAACAGCGGCTACAACGGCGGCGCGCTGGACCTCGGCAGCTCGACGACGACGATCAGCGACACCACGATCAGCGGCAATCACGCGGGCAACCTCGCCTCCAACGGGGACGGGGGCGGGATGGACGTGGGCACCGGCCCGCTCACAATCACGGACAGCACGATCGTGGACAACCAGTCCTTCAACGGCTCCTCGAGTGGCGGCGGAATCGATGGGACGGCCACGCTCCGGGGCACCATCGTGGCCCACAACTTCGCGTTCCAAGCCGGCACCAGCAACCCGGGCGTCCTCGACAACTGCGAGAACACAGCGGTAGACCTCGGCAACAACCTCGAGGACGCGGACACCTGTGGCCTGCACGGGGCGAGCGATGTTCACGGGAACCCGCTGCTCGGGCCGCTCGAGGACAACGGCGGTCCGACCGATACCCGCGCGCTGCTCGCCGGCAGCCCGGCGATCAACCATGGGCCCGGTGGCGGCAACTGCCCCGCAACCGACCAGCGTGGCGTGGCCCGGCCACAGGGCGCCGCCTGCGACATCGGGGCCTACGAGTTCGCGCCCCCGGGCACTTCGACCACGCCGGCCAGCGGAGTTGGGTCCGCGACCGCGGTCCTCAACGCCAGCGTGAACCCGAACGCCCTGCCCACGAGCGTCCACTTCGAGTACGGCACGACCGCGGCCTACGGCTCCTCGACGCCCCCCGTCGCCGGAGGCAACGGCGTCTCGGCGGGCACCGTCTCGGCCGCCGTCGCTGGGCTGAAGCCGAACACGACCTATCACTACCGCGTGGTCGCGGCGAGCGCCGACGGCAGCGTCGCCGGTGCCGACTCGACGTTCACGACAACGGCCGGCCGCACGCCGCCCCGGGTCACGGTCACGCGAATGCCGAAGAAGCTGAAGCTGAAGGCGCTGCTCCGCGGCCTGAAGGTCAAGGCGCGGTCGAACGAGCCGGCGGCTTTCGTGTTCGAGCTCAAGGGCTTCGCGCGCAAGGTGACGCTCGCGAAGCGGTTCAACCTCACCCTGGCGAGCAAGTCGCTGAAGCTTGGCACCGGCTCCCGCTCGGTCAAGCTCAAGCCAAGCCGGAAGCTGCTCAGCCACAGCAGGCGCTTCACGGTTCAGGTGGTGGTGACGGCCACGGACGCTGCCGGCAACCACAAGACCGTCACTCGGACGATCAAGGTCGCCCGCTAGGCCTGTGCCAGCCTCGTCGCGGCCGCCTTCCAGGTGGCCACGACCGCGGCGCCGGGCTTGAGGCCCAGCCGTTCCAGCGAGGCGTCGGTGATCTCCGCGGTGAGCGGCTGCGGTGCGCTGAGTCCGACGCGCACGCGCGCGCCGAGCACCGTGACGGTGGTGACGGTCGCGTTCACGCTGTTGCGCGCCGAGCCGGCGTGGTTCGTGCCCGGCGGCTCGAGCTCGACCTCCCACGGATAGACGCTCACGGTCACAGGGCCGTCAGCGGGGTCCGCGCTCACCACGTCGCCGCCGCCGTCCAGCGTGATCTGCGTGAGGCCGTCGGCTGTGCGGCGCGCGGTGCCGTGGAGGACGTTGGCGCCCGTGAAGTCGGCAACGAAGCCCGACGCCGGCGCGGCGGCGAGCTCCGCCGCAGCGCCCTCCTGGACGATCTTGCCCGCGTCGATCACGGCCACGCGGTCGCCGAGCAAGGCGGCCTGGCCGAAGTCGTGCGTCACCAGAAGAGTGGGGATTTCGGCCTCGCCCAGGAAGGCGCCGAGCTCGCGCGCGGCGCGCGCGCCAGTCCGCGGGTCGAGGGCGGCGAGTGGCTCGTCGAGGAGCAGCAACTTCGGGTCGGCGGCCAGAGCGCGCGCGAGTGCCACGCGCTGACGCTCGCCGCCGGAGAGCGTGCGCGGTTTGTCGTCGGCCACGTGTTCGGCACCGAAGCGCTCGAGCAGTGCGAGCGCCGTGGGGCGGCGGTGTGCGCGGGGCGTCTCCCGGAGGCCGTACGCCACGTTCTGCCACGCGGACAGGTGCGGAAACAGCGCGTAGTGCTGGAACACCAGGCCGCAGCGCCGCTCCTCGGGCGCGACGAACACGCCCTTGTCAAACCACGTCTCCCCGCCGCACTCGATCCGTCCGACGTCCGGCCGGGCGAGCCCGGCGATGAGCCTCAGGATCGTGGTCTTGCCCGCGCCGCTGGGACCCGCGAGCGCGAGGCAGCCACCGTCCGGGACCTCAAGCGCGACGTCGAGCTCGATCGTCCCGACCCGCGCACTGAGCTCAGCGCGCAGCACCGCCGAGCGCTCCCGACCCCACAAGGGCCTTCACCGCCAGCAGCAGGGCGAAGCTCACCGCCACCAGAACTGCCGAGAGCGCGAGCGCGCCGTCGAAGTCCGTGGCGAAGCGTTCATAGATGGCGAGCGGCGCGGTCTGGGTGATTCCCCTGAACGAGCCGGCGAACATCAGCGTCGCGCCGAACTCGCCGAGCGCGCGTCCCCACGCGAGCGCCAGCCCGGCCGCGAGACCGGGCACCGCCGCGGGGATGGCGATGCGGACGAAGGTGCGGGCCTCGCTCTTCCCAAGCGTGCGTGACGCCTCGAGCAGGCTGGGGTCCACCGCGACGAAGGCGGCCTGCGCCTGGCGCAGGTAGAACGGCGAGGACACGAAGGTGAGGGCGACGACGACGCAGGCGGTGTTGAGCACGAGCGGGATGCCGGCGTCCGCCAGCGTGCTGCCGAAGAGTCCCTTCGGCCCGAGCGCCGCCAGCAGCCCGATGCCTGCCACCGCCGGCGGCAGCACCAGCGGGAGCTCGACCAGCGTGACCACCACCGACTTGCCGCGGAACTCGCGGGTCGCGAGGAAGTAGGCGGCGGGAGTTCCGAACACGAGGATGATCGCGATGGCGATCGCGCTCGTCTCGATGCTGAGGCGCAGCGCGTCGGTGGCGCTGGCGTCGCCGAGGCTCGAGATCAGGTCCTTGGGACTCGTGTGCGTGAAGATCGCGACGACCGGGAGGACGAGGAACGTGAGGGCCACGGCCAGCGCGACCACGAGCGCGGCGGGAAACCACGCCCGGGCGTTCACGAGCTGCCGGAGGGCGGCGGCTCGAAGCCGGCCGCCTTGAGTGCCTGCTGGCCGGGGCCGTTCAGCAGCCCGTCGATGAACTGCTGGGCTTGCCTCGGATGCTTGGCCCCCTTCACCACGGCGACACCGTACGCCACCTCGGGCTGCAGGCTCTTCGGCAGCTCGATGGCCTTGAGCTTGCCGTCCGTCGCGTCGACGTCGGTGACGTAGACGAAGCCCGCGTCCACGGCGCCCTGGATGACCTTGCCGACCACCCCGGCAACGTCGGGCTCGTTCGAGCGGACGTTGGCGAGCAGCTTGGCGGACTGGTCCTTCGGAAGCCCCGACAGCACCTTGCGCGTGTAGATCCCTACCGGCACCGAGGCCGACCCCATCGCCACGGTCACGCCGGGCTTCTCGAGGCCGGCGAGCGAGGTGACCTTGCCGCCGCTTGCCGGCACCGCGAGCACCAGCCGGTTACCGGCGAACACCACGGGCTTCTCGACGAGCCCCTTCTGGTAGAGCTGGTCGGGCAGCTTGGTGTTGGCGGAGGCGAACACGTCGGGCTTCACGCCCTGCTGGATCTGGGCGGCCAGCTCGTCGGAGCCGGCGAAAGAGGCGCGCACGGTGGCGGCGGGGAACTTCTGCGCGTACTGGTTGAAGGCGTCCTTGAGCGAGGCGGCCGCCGAGACCACGAGGTCTGGCTTGCCATTAGTCGACGAGCCTCCTGAGCCGCAGCCTGCCGTCACCAGGGCCGCGATCGCCACTGCCACCGTGATCCACTTGCGTGGGTTCAATCCTTGCTCCTCTCGATCATCACCGACGTTGCCTTCACCGCTGCTGTGGCCCTGACTCCTGGCGCCAGGCCGAGCTCCTCCACCGCATCCCGCGTCACCGCAGCTGTGATCCGGTGCGGCCCCGCCTCGATCTCGACGAGGGCCATCACCCCGTCCACCTCGACCGAGGTCACGACCCCAGGGAAGCGGTTGCGGGCGGAAAGCTGGTCGCCCGCCCGATGCCGCTGGGGCCGCTCTGACAGGCGCTCGATCTCCTTCCGCGGGACGAGCCGGCGGTTAGAGGAGTCGCGCTTGGTGCGCAGCTTGCCTGCCCGCTCCCAGCGCCGCAGCGTGTCCACGCTGACGCCGATCGCGCGGGCGGCCTCGCCGAGTGTGAGGTCGCTGGCGGCCACGAGTCGTGCCTAAGCATTGCATAGGCACGGTGTCCGTGCACGGCAGCTCGATAGGATCGGCGTATGGCTGAGGACTGCGCGAACGTGAAGGTCGCCGTCGGCGATGCTGCGGACCAGGCCGTCGGGGACGTGATGATCAAGCGTCCGAAGACGCTGCCGGTCGACGCCACGGTCGGCGACGTGCGCAAGCTGTTCGAGAACGGCAGCGTGCGGACTGGGTTGCTCGTGGACGACGGGCGCTTCCGCGCGGCGATCGAGCGGCCGAACGTTCCGGACTCGGCTGCGGACGACGCACGGGCGATCGACTTCGCCTTCACCCCCACGGCGAAGGTCCACCCGGCGACGCCGATGAGCGAGGCGATCGCTTTGCTGGATTCGGAGTCCACACGCCGGCTGGTGGTGGTGGACGAGGATGGTGAGACCCTCCGCGGCCTCGTCGCCCTCAACTCCTCGCGCTCGGGCTTCTGCTCGGGCGGCGACTGAGCGGCGCCCGCACCAAGGGTTGCTTTAGCTCCCGCGAGCGGCTTACGATCGCGCCGTGGCGTTGGGCGATTCCTTCTATCGCAAGGCCAGCGAGAAGATCCAAAGCCAGATCGGCGAGCCGGTCGAAGTGCTCGGCTGGGCGTCGCGTACCGGCGCGATGGGCAGCGTGATCGCCGGGAAGGTGGTCGGCGGCGCCAGCGTCGCGATGGGCGGATCCAACTCGAGCTACATGGGCATCCCGGGCGACCGGATGCAGGTCGCCGGCGACGACAAGGGCGTGAAGCTGCCGATCAACTTCATGGTCGTCCTCACCCCGTCCGCGCTGCGCGTCTTCAAGATCAGCAACGGCTGGTCGGGCGTGAAGATCAAAGGCGAGCTCGGCACGATGCCGCGCCAAGGCCTCCAGCTCGGCATCGAGGACGCCAAGGTGACGAAGCAGTTCGAGCTGGCGGGGACCGACGGCTCGGCGATCCGCTTCGAGATGACGAAGTCGAAGTTCGCGACGAAGTTCGCCGACGAGCTCGAAGCGGCGCTCTCTCTATCATGAGAAAAGCCGCCCGATGTGGGCGGCTTTTTCAGTGGAGCTAGTCGGGCTCGAACCGACGACCTCCCGGCTGCCAGCCGGACGCTCTCCCAACTGAGCTATAGCCCCAAGCTGGTACTGGTCTGCCCAGTTTATACGGCTCGCCTGGTTATTCCTTGAGGGCGCCAGCCGCAGGTGGATATACGACTTGCCAGCGACCACCGCGATGGGGAGCAGGTAGCAACTCCGCAGATCAAGGCAGTAAACGGCCAATGCGTCGATCTCGTTCTCCGAGTACGTAGTTCGCAGATATCCCGTGGGAGTCAGCCGGCTTGTGGATGTCCTGACGGCCACGATGTCACCGCGGCGAGCGCCCCATTTGCACTGCACACGGATCAGGCGGGAGTGCATGTCGAAGATCAGGTCGTAGCGGCCGCCTTCCATGACCGGGCGATAAACGCCGATCCCCAGCCGCACCGCCTCGGCTGCGATTGCCGTCTCCGCTATCGCGCCTTTCTGACTTGGAGTCCATTCCATCGACGCGAACACTAGTTCGTGTGTCGGACGGACAAACCGCTCTGGAATCGGCTAAATCAGGTCAGCCGACTGACCGTGCGGGCACTTCGCCCCACAGCTGCTCGAGGCGGTAGAACGAGCGCGCCTCGGG
>DATBKS010000208.1:0-15530 GCA_036555755.1 Thermoleophilaceae bacterium
CCGTGTCGCGGCTCGTCGGCTCGCCTCCGGGCTACATCGGCTACGACGAGGGCGGCCAGCTGACCGAAGCCGTGCGCCGCAAGCCGTACTCGGTGCTGCTCCTCGACGAGATCGAGAAGGCCCACCCGGACGTCTTCAACATCCTGCTCCAGATCCTGGAGGACGGCCGCCTCACCG
Source organism: Thermoleophilaceae bacterium (assembly GCA_036555755.1). Taxonomy (GTDB): domain Bacteria; phylum Actinomycetota; class Thermoleophilia; order Solirubrobacterales; family Thermoleophilaceae; genus JAICJR01. Next base: position 178 of record DATBKS010000208.1, read on the forward strand.
ACGCCCAGGGGCGCACGGTGGACTTCCGTCACGCCATCGTGATCATGACCTCGAACATCGGCGCCTCCGAGATCGCGCGCAACACGCCGCTCGGCTTCGCGGTGTCCGACGACGAGACCGGGATCACGTACGAGGACATGAAGACCCGGATCATGGGCGAGCTCAAGAAGGTCTTCCGGCCTGAGTTCCTCAACCGAATCGACGAGGTCATCGTCTTCCACAAGCTGTCGAAGAACGAGGTCAAGGAGATCGTGGAGCTGCTCTTGCGGCACATCCGCGAGTCCATGGCCGAACGCGAGCTCTCGCTCAACCTGTCCGACGACGCCAAGGACCTCCTGGTGGAGAAGGGCTGGGATCCCGCGATGGGGGCCCGTCCGCTGCGCCGGGCGATCCAGCGCTACATCGAGGACCCGCTCGCCGACAAGGTGCTGTCGTCGTCGATGGAGCCGGGCTCGACCGTCGAGGTCGACAAGGCCGCCGACGGCGAGGATCCCGAGGTGAAGATCGAGATCGTCGCTCCGAAGACGCGCAAGCGCCAGACGGTTGGCGTCGGCGCCAAGGGCGGCGAGGGCGATGGCGAAGGTGGCGGCGAGCCTGCCGGCGACGCCTCCCCGGACCTTCCGGAGGATCCCGAGATCCTGCCCGAGGTCCCTGACGCGCCCCCGGCTGACGACTCCTCGCCCGAGGAGTCCTAAGGCCACGGCCGACGTCGAGATCAAGGTCCGCGAGAACGGCCCGTACAAGGTGACGGGGCCGGTGCGGCTGATCGACGCGGATGGGAACGTGTTCGAGGTGCCCGATGAGGGGCGCCCGATCGCGCTCTGCCGCTGCGGTGCGTCGAAGACGAAGCCCTTCTGCGACAAGTCGCACCGCGAGATCGGCTTCGAGGCCGCGGAGCGGGCTGGGGCCGGCTCGTGAGCGGCAACGGCTCGCTGGTCGACCGCTACGCGAAGCTGCTCGTGGAGGTGGCGGTGAATCTGCGCGAGGGCCAGCCGCTCACGGTCGATGCCCAGGTGGAGCACGCCGAGCTGGCGCGTGCGATCGCGCGAGCCGCGTACGAGGCCGGCGCTCCCTGGGTGGACGTCTTCTACGGCGATCAGGTGGTGCGCCGGGCGCTGATCGACTCGCCGCTGAATGACGAGGCTCTGAGCCGTTCGCCGGAGTGGCTGATCGAGCGGAGCCAGGCGATCGCGGACGCCCAGGGCGCGAGCATCCAGATCGCCGGCCAGCCCGATCCGACGCTGTTCGATGGTGTCGACGGCCGCCGCGTGGCCGCCGCGCAGATGATCGCCCTCACCCAGATCCGGCGTAAGCACGCAAGCGAGGGTGATGTGGCCTGGACGATCGGCGCCTGCCCCTCGCCCGGATGGGCGACCCAGATGTTCGGCGAGCCGGATGTGGATCGCCTCTGGAAGGCGATCGCGGACACGGTGCGGCTCGATGAATCCGACCCCGTGGCGGCCTGGAAGGACCATGTGGCGCGGCTCAAGGCGCGCTGCAAGCTGCTCGGGGAGCGCGCCTTCGACGCGCTGCGCTTCCGCGGACCGGGGACCGACCTGACGATCGGGCTCTCGCCCGGGGCGGGCTGGATCGGAGGCACGCTCGAGACGAAGTGGGGTCAGGAGTACGTGGCCAACTTCCCGACCGAAGAGGTCTTCACGAGCCCGGACTGGCGGCGCACGGAGGGAACCGTCCGATCGACGCGGCCGCTCGAGCTGCTGGGCGCCGCGGTGCGCGACCTGGAGTTCCGCTTCGAGGGCGGCAAGATCGTGGAGGTGAACGCCTCGGAGGGCGCCGACCTGGTGCGCTCACAGCTCGCGCAGGACGAGCAGGCGCCGTTCCTGGGCGAGATCGCGCTGGTGGACGGCGAGTCGCGCGTCGGCCGGAGCGGGCTCACCTTCTTCAACACGCTCTTCGACGAGAACGCCACCTGCCACCTCGCCTACGGCGCGGGCTTCGCCTTCCTGCTCGAGGGCGCGGACGAGATGGACCCGGAGGCCCGGATCGCAGCCGGGCTCAACCAGTCGACCGTGCACACCGACGTGATGATCGGCGGGCCCGAGGTGGAGGTCGACGGCCTCGACGCGGGCGGCGAGGCGGTGCCGATCCTGCGCGGCGACGTCTGGCAGCTCGACCGCTAGCTAGTCGAGCAGCGCCGCGCGGACCTGCTCGCGCAGCTTCTCGAGCGGAAACGGCTTGGCGAGGTAGCCCACCGGGCCGGTCGCAAGAGCGCGGTCGAGGTCGCGGCGCTTGGTGTGCGCGGTCACGAAGATGTGCGGGGTCTCTGAGCCCTCGGCGCGGAGCTGCTCCGCCACCTCGACTCCGTCGAGACCGGGCATGTCGATGTCGAGCAGCGCGAGACCCGGGGACTGCTCGCGGATCAGCGTGAGCGCCTCGTTGCCGTCGCACGCCTCGATCAGCTGGTAGCCCTGTCGGCCAAGGGTGGTGGTGACGAGCATCCGGACGTCGGGATCGTCGTCCGCGATCAGCACCACGTGTTCGAGCGGATTGTGCATAACCCCTTGATCGGTCGTTAGGCCGAGCTATTGAGGACGGGGCGAAAGACGTCCTCCCTCGCCCTTAACTTGGTGCGATGCCGAAAACGCTGTTCGTCTGCTCCCAATGCGGGAACGAGAGCCCCAAGTGGCACGGGCGCTGCCCTGGCTGCGGGGAGTGGAACACGATGGTCGAGGAGCGGGCCATGGAGGCCCCTCGCGGCGGTGGGGGCGGCGGCTCGTCCCTGTCGCGCAAGGCCGCCAAGCCGGCGCGGCCGATGGTGCTTTCCGACGTGGAGGCGCCCGCGCTCGCGCGCTACGTGACCGGCATCGGGGAGCTCGATCGGGTGCTGGGCGGGGGGATCGTGCCCGGCTCGCTGGTGCTGATCGGCGGCGCGCCCGGCATCGGCAAGTCCACGATCACCGGCGGTGCCCTCGGCAACCTGGCGGCGGCCGGGCGGAAGGTGCTTTATGTGTCCGGCGAGGAGTCCGCCGCGCAGGTCAAGCTGCGGGCCGAGCGGCTCGGCGAGCACGCGCTGAGCGTCCCGATCGTGGCGGAGACGGACCTCGAGACCGTCGTGGCCACCCTGGAGGCCGAACGGCCAGAGGTCTGCGTGGTGGACTCGGTGCAGACGCTGTACGCGTCGGGCATGACCGGGGCGCCGGGCTCGGTGGGCCAGGTGCGCGAGGTGGCCGGCACCCTGATGCGCGTGGCCAAGGAGCGCAACGTCGCGGTGATCCTCGTGGGCCACGTGACCAAGGAGGGCGCGCTCGCGGGCCCGCGGGTGCTCGAGCACCTCGTGGACTGCGTGCTCCAGTTCGAGGGCGAGCGCGAACGCATGTACCGCACGCTGCGGGCGCTCAAGAATCGTTTCGGCTCGACCAACGAGGTGGGCGTCTTCGAGATGCGCGACAACGGCCTGGTGGAGGTGGCGGACGCTTCGTCGCGCTTCGTGGCCGAGGCCACGCGCGCTCCCGGCTCGGTGGTCCTGTGCGCGATGGAGGGCTCACGCCCACTGCTCGTCGAGCTCCAGGCGCTGGTGGCGCCCACGGAGCTCGTGCCGCCGCGGCGAGTGGCCAACGGGGTCGACCGCAACCGCCTGGCGCTAGTGCTCGCCGTGCTTGCCCGTCACGCGGGGCTGGGGCTCGGCTCGAGCGACATCTTCGTGTCGGTGGCCGGCGGCGTCCGGGTGGACGAGCCGGGCGCCGATCTGGCGGTTGCACTGGCGCTCGCCTCTGCGGCGCGCGGAGTGCCGTTGGGCAGCGAGGAGAGGCCGCTGGCGGCCTTCGGCGAGGTGGGCCTGACGGGCGAGCTGCGCTACGTGGCGCACGCCGATCGGCGCCTTGCGGAGGCGGCTAAGTTCGGGCTCGAACCGGTGCTGTCGCCGGACGGGAGCGTCCGCACGCTGCGTCAGGCGCTGCGGGCGGCGCTGGACGGCCGGGGGGAAGGAATGGCTCAGGCAGCCTGATATCCCCGGATCTGAGGCGAAAAAGCCGCTGCAAAGCCAAAAAACCGCCGCAAATAAAGGGGCTGTGTCGTAGAATGGGTCGATGCAGTCACACGCCGGGGACGAGGTCACCCAGCTGGAAACCCGTCAAGAGCCCCGGCTAGTCAGGGCGCTCGAGATGGTGGCGCCCGGTACGGCAGTCCGGGAGGGGATCGATGCTATCGGGCAGGGGCGCCTCGGAGCACTCATCTGTATTGGAGACAGTGAGGAACTCTCGTTCCTCTACTCCGGCGGCATCAAGCTCGACATCGACTACACGCCCGCCCTCCTCTACCAGGTCGCAAAGATGGACGGGGCGATCATTCTCAACTCGAACGCCACCAAGATCTGTTGGGCCAACGTGCAGCTGATGCCCGACCCGACGATCCTCTCGCTCGAGACCGGCACGCGGCACCGCACCGCGGAGCGCGTGGCCAAGCAGACCGATGCGCTCGTGATCGCGGTATCCGCCAGCCGCGACGTCGTGTCGCTCTACCTCGACGGCGCGAAGTACATCCTCGAGGACATCCCGGTGGTGCTCGCCAAGGCCAACCAGGCGCTCGCCACGCTCGACAAGTACCGCACGCGCCTCGACCAGGTCTCGACCCGTCTGACCGCCCTCGAATTCGAGGGCGGTGTCACGTTGCACGACGTCCTCACGGTGCTCCAGCGCGCCGAGCTCGTCACGCGCATGGCCGTGGAGATCGAACGCTACATCGTCGAGCTCGGCACCGAAGGCCGGCTGATCGAGATGCAGCTCGAGGAGACCATGGTGGGCGTCGCCGCCGACAAGGCCGCGCTGGTGCACGATTACCTCTCGCAGCCGAGCGACGACAGCTTCGCACTCGTGCTCGACTCGCTGGCGCGGCTGCCGCACCAGGACCTGCTGGACTTCGGGCGCCTCGCCGAGCTGCTCGGCTACGACCGAAAGCTCAACACGCTCGACCATCCGACGTCGCCGCGCGGCTACCGGATCCTCGGTCGCATTCCGCGACTGCCAAAGCTTGTTATCCAGGCCATCGTCCGCGACTTCGGCGGCCTGGACGAAATCTTGGCGGCTTCCGACTCAGAGCTCGAAGCCGTCGAGGGAGTGGGAGACATGCGGGCAAAGGACATCCGCGAGGGCCTTCGCCGACTGCAGGAGATCAACCTCGTGGATCGCTATTTGCAAACCTGAAAAAGAGGGCAGTCTTCCGCTGCCAGCCTGAACAAGGAGGTCACCATTACCGAAGATGCGAACTGGGAGCAGGAGCTCGAAGAGCTCGAGATCAGCCGTGAGGCGCCGCACATCGATTACGAGATCGGCGACCAGGTGGTCTATCCCCATCACGGTGCTGGAAAGGTTGTGAAGAAGGAGCAGAAGGAGGTTCTGGGCGAGAAGCGCGAGTACCTCACGATCAAGATCCTTCACAACGACATGACGGTCATGGTCCCGTGTGCCAACGCCGGCAAGGCCGGCCTCAGGCGCGTCATCGGGGAGGAGGACGTCGCACGCGTCCTGTCCGTTCTTCGCGATGACGTGAGCCAGATGCCGAAGAATTGGAACCGGCGCTTCAAGCACAACCGCGACAAGATCAAGACTGGCGACGTCTTTGAGCTCGCTGAGGTTGTTCGCAACCTCGCGATCCGGGAGAACGACAAGGGACTCTCAACGGGGGAGAAGCAGATGTTCACCCGGGCCAAGAAGATCCTTGCCTCGGAGCTGATGTACGCCCTCGAGATGGAAGAGGGGGAAGCTGAGGAGTACATCGACAACCTGATCGAGGAGGCGTGCGCGGAGCGCGAAGGCGCTGCCGCAGCCGCCGCAAAGTAGAGCATCCACGCATGGCCGTCGTCGGGATCGTTCCCGCGGCCGGCAGCGGCGAACGCCTTGGCGCCTCTGGGCCCAAGGCGTTCGCCATGTGTGGCGGCCGTTCGCTGATCGACTGGAGCCTGGATGTGCTCAGGGAGGTCTGCGACCGGGTCGTCGTCGCAGTACCCGCGGGCTACGAGGAGGAGGGGGATCGCGTGGTTGGAGGCGCGTCCCGCTCGGAGTCCGTGCGCCTGGCGCTGGCCGCGGCGCCCGAGGCGGAGGTTGCGGTGGTGCACGACGCTGCGCGCCCGCTCATCACGCGCGAACTCGTCGAGCGCTGTGTCGAGGCGCTGGACGGTTGGGACGGCGCCGTGGCCGCCGCGCCGGTGGCGGACACCATCAAGGAGGCCGATGGGTCGGGCCGGGTGGTCCGCACGCTGGAGCGCTCGGCCCTGTGGGCGATTCAGACGCCGCAGGTGTTTCGCGCCGACGTGCTGCGAAAGGCGCTCGACGTCGACCACGCGACGCTGGCCTCGGCCACCGACGACGCGTCGCTCGTGGAGGCTCTTGGCGGGTCCGTGCGCGTGGTGGAGGCTCCGGCGGAAAACATCAAGGTCACGCGTCCGGTAGACCTCGCGCTCGCAGAGGCTCTTCTGCGCGCGCGATGCTGACCGACTTCCACGTACACCTCCGCCCCGACTCGTTCCCGAGCGACGCGTCCGAGTACTTCACGGCCGCGAATGCCGAGCGCTATCGGGAGGCCGCGACCGAGCGCGGGATCGAGCTGCTCGGTGTGGCCGAGCACGTGCACCGCTTCACGCAGTCGCTCGAGGTCTGGCGGCACCCGTGGTGGGAGCGCAACGCGGTGGACGACATCGACGCCTACTGCTCTTTCGTGCGCGAGGAGACGGACCTCAAGCTCGGCATCGAGGCGGACTTCGTGGCCGGGCGCGAGGACCGCATGGGGAACCTGCTCGAGGCGCGCGACTGGGACTACGTGGTGGGCTCCGTGCATTTCCTGCGCGACGCCGCGGTGGACATGGACGAGTGGGACGTCTGGGAGTCCGGCGACCCGGAGAAGGTCTGGCGGCGCTACTTCGAGACGCTCGGCGAGGCAGCGCGGACCGGCATGTACGACATCCTCGCCCACCCCGACCTCGTGAAGGTGTGGGGCAAGCAGCGGCCGCTGCCCGACGGCGACCTTCGGCGCTTCTACGATCTCGCGATGGACGGGATCGCCGAGGCGGACGTGGCGATCGAGCTCTCCACGGCGGGGCTGCGCAAGCCGGTGGGGGAGATCTATCCGGCGCCCGCGTTCCTCGAGATGTGCCTCGAGGCTGGCAAGCCGGTGGCGCTCTCCTCGGACGCACACGTGCCGGATCAGCTCGGCCACCGCTACGACGAGGCGGTTGAGATGCTGCGCGGGATGGGCGTCACCGAGATCGCCGACTTCACGGGCCGCGAACGGCGGATGGTGCCGCTCGGATGAGCTCGCGCTCCGGCATCGGCTACGACTCGCACCGGTTCGCGGAGGGCAGGCCGCTGATCCTCGGCGGCGTGGAGATTCCGGGCGCCGAGCGCGGCCTCAGCGGGCACTCGGACGCCGACGTGCTCACGCATGCACTGATCGACGCTCTGCTCGGCGCCGCCGGCCTCGGGGACATAGGGCAGCACTTTCCGGACACCGACGAGCGTTACAAGGACGCCGACAGCCTCGCGCTGCTGGCGGAGGTGTGTGGCTTCCTCGGCGAGCACGGCTGGACCGTGGTGCACCTGGACGCCAGCGTGATCTGCGACGCGCCAAAGCTGTCCCCTCACCGCGACGAGATGCGCTCCAAGCTCGCGGGCGTGGTCGGCCTCCAGCCGCTCGAGGTGAACGTCAAGTTCACCACCAACGAGGGGCTCGGCTTCATCGGTCGCGGGGAGGGCATGGCGGCGCTTGCGATCGCCACGGTGGAGCGGGCCGGCTGATGCGAGAAGTCCGCATCCAGGACACGCTGACTGGCGCCCAGCGGGTGCTCGAGCCGCGCGACCCTGGCAAGGTCGGCATCTACGCCTGTGGCCCGACGGTCTACGGCCCGATCCACGTCGGCAACGCGCGCCCCTACGTCGTCTTCTCGCTGCTGAAGCGCTTCCTCGAACACGAGGGCTACGACGCGACCTTCGTCGCCAACGTCACCGACGTGAACGACAAGATCTACGACGCTGCGCGCGACAAGGGCGTGCCGAGCGAGCAGCTGGCGCGCGAGATGACGGCCCTGTACACCGACCAGACCGACGAGCTTGGCCTCGGGCGGCCGGACGCGGAGCCGAAGGCCAGCGAGACGATCGCTCCGATCATCGACCTGATCCAGGCGCTCATCGACGGCGGCCACGCCTACGCCGCCGGCGGCGATGTGTACTTCCGGGTGCGCAGCTTCGACGACTACGGCAAGCTCTCCAACCGCCCACTCGAGGAGATGCGCCAGGGCGAAGACGAGGCCGACGAGGCGCTCAAGGAGTCGCCGCAGGACTTCGCGCTCTGGAAGGCCCACAAGGAGGGCGAGGACACGTCCTGGGGCTCGCCCTGGGGTCCGGGGCGCCCGGGCTGGCACATCGAGTGCTCGGCGATGGCCGAGGAGATCCTCGGGCTCGACTTCGACATCCACGGCGGCGGCTCGGACCTGGTGTTCCCGCACCACGAGAACGAGATCGCCCAGACCGAGGCGGGGCGCGGCGAGCGGCTCGCCCGCATCTGGATGCACAACGGCATGGTCGAGCTGGACGCGGCCAAGATGTCGAAGTCCGTGGGCAACATCCGCTCGCTGGGCGGTGCGCTCGAGGCGTATGGCCGCGATGCGCTCGTCATGTACTTCGTCGGCGGCCACTACCGCCAGCCGCTGGCGTTCTCGGAGGAGGCGCTCGATGAGGCCGCCAAGGCCGTGGAGCGCGTACGCGACTACGTGCGCCGCCTGGATCCCGACGGACCGGCGCCAGAGGGCATGGATGCCTATGTGGAGCGGTTCTTCGACGCCCTGGCGGACGACTTCAACACCGCCAAGGCCCGTGGAGTGCTGTTCGAGTGGGTGGCCGAAGGCAATCGCCGCCTCGATGCCGGCGAGAAGCTGGGTCCCGGCCGTCTCGGCGAGATGCTCTACGTGCTCGGGCTGGAGAACCTGCTCGAGCCTGAGGCCGAGGCCGCGGATCCCGAGGCCGAGCGGTTGCTGCGCGAGCGAGAGGAGGCGCGCGCGGCGCGCGATTTCGCCACTGCCGACGCCCGCCGCGACGAGCTGGCGGCGCTCGGCTGGGAGGTGCGCGACACCGCCGTGGGCCCCCGCCTCGTGCGCCGCGGGTGATCGTCTACGGCCGCAACCCGGTGCGCGAGGCACTGCGCGGGCGCCGAGAGGTCAAGCGCGTGTGGGCCACCTCGAGCGCCGCCAAGGAGGACTGGCTGTCAGGCGTGGACGTCCAGGCGGCAGACGACACCGAGATCGAGTCGCTCTGCGGCTCGCCGGATCATCAGGGCATCTGCGCCAACGTCGCGCCCTACGAGTACGTGGACGAGGGCTCGCTGCTCGCCGCGGAGGACGCGCTCGTCGTCTGCCTCGACCAGATCCAGGACCCGCGCAATCTCGGCGCGATCTGCCGCGTGGCCGAGTGCGCTGGCGCTGCCGGGGTCGTGATCCCGGAGCGCCGCTCCGCCGAGGTGACCCCCGTGGTGTGCAAGGCGTCGGCGGGGGCCGTGGAACACCTTCAAATCGCGCGCGTGCGCAACGTCGCGGACTGGCTGGGAGAGGCCAAGGAGGCCGGCGCGTGGGTTTATGGAGCCTCCGCCGACGGGGTCCCGTACGACCGGCCTGACTACGGCGGGAAGGTGGTGCTCGTGCTCGGCTCGGAGGGTCGTGGCTTACGGCCGCGGGTTGCGAGCGCCTGCGACGAGCTGGTGGCTTTGCCGATCCGCGGGCGGGTGGAGTCGCTCAACGTTTCGGCGGCCGCGGCGGCCCTGGTTTATGGCGTCTTGCAATTTCGCTCGCATGGGGGTTGACAAGGCTCCATAACGTCGCAATACTGCCGCCAACAGATAAGGCTGAAGTTGAGGTTGAGTTCTCGACTTCGGCAGAGTCTGGCGCCAGGGGAGGTAGTGCGCCACCGGCTTTTCAGAGCCCAAAACTTGGGCTTGGAGAGGACGTTCGTGGCTATTTCAACCTCGCCTGCGCGGCCGCTGTCGGCCCGCAACTCTCAACCTGAAGTTCAGGTTGATGATCACTACTTGATCGCCCTTGCAAAGCAGGGTCGACCAGATGCCTACGACCGCATCGTGCGCCGCTACTACGGCTTCGTGCGGCTCAAGGCCTCGTCGTACTTCCTGATCGGCGGCGATGCCGACGATCTGATTCAGGAGGGTCTCGTCGGGCTCTACAAGGCGGTGCGCGACTACCGCACCGACCGCGAGTCGAGCTTCCGCAACTTCGCGGAGCTGTGCATCACCCGCCAGATCATCACGGCCGTGAAGACGGCCACCCGCAACAAACACACGCCGCTCAACCAGTACGTGTCGTTCTCGCAGACGCCGGCGGCGCCGGGCGACAGCGAGCCGACCCTGGACGAGGTGCTTCCCGGGCCGACCGCGCACGACCCGGTGAACCAGGTGATTAGCTCCGAGGAGCTTCGCAGCCTGGTCGCCTGCCTGTCGAGCGTGCTGTCCGAGCTCGAGAGCTCCGTGCTCTCGCTCTACCTGGACGGCCACTCCTACGAGGCGATCGCCGCCCGGCTGGCCTGCGACACGAAGACGGTCGACAACGCACTTCAGCGCGTGAAGCGCAAGGTCGGGGCGCATCTGGCTTCACGCGCCGTTCCGTCGTAAGGTCGGCCAGAGCCTGACTGCCGGATGCCCACGCGGACTTGAGCCGGCGCGTGGGCTATCGGCGCGTCAGGCGCTGAGCCAGTAGTCGACCCACTGCTCGCGGTGGCCGCCGACCCGCTCGTAGACCGCTTGGGCGCGCTGGTTGTCCGGGGCGGTCTGCCAGGCCAGTCGCTTGGCGCCGCGGTTCGTGCACTCCTCGCGACAGGCTGCGATCAGGGCATCGGCGGCGCCGCCACCGCGGTCGGGCTCCGCCACGAACAGGTCGTTCATCACGCCGAGCCGTGCGGCATCGGTGGTCGACCAGGTCCAGAAGATGGTCGCGAAGCCGATCGCCCGGCCGTCGTCGGCGCGCGCGATCAGCTGCAGCCCCTCGTGCTCCGGGTCGTCGAGCAGGGCCCGCGAGAGGGCAAGCAGGTCCTCGTCGCTGGGCGCCACCTTGTAAAAGTCGCAGTACCCGCGCATCAGCGGGAGCAGCTCGTCGAGGTCCCCCGGGCCGACACGGGAAATCGAGAAGTCAGTCACCGGCGACCACCAGTTCGCCGGTTACGCTGCCGGTATGCGCGCGCCTTGGAGCGCTGGCCGCAAACGGCCATCGAGCACCACCCGCTCGCCTGGTTCCGGGAGTAGTCGTAGAAGGCCCAGCCGCAGTCGTCGCCGGGACACGCCTTGAGCCGCGACCAGCTGCCCTCGAGCTGAGCCCGCGCGACGATCGCGAACAGCACGCCGAGCGCGCCGTCGAGGTCGCCCGCGTGGGGCTGGAAGAGGGGGCCATCAGGAGTGAACTGAATCACGACTCCGGGCCGCGTGCCAGCCCGGTTCAACTGCGCCACTGCAGCAGCGTCCCAATGCTCTTCGTTGTTGGCCGCGAGCATCGCCCGCAGCCCCTCCCGCACGTCAACGGCCCGGCGGAGGTCGGCGCGCGTCAGGTCCTCGATGCGGGGGGAATCGAGCAAACCGCGCTGCGCCAACCAGCCGCCGAGCGCGCTGGGGGAGTGGAGGATCTCAGCGCCGCGGTCGTGTTCGAGGTCGTAGTGGGTGTTCACGAACGCCTGCACGAGCCCGAGCTCGCCAGGCGCCGGCTCGCGCCCACCAGACTGCATCCCGGCGCTGTAGTCGATCTGACCCTCCGTCACTGGCGTCATGCTATACGCTGGTGACGAAGATGCCGGACGATTGGGATTCCTCACCCGCTTGGGCTGATGCGCGCGCCCGTACACGGGCGGAGGTGCAGGCCGCGTTTGCGCCCAAGGAGCAGACCTGCCCGTCCTGCGGGCGAGCCGAGGCAACCGCCTCGCGCAACTGCCCGCATTGCGGCTCCTCGTACGTAGTGGTCCAGCCCGCGCTGTCAAAGCGCGCGAAATGGTCCATCGCCGGCGGCGTCGTGCTGCTGCTCCTGATCGCCGGCGGCGTGTGGGCGCTCGTATCGCCGTCGATCAACAAGACGAAGCGCAACACCGCCGAGCGCGCCGCCGCGGCCAAGGCGGAATTCATCCGCAGCGAGAGGGCACGGCTCACAGCCGATCAGCGCCTCCACACCGCCCGCGGCAGCACCGTCGGCGAGTCCCCGGCGGCGCTCGTCACCGATCTCCAAAACGCGATCAGCGCGGATGTCCGTACCCGCATGAACGTCGGGACTCTTACCAAGGGGCCGATCGAGAGCATCAATTGCCAGGCAGTGACATTCGGCCCGCTCGTGCGCAACGCATCACGGGGCGGCTACGAGTGCCTTGCAGTCACTGCCACGATCAAGCCTGGAGTGGAGGTGGGCGGTCAGATCGGCTATCCGTTCTGGGCCGTAGTGAACTACCGGCGTGGCACCTTCGCCTGGTGCAAGGTCAACCCGAAGCCGGGTGAGATGGCCACACAGACGCGCGAGCCGGTGGTGAACCCGCCGGCCGGCTGTGATCTGCACCTCTGAGGGAGCTAGTCTGCGGCGCCCCGAGCAAGGAGCAGGCCTTGAAGGTCACGACGCACGGCGAGCACCTCGTGAAGATCACGCGCTTTGGCGCCGTAAACGCCTACCTCGTGCGCGAGGACGACGGCTTCACGCTGGTGGACACGCTCATCCGGGGCAGCGCAAACGACCTCCTCGAGGCCGCAAGGCAGCAGGGTGGGGAGATCAAGCGCATCGCGCTGACGCACGCGCACGGCGACCACGTCGGCTCGGTGGACGCGCTGACGGAGCAGCTTTCCGGCGTAGAGGTGCTGATCTCTACGCGCGACGCTCGCTTCCTCACCGGTGACAAGACCCTCGACGCCTCCGAGCAGCACGGCAAGGCCCGCGGCGGCTACGTGAAGATCGAGACCCGCCCCACGCGGACGCTCGAAGGCGGGGAGCGGCTCCTGTCGCTGCAAGTGATTCCCACGCCGGGACACACACCCGGTCACGTCGCCTTCCTGGACACGCGCGACCGCACGTTGATCGCCGGCGACGCATACACCACGCTCGGGGGCGTCGCCACCACCGGCCAGTACAACTGGCGCTTCCCGCTCGCCACAACCGCGTCGTGGCACAGGCCGACCGCCGTGCAGTCGGGACGGGAGCTCCGCGGCCTCGACCCGAGCCGGCTAGCGGTCGGTCACGGGCCGGTCGTTGAGAATCCCACCGCCGCCATGGACAGCGCGCTCGTCAAGGCGCAGTAGCGCCCTCGGCGGCCGGCAGCGACACGCGCTCGGGCGGGAAGACGAGCTCCATGCGGGCGCCGCCGTCCGAGGCGTTGGTGGCGGACACGGTCGCCCCATGCGCCTCGGCCACCTGGCGCACGATCGCGAGGCCGAGGCCGGAACCGGGGAGCCCGCGCGACTCGCTGGCCCGGTAGAAGCGATCGAACACGCGCGGCAGGTCGTCCTCCGGGATGCCCGGGCCGTGGTCGCGCACGGTGAGCCGGCCGCCGTGGAGCGAGACCTCCACGGGCGCGCCGGGACGGTTCCACTTCGCTGCGTTGTCGAGCAGGTTGTCGATCGCGCGGCCGAGCCGGTCGGGATCGCCGCGCACCACCGCGGGGTCGAGCTGCTCCACGAACTCCACCGCGGGAGCCCGGCGGCGCGCCTTCTCCACGCAGGCTGCCGCCAACTCGTCGAGGCGCAGCTCCTGGTTGAGCGTGTCCGGCTGAGCGCCGCGCGCGAGGTCCACGACGTCGCCCACCAGCGCCGTGAGCTCGTCCAGCTCGAGCACCACGTCGTGCATCAGCCGCTCGCGCTCGTCGGCCGGCATCCCGTTCGCACGCGCGAGCACCTGGATGTTGGTGCGCAGGCTGGCGAGCGGGGTGCGCAGCTCGTGCGACGCGTCGGCCACGAGCTGGCGCTGCGATTCGACGGAGCTCTCGAGCGCCTCGATGGTGGTGTTGAAGCTGCGTGCGAGCCGTCCCAACTCGTCGTCGCCCTCCTCGGGCAGGCGCCGCCCGAGCGGCTCGTCGATCACCGCCTCGGTGCTCTCCGTGAAGGTGCGGACGGGCCGCAGCGCCGTGCGCGACACGAGCCAGCCGAGCAGCGCCGCGAACAGGATCCCGGCGCCGGTGATCAGCCCGAGCAGTATCCGCAGCGAGCTGAGCGTGCGGTCGGTCTCCGTGAGCGGACGCGCGATCTGCACGGCGTAGCCGGGCTCGACTGGCGCCGTGTACACGCGCAGGTGGACGCCCGACGCGCTCTCGTCGGCCAGGAAACCTGGGCGGCCTCCCGCCGCCACCTGGGTGGCCTTTTCGGTGATCGGGAGCGCGGGACTTGTCTCCGGGTGGCCGGCCAGCGTCCCGTCCGACGAGATCAGCTGCACGTAGCCGTTTGCGCCGCCGAAGGCGACCGGGGGCAGCGCCGCGCCGAGGGCTCCCGGCGGAACCCGAAACAAGAAGCCGCGCACGCCGTCCACCACGTCTGCACGGCTCTCGAGCGCCTGGTCGACCTCCCCGCGCAGCTTGGCCCGCACCGCGAAGTAAGCCGTCACCGATGCGAGCGCGACCGCCACCGCCACCGCCGCGGCGGCGGCCAGCGAGAGGCGCGCGCCGAGCGAGGTGGGCAATCGGAAGCGGTTCATTGGCTTCTCAGCACATATCCAACACCGCGCACGGTGTGGATGAGGCGCGGCTCGCCGTCTACCTCGAGCTTGCGCCGCAGGTAGCCGACGTAGACGCCGAGCGAGTTGGAGGCAGGGCCGAAGTCGTAGCCCCACACGCGCTCGTGGATCAACGAGCGCGAGAGCACGCGGCGCGGGTTGAGCATGAACAGCTCGAGCAGGAGGAACTCCGTGCGGGTGAGCTCGATCCGGCGGTCGCCGCGGCGCGCCTCGTGCGCGGTTGCGTCGAGCGTGAGGTCGGCGAAGCGGAGCTGGTCGTGGTCGTCGGTGCCGAGCGTGCGGCGCAGAAGCGCGCGCAGGCGGGCGATCAGCTCGTCGAGGTCGAACGGCTTGACGAGGTAGTCGTCGGCGCCCGCCTCGAGTCCCTCCACGCGGTCGGACACCGCATCGCGGGCCGTGAGCATCAGCACCGGGACGCGGTCACCTTCGTGGCGCAGCCGGCGACACACCTCGAGCCCGTCGATGTCAGGCATCAGGACGTCGAGCACGACCACGTCGGCGCGCCCGGCGCCCACGGACGCCAGCGCCTCGCGGCCGCCGGTGGCGAGCTCCACCTCGTAGCCCTCGAGGATCAGCGCGCGACGAAGCGACTCGCGCACGGCCCGCTCGTCGTCAGCAACCAGGACTCGCACACTCATCGTTGTCCGTAGAAGCTAGAGGGGGCGTCATG
>DATBKS010000209.1:0-19461 GCA_036555755.1 Thermoleophilaceae bacterium
CTCGGCTCATCATCGGGACCGGCGGCTTCCGCAACCTGCAGGCGATGGCCGAGGCTGTGGAGGAGTCCGGCGCCGAGATGGCCACGCTCGCGCTGCGCCGCGTCGACCCATCGAGCCGCGGCTCGATCGTCGAGGTGCTCGTGTACGCGGGCTGCTTCCTGCTGCCCAACACCGCCGGCTGCTTCACCGCGCGCGACGCCGTGGCCACGGCGCAGCTCGCGCGCGAGGCGTTCGAGACCGACTGGGTGAAGCTCGAGGTGATCGGCGACGACAAGACGCTGCTGCCCGATCCCTCCGAGCTGCTCGTGGCCGCCGAGCAGCTCGTGGCCGACGGCTTCACCGTCCTCCCCTACACCAACGACGATCCGATCCTCGCCCGCCGCCTCGAGGACGCGGGCTGCGCGGCCGTTATGCCGCTTGGCTCGCCGATCGGCAGCGGCATGGGCATCCGCAACCCCTACAACCTGCGCCTGATCGTGGAGCAGGCGCGCGTACCGGTGATCCTCGATGCCGGAATCGGCACCGCCTCGGACGCCGCCATCGCCATGGAGATGGGCTGCGACGGCGTGCTGCTCGCGAGCGCGGTCTCGCGTGCGCAGGACCCGGCGCGGATGGCGCGCGCGATGCGCCTCGCCGTGGAGGCCGGCCGCGGCGCATTCGAGGCCGGGCGCATCCCGCGCCGCCTCTACGCCGAGGCGTCGACGCCGATGGAGGGCGTGCCGGAACTCACATGACCGCGCCGCTCGACGAACTCGCCGAGCGCTGGCGCAAAGCGTGGCAGGGACCCGCGGGCGGGTTCGAGGCCTGCTGCACGCCCGACGTCGCCTACGAGGACCCGGTGGCGCAGGTGCCGCTCGAGGGACTGGACGCCCTCGAGGCTCACGCCAGGGCGCTGCGCACCGCGTTCCCGGACATCCGCGTCGAGGCCGCCGGCGAGACGCTCGGCACCGAGACGCTCGCGTGCCTCACCTGGCGCGCCCTCGGCACCCACCGCGGCGAGCTGGCGGGCCTGCCGGAGAGCAACCGCTTCGTCGTGCTCCAGGGGCTGCACTACGCCGAGCTCGAGGACGGCAACGTCCGCCGCGCCCGCGGCTTCTTCGACCTTTACGACGTGTCCGTGCAGCTCGGCCTGCTGCCCGCGCACGGCAGCCTCGGCGAGAAGGCGCTCCTGATGCTGCGCGGCTTCGGCTACCGCTCGTCGTCTACTTGACGATGATCGTCCCGGTCATGCCCGGGTGCACGGTGCACTCGTACTTGACCGTGCCGGCGTCGTTGAAGGTCACCTTGTAGGTATCGCCGCCGCTCAGGTTCCCGGAGCCGGAGGAGAACTGCGGCCCGGGTCCCGTGTCCTTCGTCACGTCGTGGCTCACGGAGTCGTCGTTGACCCACTCGACGGTGTCGCCCTTGTTGATCGTCAGCGTCTTAGGGTCGAACTGGATGTTCTTCATGTGGACGACCGGGCCGCCGCTGCCCGAGGAGGACGCGGGCGTGCTCGCGGGCGTGCTCGAGCTGCTGCCGCCGCCACTCGAGCCGCAGCCCGCGGCGAGCAACGCGATGGCCAAGCCGCTGATGACGATCGGGCGCCTCATCCGGAAGCGGGAAGAGTAGGGGTTGCCGGCGACATGAGCAGCTCGAGCAGCGCCTTCTGCGCGTGGAGCCGGTTCTCGGCCTGGTCCCAGACGGCCGAGCGCTCGCCGTAGAGCAGCCCCTCGGTGATCTCCTCGCCGGGATGCGCCGGCAGGCAGTGGAGCACGATCGCGTCCGGCCGCGCTCGCGCGAGCAGCTCCTCGTTGAGCTGGTAGGGACCGAGCAGGGAGCGCAGGCGCTCGGCCTCGGCCTCGTCGCCCATGCTCACCCACACGTCGGTGTAGAGCGCGTGCGCGCGGTCGGCGGCCTCGGCGGGATCCGTCGTCACGGTCACATTCGCACCCGCGCGCTCCACGATCGCCGGGTCGGGCGCCAGCTCGGCCGGCGTGGCCACCGCCACCTGCAGACCCGCCTTCGCTCCGAGCAGCATCAGCGAGTGCGCCACGTTGTTGCCATCGCCCACGTAGGCGAGCTTCAGCCCCTCGAGCGAGCCGAAGCGCTCGTGGATCGTCTGCAGGTCGGCCAGCGCCTGGCACGGGTGGTGGCCGGCGGTGAGCATGTTGATCACCGGCACGCTCGCGTACTCGGCCAGCTCCTCGAGCAGCGCGTCCGCACCCGTGCGCACCCCGATCGCGTGCACGAAGCGCGAGAGCACCAGCGCCGTGTCGCGCGGCGACTCTCCGCGTGAGAGCTGCATCTCCCCTTCGCGCAGCACGAGCGGGTTGCCGCCCAGCTCGCGCACCCCGACCTCGAACGAGATGCGTGTGCGCGTCGACGGCTTCTCGAACACGAGCGCCACGCTGCGGCCCGCGAGCTGTGCGGAGGCCCAGCGGTCCTGCTTGAGGAAGTCGGCGCGTTCGAGCAGGCCCGTCAGCTCGTCGGCCGTAAGCTCCTCTCCGGTCAGGAAGTGGCGCGTCACCCGGGCATCGTATGTCGTGCGCTCTCGTGGAACCTCTTCCATGGGCGCGCCGTGCCGCCCGCCGGGCGGCCACTGTTTGAGGAGTTCGTCGAGGTGCTGGGCCGCGAGGAGTGGGACGTGGCACTGCTCCAGGAGGCGCCGCCGCGCTGGTTCGACGCGTTCCGCGAGCGCCTCGGTGTGCAGGGCGCGCGCGTGCTCACCTCGCGCAACTTCGGCTCCGCGCTGCGCGGCTTCGTGGCTGACCGCCAGCCGGATCTGATCAAGTCGAATGAGGGCGGTTCCAACCAGATCCTGGTGCGCCCGCCGTGGCTGATCGGCGCGACGGACACGCTGAGGCTGGCGCGCTTCCCGGAGCGGCGTCAGCTCCTCCGGGCGCAGCTCGTGCGCGACGGGGCGCCGTCGCTGAGCGTCGCCAACATGCACACGAGCGCCAACCGGCCGCACGCAGCGGCGCAGGAGCTCCGCCGCGCGGCGGAATGGTGCAGAGACGAGCGCCTGATCTTCGGCGGCGACCTGAACTTGCGTCCCTCGGAGGACGCGGCGACGTACGAGGAGCTCGAGCAGCGCTTCGGCCTCGCCTCGCCGACGGCGCCCACCGCCATCGACCACCTGCTCTGCCGCGGCCTCGAGGTGGTCGAGCCTCCGCGCCAGCTGGCGCCGGAGCGCCAGGAGGTCGTCGGCGCCGGCGGGGGCCGGGTTCACCTCTCCGATCACGCACCTGTCGCCGCCCTCTTCGCCATGACATAGTGCGCGCGAGCCTGCGACCAGGGAGAGGAGCAAGGGATGGCAGAACGACGAAGTTCCGGAACTCGAAGCGGGGGAGCCAAGAGCAAGTCGAGCGGCACCGCCAAGAGCCGCAGCACCAAGAGCCGCAGCAATTCCGCATCCCGATCGAAGGCCAAGACGAGCAGCTCGACCAGGAAGAAGAGCACGACGGCGAAGCAGCAGCCGGACCTGTCCGGCAAGAGCGTTGCCGATCTGCGCAACGCCCTCTCGCGCGGCGTGATCGGGCCGCTCAACCTCGTGATGCTCACTCGTGACCGCATCGAGGAGGTCATGGACGACGCCGTGAGCCGCGGCCGCATGACCGCCGACGATGCACAGAAGCTCGCGCAGGATCTGATCAGCCGCGGCCGCAAGCAGACCGACGACGTGCTCGCCGATCTCGAGGGACTCCTCACCAAGGCCCCGGACGTCGGCGGAGCCCGGAAGCGCGGCACCGAGGCCGCCAGCAGGGCGCGCCGTCAGGTGAGCGAGGCCACGGCCCGCGCGCGCTCGGCAGCGGACCCGGTGCTCGCCCATGCGGACCGCGCCCGCCGCGCGGCAGGTGTCGGGCCGTCGTTCCCGATCATCGGCTACGACGACCTGACGGTGTCACAGGTCCAGAGCAGGCTTGGGGATCTCAAGCCGCCGGAGCTGCGGAAGGTGCGCGATTACGAGAAGCGGCATGCGAATCGCAAGACCGTGCTCTCTGACATTGAGCAGCGGTTGGGTTCTTAGTTCTTAGTTGCCAGGGACAGGTCGTCCACGAGCGCCATGTAGTCGAGTTCGGCGCCGGTGAGCTCCGTGAGGAGCTCGTCGCCGCTCATGCGCTGGCCCTCGGCCCACAGGGTCTTGAGGAAGTCGCCGGCCTCCGGCTCCTCGAACCACAGCTCGCCGAAGCGCTCGACGAGGAGCCGCCGCACGTGCGTCTCGAGTGCCCACGCGCGGATGTAGTTGGCGGCGTAGAAGAACGGGTCGACGTCGCTCAGCCAGCTCGCGCTCGGCCATTCGACGTGCAGAGCGTCGCCAAGGCGCCGCGCGTACACGTCCTTCAGCGGGTCGAGCGACGGTGGCGACGAATGCAGCTCGAGCTCATACGCCAGCTTGGCGGCGTAGCGCCGCAGGAACACGAGCTTGACCGCGCGCGCCTGGCCCTCGACCGGCCCCGGGTCCGCCAGGTCGAGCCGCGCGCGCAGCCACGCCGGGTTGGCGGTCAGGTGCTGGAACAGGAACGCGAAGCTCTCGGTGATCGAGTTGTCGCCGAAGTAGCGGTACTCCGCGTTGAGCGTTCCCGGCATGTGCGCGAAGTGCTGAGCGTGCCCGGCCTCGTGGAAGAGCGCCTCGTAGTCGTCCAGCCCGCCGCGCCGGGAGATCACCAGGTACACCTCGTCCGGGATTCGCACCGGCGAGCAGAACGCCCGCGGCGACTTCTTCGGCCGCTGCTCGACGTCGACGATCACGCCCGGCGGGTCGAGCGCCAGCCCCTCGAGCGTCTGCTCGAGGCTCTGCAGCAGGCGGTCGTCGGGCAGCGCCGTGTCGAGCGACGGCGCGCGGAAGAAGTAGGCGAAGTCGGAGCGCCGCAGGCGCTCGAAGCCGAAGCCGAGCTCGCGCTCGAGCGGTCCCGACAGCACGGCCTCGTAGGCGTCCTCGGTCGCCTCCACGAACGCGGACGTCTGGCGCTCGAGAGCGCCGAGGTCGATGCCCGACAGCTCCTCGCACATCGCCCGCATGCTCGGCCAGCCCAGCTCGCGCGTCAGCGCGTGCGAGCGCTCGAGCACCTCGCGCAGCAGCGGGTCGAGCTCGCGCGCTCCCGCCTCGAGGCGCGCCTCCTCGATCGCGGCGCGGCGATCGGGGTCCGGCTCGTTGGTCTGGATCACGGCCGACTGGCGGTAGGGCATCACCTCGCCGTCCACCTCGATCTCGAGCGCCGCCTCGCGCCGGGCGAGCTCCGCGGCCTCTGCCTTAGTGGCCCGCCCGATCAGCCCCTGCACGGCGAACTCGAGCAGCTGCCGCGTGCCCTCCTCGCGCAGCCGCCCCACGTTGTCGCGCGAGAACAACTCGGCGTGCTGCTCGTAGATCGCCTCGATGTCGAACTCGTCCTGGAGACCGGCGAAATGCCGGTAGTACTCGAGGTCGAGAGCGGAGGCGAACTGCTCGGCGTCAGCGCGGTACGCGGCCAGATTCATCGGCTGCCAGCATAGAGCGACGTGGAATCCTCGTCCCCGACAGGCACGCGCCCGCAGAAGGGCGCCGAGCTCGAGCTCGAGATAGACGCGCTTGCCTACGGCGGCGCCGGCGTCGCGCGCCTCGACGGCTACGTGCTGTTCGTCCAGGGAGCGGTGCCGGGCGACAAGGTCCGCGCCCGGGTGACCAAGCGCAAGCGCGCCTACGCCGAGGCGCGCACGCTGGAGTTGCTCGACCCCAGCCCCGACCGCATCGAGGCCCGCGCCCCCCACCCCGGCGCTCCCTGGCAGGTGCTGCCCTACGAGCGCCAGCTGGCGGAGAAGGAGTCGCAGGTGCGCGAGGCGCTCACGCGCATCGGCGGTTTCGAGCAGCCGCCCGTCGAGCCGATCGTCCCGGCGGTCGAGCCCTGGCGCTACCGCAACAAGGTCGAGTACTCGTTCGGCGAGTCGGAGGACGACGGCCAGCTCGTGCTCGGCTTCCACAAGCCCGGCCGCTGGAACGAGATCGACGACGTGAGCGAGGACATCCTCGCCTCGGAGGCCGTCGACTCGGTGCGCGAGGCCGTGAAGGCCTGGTGCCGCGACGAGGGCCTCTCCGCCTACGACCGGCGCGAGAGCAGCGGCTTCCTCCGCAACCTCGTCGTGCGCGAGTCGCGCCGCGGCGGCCAGCTGCAGGTCCGCATCGTCACGAGCGAGGGCGACTTCCGCGCGCTCGACCTCGCGGATCACGTGCAGGCTCACGGCGTGCTGTGGACGCGCACCGCCGGCGTGGCCGAGACCACGCGCGACGGCGAGACCGACCTGCTGAAGGGCGCCGCGACGATCGAGGAGGAGATCACTGTGGCGGGCGAGCGCCTGCGCTTCCGCATCTCCCCCGACGCCTTCTTCCAGACCAACACCGAGATGGCCGAGCGCCTCTACGGCGCCGCCATCGAGCTGGCGGGGCTCAGCGGGCGCGAGCGCGTGTACGACCTCTTCAGCGGCATCGGCACGATCGCGCTCGCGCTCGCCCCGGCGGCCGGCGAGGTGTGGGGCATCGAGCTGGTGGAGCAGGCGGTGGCGGACGCGATCGAGAACGCCAAGCTCAACGGCATCGACAACGCGCGCTTCTACGCGGGCGACGTGCGCACGGCCATGCGCCCGCTCGTGGAGGAGGCCGGCGAGCCCGACGTGCTCGTCGTAGATCCCCCACGCGCGGGGCTCTCACAGAAGGTGGTACGCCGCATCATCGAGACGGGGGCCAAGCGCATCGTCTACGTCTCGTGCAACCCGACGACGCTGGCACCCAACGCCCGCCAGCTCGTCGATGCGGGTTACGCGCTCGAAACGGTCCGGCCTGTGGACATGTTTCCGCAAACACCGCACATCGAGTGTGTTGCACAGCTTTTGCTGCGCTGATCCGCTCAACTCCTGATCCCAGAGGCCGATATCGACCCTAATGGGGGAGCAGCAGCCGGTACGCATCATCGACCTCTGGGACGTCCGTATCCGCGTGGGCACGGTGCGCTTTGGCGTGTGGACGACGATCGCCCTGTGCACCTCCGGCGTCATCTACTGCCTCCTCAGCTGGGATCGCCCGAACCGACGCGTCATGGTGATCCTGCTGGCCGCCGCACTGGCGACCTCCCTCGTCATCACGCTGCTCGACGCGGAGGCGATCGTGCGCAGTCGCTGGCGGGAGTACTTCTTCCTCAGCTGGAGCCTGATCGACATCGCCTTTATCGCCACGCTCGTGGCGCTCGACGGCGGAGCGAAGAGCGCGTTCGCGGGTGTCTACTTCCTGCCGCTCGTCTTCGCCGCCCTCTCCTATCCCCTCCCGCTCGTCTGGCCGATCTGCCTGCTCGACGTGGCCGCGGCCCTGATCGTCGGGGCGGTGGTCGGCAATCCGGACTGGATGTACCTCGGCTTCTTCTCCGCCGTGCTCGGCTGCACCGGGCTGCTCTGCGTCTGGCACGCCCGCGACAACGAGAAGCAGCGCAGGGACCTGGCGCGCATCTCGCGCACGGACTCCCTCACCGACTCGCTCAACCGCCGCGGCTTCGAGGAGCGCCTCGACGCGGAGCTCGGTGAGAGCGGTCGCGCAGGCCGCGCGCTCACCCTGCTGCTGATCGACCTCGACGACTTCAAGCGCGTCAACGACACCCTCGGCCACGCGGCCGGCGACGAACTGCTCTGCTGGGTAGTGACCACGGTCCGCGCCGCGCTCCGTCCGATCGACGCGATCGGCCGTCTGGGCGGCGACGAGTTCGCGGTGCTGCTGCCCGGCGCCGCCCGCGCCGACGCGCTCGAGGTGGCCGCGCGCATCCGCGACTCGCTGGCCGAGCGAATCGCGGCCACGATGGGCCTCGCAACCTTCCCGCTCGACGGCGCCGACCGCGAGGAGCTCCACCAGCGCGCCGACGCCGAGCTCTATGCCGCCAAGCACGGCTCGAAGCTGATCCCCGGGCCGATCGCGCGGGACCTCGGCTGGGCGGCCACCCTGGCGCAGACGGTCGACCGCCGCGCCACTCCGCCGGAGGACCACTCGAGCGAGGTCGCGCGCCACGCCACCGGCATCGCTCGCCGCATGCGCTGGGACGGCGAGGAGCTGTCGCTGCTCGGCATCGCCGGGATGCTCCACGACGTCGGCAAGGTGTCCCTCCCTGACCGCATCCTGCGCGGCCCCGATCCGCTCACCCACGAGGAGCGCGACCAGCACATCCGCGCGCATCCCCTGGTCGGCGCCGAGCTGGTGAGCCGCGTGGACGGCCTCGGCCCGGCGGTGGCCTGGATTCGCCACTCGCATGAGAACTGGGACGGCAGCGGCTACCCCGACGGCCTGCGCGGCGAGGCGATCCCGCTGGGCTCGCGCATCCTGCACGTGGCCGACGCGTACGCGTCGATGACCGGCCGCCGCTCCTACCGCGACAGCCTCAGCGCCGAGGCAGCCCTCGAAGAGCTACACGAGCTCGCGGGCATCCACTTCGACCCAGCCTGCGTGGACGCGCTCGCGGCGCACCTCAGCGGCTCGGCCGAGGAAGCGGCTTAGTCCGCCTGATCCTCGTCGTCGAGCGGGATCTCCTCGGCCGCATGCACCGAGCACAGGAACGGCCCGCCTGAGTCCTGCGAGGCCTCGATCTCCGCGCTCGTGAGCTGTGCACCGCACTCGGAGCAGGTCCGCTCGATGACGGGGTCAAGGCTGTGCTCTTCGAGATCCATCAGCCAGACGGAACCTTAGCCTCGTGGGCGATCACGTGGGTGGTCGGTTTGCCGGTTACCCGCTCGACCCGATGCGGTAGGTCGAGCTTCAGCCACTTCGAGATCCCGCCGGGCAGCGTGGACACCACCACCTCGTCGTAGTCCGTGAAGTTCACCTCGTCCTGGACCGCCGCGATCGGGTCCGGATCTCCCACCTTCCCCTCCTTCACTTCGAGGCCGGCCGAGCGCAGCCGCTCAACGGCATTGTTCATGTGCTGCTCGGCCTCGTCGCTCCCGGAGTGCATGTCGGCGGCCCATGCAACGCCGTGAGGAGTGGACGGAACTAACAGCGTGAAGACGGCATCCCCCGCAGCTGCGCGTTCTTTCAGCGCTTCGAGAAGCTCGACGGACTCAGCCGTACGGTTGGCAACGACCAAAACTTTGGCCACAACGCCTCCTCTCGTCGGTGAGAAGAGCTTACGCCTGTGCGCAACTAAGAACTAAGAACTAAGAACCAGGCACTAATACGGCGGCAAATCCGCGTACCACTCGCCAAGTTCCCTGAACGCGTGCCAGAAGTTGCGCTTGGCTGTTTCCTCGTCGAGTGCCTGGTCGATGTCCGGCACGTAGAGGGCCTCGCACGTAGGCGTCAGCTTCTGCACTCCGCCGAGCTTCGGCTCGATCTCCCGGCCGAGCGGCACGCCAAGGTCGTTCAGCTCCTCGAGCGTCTGCTCGCCCATCACGACGACGATTCGCGGCTGCACGATCGCCAGCTCCTCGAGCACGCGGGCACGGCACTCGGGGGCGGACAAGTCGGTGTCCGGCACCGGACACTTGATCAGCAGGGTCCCGTAGACGGCGAGCGGATCGATGCCGAGGCGCTTGAAGCTCTTCATCAGCGCGCTGCCTGAGCGGCCGTAGAAGGCGACGCCCTCCTCGATCTCGGCGGGCATCGGCGCGTACTTCAGGAGGAAGACATCCGCCTGCGGGTGCCCGGAGCCGAGCACGGGCATCAGATTGCCGCGTGGGCAATGCGAGCACGACTGCACTTCGCGCGTGAGCTGATTGAGCTCACGGATGGCGCGCTCGAGGTACTTCTCTCTGATCTCGTCGTCAGTGGCCGGCACTCGCGCATCGGTCTTTGACGGGGCAGGCCCCTGTCCTTTCGCCTGCATCACTTGTTGCCTCGCTTGCGAGCCGGCTGCCGCGTCTTCGTCTGGATGAATTTGAGGGCCTGGACGTAGAGCAGGCTCTGCTTCTTGCGCACGATGTCCGCGTCGCGCAGCGACTCGAGGAACTCCTCCGGGCCGTCGAAATCGCGCATCCTGATCTTCACCGAGCCGAGCCCCTGCGCCACGTGGCTGTCGGATCCGGCGCCCGCCACGATCCGGTACTTGGCGGCAAAGCGCGCGGCCTCCTCGTTGAAGGACGAGATCGCCACGCGCGGGTTGAACACCTCGATCGCGTCGATCTCCTCCACCACCTTCAGGAGGTGCTCGTAGTCGGGCACGGCATGCATGCGGTCGAACGGATGCGGCACGTACACGAGCCCGCCCTGGCGGCGGATCTCGGCGATCGTCTCCTCGAGCGTCATGCCGCGCGGGATCTTGTCCTCGATGAAGAGGCCGATCACCTCGCCCTGGTCCGCCGTCTTCACCTCCTCGGCCACGATCACCTTGATGCCGTTCGCCCGCTCGCGCGCCTCGAGCGCGCCCGACACCTCGTTGTGGTCGGTGATCGCGATCGCTCCCAGCCCGGCGCGCTTGGCGGTGTCGAGCAGCGTGTCCACCGAGGTCGCGCAGTCGGGCGAGTGGTCGGTGTGCATATGCAGGTCGACGTGGATGAAGTCCTTCGAGCCGAGCCGCTTGCGGACCGCCGGCTTGCCCTCCGGGTCGTGGCGGCGCGCGGCAATCTGCCGGTAGACGCCCTCGATCGCCTCGGCCGTCGCCGCCCAGGTGAGCTTGCGGCGCGCCTCGGCGCAGCCCGCGTGGAGCCGATCGCGGAGCCCCTCGTCCGCCACGAGCCGCTCCAGCTGGGAGGCAAGCGTCTGCGAGTCACGCGGCTCGAACAGCAGACCGCGCTCGCCGTCCGCAAGCACCTCCTCGTAGACGGGCAGCCGCGACGCCACCGGCACCGCACCGCCCGCCACCGCTCGCAGCAGGTGCTGCGGCGCGGGCGACACCCCCGCCGACGCGGCCACCGCGATGTGCGCGCCCGCCAGGAAGCGCGCCTCCGAGCCGTCCGCCGGACCGCAGAAGCGCACTCGCTCGCGCAGGGCCCGCGACAGTGGCACCGCGGGCTCGAGCGCCTGCACGCGCGACCACACGGTGGCCCGCCAGGGCAGGTCGCCCGGCAGCTTGCGCAGCGCGCGCAGGAAGAGGCGCAGCGCCGCGCGCTCCTCCTCGAGGCAGAACAGGATCTCCACCTGGCCGTTGTCGGCGGCGCGCTCCACCACGTCGGCGCCGGGCGAGATCACGGGGTACTCGCCGGGGAAGAAGCGGCTCACGAGGTCGCTCGTCACCTGGAAGCTTGCGGTGCGTCCGTCGAGCCGCCCGAACAGCAGCTCCACGAGCTTGCGGGCGAGCTGCGTTGACAGGACGCGCTCGGCCGGCGCGTGGAAGGTGCCGACGTTGAGCGCGCGCGAGTGGCGCAGCGCAGCGGACGACGCGCTCGGCGCGAACGGCTCGTGCACGTGCACGAAGTCGAACTGTGCGCGGGTGAGCAGATCCTCGATGGTGCGCGCCACGTCGAGCGGCAGCGACACCGCCGCACCCTTACGGGTCGGCGGGAAGGGAAGGCTCTGCCCCACGGCGATCATCTGCGCGCAGCCCTCGCCGGCGAACACCGCCTCCGGGTCGTGCGCCAGCCGCTTGACCGTGTTGCGGCCCTCGCGGATCAGCTCGCGCGAGTCGGACGGCGCGATCACCACGACGCGGTGGCCGCGCTTGCAGAGCTCGTCGGAGACGCGCTCCACGTACGCGTTCACCTCGTGGTGCTGCTCCCAGGCGTAGGGCGTCACCTGGGCGATGGAGAACTGCTCCGGAGCCACGGGCGGAGGATAGGACCGCCGTCCGCGGTCCGCAGTCCGCCGTCCGCCGAGTGTCAATCCAGCAGGGTGCTCGTGCCGGTCTGGTCCTCGCGTGCCTCGGCGGTCGCCTTTGCGTCCTCGCGCTCTGCCTCGCGCCGCGCGTCCTCGGCCGCCCAGCGCTCGCTGGCCCAGCGCCCGATCTC
Organism: Thermoleophilaceae bacterium; assembly: GCA_036555755.1. Taxonomy (GTDB): domain Bacteria; phylum Actinomycetota; class Thermoleophilia; order Solirubrobacterales; family Thermoleophilaceae; genus JAICJR01. The sequence goes on from DATBKS010000209.1 coordinate 11,860, forward strand.
GTCCTTGTAGTCGCTCCAGGCCTCGGCGAGCTGGTCCATCGGCAGCGAGGCAGGAAACACGTGCGGCGTGACCGGCACCGGGCCGCCCGTCTGGATCGTGTGGTGCCAGGCGCCGCCCGCGAACTGGTAGGCGACGGGCGAGAAGCGGATCAGCAGGTCGTGTCCCTCGGGTGCCGGCCACTCGACGCGCTCGGCGCCGAAGACGACGAAGCCGTCCTCCGGTGTCGGCGGTCCCGTGACTCCGGTGTCGACCTTCTCGCCCCAGGCGGCGTTGCGGGCGAGCACGAGCGGCCCGTCGACGCCAATCGCCGCCGCCAAGCGCTTCCAGGTCGCGGGCCCCTGACCGCGCGCCCGCGGCGCGCGCTCCTCGAACTGCACCCACGAGCCCTGCGGATCGGCGTACGCCGCCTCGCGCTTGGCCGACGCTATGCACACATCGCAGCGGTCATCCGATCCGAGCCAGCCGGTGAGCTGCCAGCACTGCGAGCAGGCGAGCACCGGATACGGCTTCTCCCCCAGCACCTGCATGCGAAGCCTGGACGCTTCGAGCCCAAGCTCCCTGGCACGAGAAAGCGGCTCAGTCCGAGCTTGATCCTCGAGCTGAGCCGCCTTCGCCAGCAGTGTGTCGTCGCCACTCACGTGGCCGACGATAACGCCAGGTTGTTAGGCCTTCGTGGCCTTCGCCTTCTTCGACTTCGCACTGCCGGGCAGCTTGGGCGCGCCGGCGTACTTGGCGATGAACTTCTCGGTGTTCTCACGAGCCACCGGATCCGGCACCTGCACAGGGGGCGACTTCATGAGGTACGAGGCCGGCGCCTCGAGCGGACCGCCGATGCCGTGGTTCATCGCCAGCTTGCAGCAGCGCACGGCGTCGATCACGATCCCGGCTGAGTTGGGCGAGTCCCACACCTCGAGCTTCATCTCGACGTTGAGCGGCACATCGCCGAAGGCCTGGCCCTCGACGCGGATGTGCGCCCACTTGCGGTCGGTCAGCCACGGCACGTAGTCCGAGGGGCCGATGTAGACGTCGTCGGCCGGCAGCTTCTCGTCCATGATCGACGTGACCGCCTGGGTCTTCGAGATCTTCTTGGACTCCAGCCGCTCGCGCTCGAGCATGTTGTAGAAGTCCATGTTGCCGCCGACATTGAGCTGCGAGGTGTGAACCATCTTCACCCCGCGGTCGGCGAACAGGCGCGCCAGCTGGCGGTGGACGATCGTCGCGCCGACCTGCGACTTGATGTCGTCGCCGACGATCGGCAGCCTGGCCTTCTTGAAGCGCTTGGCCCAGTAGTCCTCCTGGGCGATGAAGACCGGGATGCAGTTGACGAAGCCGCAGCCCGCCTCGAGCACCTGCTCGACGTACCACTTGGTCGCCTGCTCGGAGCCCACCGGCAGATAGGACACGACGACGTCCGTCTTCGTCTCCTTGAGGATCCCGACGATGTCGGCGGTCTCGCCCGGCGCCTTCTCGATCTTCTGCTTCAGGTACTTGCCGAGGCCGTCATGCGTCATGCCGCGGTGCACCGGTACATCGAGCTTCGGCACGTCGGCGAACTTGATCGTGTTGTTTTGGCCCGACCAGATCGCCTGGGAGAGATCCTTGCCGACCTTCTCCTTGTCGATGTCGAAGGCGGCGGTGAACTCGATGTCGCTCACGTGGTAGCCGCCGAGGTCGACGTGCATGAGTCCGGGGACCCGCTCCTTGGGATCCGCGTCCTTGTAGTACTGCACGCCCTGCACGAAGGCAGAGGCGCAGTTGCCGACGCCCACGATCGCCACCCGGACCTTCTCGCCCTGGTAGCGCGAAGCGCCGTTCGTAGTTCCGTTCTGTGTCAAGTCTTAGCCCTCCTGAGGTCTGCGCAAAGGGGCCCCTGGGACGGGGGCCGCACAGGGTTATCCAACTCCGGGTGCCGCCTGAGGTTACGCGGCGGCCATGCGCTTCAGCTCACTCCTCACGTGGAAGATGCGCTGGAGCACTGTGAAGGTAGTGAGTATGGCCAGAGCGAAGATTGCCGGCTTCAGCAGGGAGAAATCTCCCAGGCTCGCGCCCTTCGCGAACACGAGTCCGATCGACAAGATAACCACTCTCACCCCGCGGTTCGCGACCCCCACCTTGCACTCCACGCCGAGTGCCTCTGCGCGGGCGCGGGTGTAGCTCACGAGCAGCGAGCCGAGCACCGCGATCACCACCGCGGCCACGGCGAGATCGTCCTGCTTGTACTTCGCGAAGTAGGCCGCCACGGCCGTCAGCACGATGCCCTCCTCGGCGCGGTCCAGCGTCGAGTCGAGGAACGCGCCGAACGGCGTGCCCTTCCCCGACATGCGCGAGTAGCGGCCGTCGAGCGTGTCCATGATCGAGCCGACGATGAACGTGACCCCCGCGAGGAAGAACAATCGCTGCGTGATCAGCACCGCCGCGGCGATGTTGAGCACGAGGCCGGTGAGCGAGATGGCGTTGGGCGTGAGGCGCGACTCGATCAGGCGGTCGCGCGCGAGGGTGCGTACCTCGGCGGCGGTGATGGGCTCGCCGTTGCGGCGCCTGCCGCCCTTGCCGGGCCGGCGCCGCTCCCGCGTGGCCGAGCCCGCCGGTTCTGATGGATCGGTCGTCAAGCGGTGGCTCCGGCGAATGCCCAGGCTTCAGGTCGAGCCCGGGCAAGCACCGCGGCGGTGTAGGCGGAAGCTGCCGCCACGAGCCCGCCGACGGCGGCATCCAGCCAGAAATGATTTGCGGTGACGATCACAACGAACGAGATGTAGAGCGGGTACACGGCCCAGAAGGCCCGGCCCACGCGCCACTTGACGAGCCGCACCCCCGTGACGCCGATCATCAGAGCGAACGCCACATGCATGCTCGGCATTGCAGCGTAGGGGTTGTACAAGACACTCGCGCTGTGCGAGGCGCCCTGGCCGAAGAAGTCCGTGACGGTGTCGGTGAAGCCCCACTCCGGCATGAAGCGCGGCGGCGCAGTGGGATAGAGCACATAGAGGACGAGCGCCATGCCCATCGCGACCATGAACATGTTGCGCACGAAGTAGAAGGCCTCGTTGCGCCAGAAGTAGAGCCAGACGAGGAAGGCCGTGGTGATCACGAAGTGGGCGTTCACGTAGGTGAAGTCCGCGATGTGGATCAGCCAGCCCTTGCTCACGGTCCAGCTTTGGGCGCTCGGCTCGAAAAACAGATGCAGGGAGCGCTCGGCGTTGACGATCCAGCGCGCGTGCGAGAAGGCGCTCTCAACCTGCCCGTCCACCACGCCACGCACGATCCGGTAGAGGTAGTAGGCGCCGCCGAAGAGCAGCAGCTGGCGGACAGCATCGAGCGGCCCGTTCGGCAGGATTCTCGTCAGAAATTGCCGTGTTCGGGCCATCACAGGAGCTTAACGACCTCGGTAGCGCGTTGCTCAGGGGGTTAGCCGCACCTTCGTCCGCGTTCGAACACGCGCCAGAGGGAGAAATCTATGCGTAGGCGGTAGGTACCCGGGCGGGTCGTGGTGATGCGCGTCCAGTCGCCGTCGCGCTGCACACAGGCCCCGTTTGCGATCCAGTACGGAGTCCAGCGCACACGCACCAAAGCCGAGCCCGGGCGCCGCGCCACAAGCCGCACCTGTTCGGCCCCGAACGAAGTCGCGTAGACATCTGCAGAGCCCTGAGGAGTGACGAGCGAGTGCGGGCTCGTGACCTCGTAAAGGCGCCAGTGCGGGGAGGCCCAGCGCAGCGTGAGATAGGGCAGGCCGCGCTCGACCAGGGCGGCCTCCGCGCGACCGCTGTAGTCGAGCCGCGTGTCGGGCAGCGCCACCCAGCGCACGGCGTTGTCCGCGAGCCAGCGCCTGTAGGTCTGGGCGTTGAGCGTGCCGTCGTAGAAGAGCGAGTTGCGGCCGATGTCGAGCTGCCGCTCCCAGCCGCGGGCGATCGGCTCGTGGATGGCCACGTTCGCGCTCTCCCAGTGGGCGTCGGTGAACACCACCTCGACCCGTCCGGGCGGGTCCTCGTTCGCCTCGAGGTACTGCACGAGCGGGCGGTAGTAGACGCGGAAGCGCGACGCATTGTCCTCGCCATTGAGCACGGCGCGCACCGGCGCCGACAGCTGCCAGAAGGCGAGCGGCACGAGCAGGACGACCATGATCGCCGGGCGCGCCCAGTCGCGGCGAACGGTCATCAGCGCGCAGAGCGCCACCGGTCCGGCGAACAGCTCGCCCAGCCGGGACGCGTTGCCGCCGAGCGGCGTGGGTGCGATGAACGCCACGATCGCCGCCACGGCGTACAGCAGCGCTCCCACTCGCAGCGTGCGCTCCTCGCGCGGCACCAGGATGACGAAGAAGATCGTGCTCACGAGCACCGGCACGAAGGCCATCGCGGCGTAGGGCTGGTGGCCGCCCTCGGGGAACGCCGCCGTGAGCAGGAGAGTCGGCACGATGCCGCCGGCGGCGACGAGCAGCGCGGCGGTGCGGTAGCGGCGGTCCGATGCGATCGCCACCGCAATCGCCGCGAGCGCCAGAAAGGCGCCGGCCACCGGGCTGCCGAGCGGACAGAGGATCGCGAGCAGGACGGCGAGGGCGGTGCGCCGCCGCTGCAGTGCGAGCAGCGCGCCAAGCCCGATCGCCACGCCGAGCGCGTACGGCAGTCGGCCGGTGAACAGCATGGTCGAGGTGGCCAGGCCGAACCAGAGCGACCCCCAGCGCGCCTCCGGCCCGAAGTGGCAGCGGGCCAGCGGCTCGAAAGCCGCGGCCGCCGCCAGCGCTCCGAGCACTCCGGCGACGGCGGGCCCGACGAGCCACGCAAGCGGCGGAAACAGGACGCTGTAAGCGGGCGTGTGATGGCCGCCGTACCAGTCGCCGTTCCAGACAGTGAACCCGTAGCGGCCAAAAAGCTCGGAGCGGAACACGTGCGCCGCCAGGTCGCCGGTCTTCGGCGCAGTGACGAGGTACACGCCTCCCGCCAGCGCGGCGGCGAGAACGGGCGCGAGCCGCCACGGATCCACGCGCGCGGACAGGCGCGGTTCGGGCCGCAGGCGGGTTGATTCGGCGGTGGCCATCAGCTGAGCAGAAAGTCCGCCACGGTGTCGATCACGCTCGGATCGTCGACCCACGGCCAGTGGCGGACGCCCGGTAGGACCTCCACACGAGTATCCCCGCCCAGCGCGTCACCGAACCGGGGAGCGAACTCCGCGCCCAGGTAAGGATCGTCCGCGCCCCAGACAACGAGTGCGGGGCAGCGAATTTCATTGAGTCGCTCGCCGGCGGGCCCGAGCACCGAGGGCGGGGCGGAGCGGTAGAGCTTGAGGATCGCGCGCTGGGTGCCGTGATCGAAGTGCTTCCAGACGCTGTCGATGAGCTCGTCGGATGGCGGCTCCACCACGCCCTCACGCGCGAGCCGCTTGAACGCCCAGCGGCTGCTGAGCCCCATGAACATCTCCCCGCCGAGCGGCGTGCGCCAGATGCGCGCGAGCCGATGCCAGCGGTAATCCGAGAACAGCGGAACGGCGCTCATGATCACGAGCCGATCGAGGCGCTGGGGGGCGCGCTGCGCCAGCGACAGGGCCGCCGCGCCCCAGTCGTGCGTGACGAGCGAGTAGCGGTCCACGCCCTGCTGCGCGAGGAACGCCTCGAGCACGTTGCTGAAGCCCTCGATCGAGTAGTCGAAGTGCGCGGGCTTGCCGGAACGCCCGAAGCCGGGCAGGTCCGGAGCCAGTCCGCCGGTGCGCTCGAGGAACTGAAGCCAGTCGTCCGAGTTGCCCGGGCTCCCGTGCACGTAGAGCACGGGCGCGCGCCCCTCGGGCGAAGGCGCCTCGCGCCAGAACACCTCGACATCGCCGACGAGTCCGGACTTGTCGGTCACAGCCACAGGTGCACAGACTAAGTTCCCCGCCGTGAGCGAGTGGAAGCCCGCAACCAAACGCAAGCTGCGTGCGATCCGTGACCGCCTGCGCGAAGCCTACGGCCGGCCGCAGCCACACCCGCATCACGCGCCGGTGGACGAGCTGATCCTCACCGTGCTCTCGCAGAACACGAACGACCGCAACCGCGACGTCGCCTACGCCCGTCTGCGCGAGCGCTTCTCGAGCTGGGCTGAGGTGCGCGATGCACACGAGGACGAGGTGGAGGAGGCGATCCGCCCGGGAGGCATCTCGCGCGTCAAGGCGGGGCGGATCCAGCGGATCCTCCACGCCATCGGCGACGACGATCTCTCCTACCTCGCCGACGAGCCGCTCGAGCAGGCGCGCAAGGAGCTCACCGACCTGCCGGGCGTCGGGCGCAAGACCGCGGCGTGCGTCCTGCTGTTCTCGTTCGGCATGCCCGACGTGCCGGTCGACACCCACGTCTACCGCGTGGGCACACGGCTCGGCCTCTTCCGCCCGAAGGCGTCCTTCGACGAGGCCCACGACGAGATGCTCCGCCTCGTCGGCGACGACGCGGACGAGGCCTACGAGGTGCACGTGGGCCTGATCCGCCACGGCCGCCGCACCTGCCACGCCCAGAACCCCCGCTGCGACGACTGCCCCCTCCTAAGCCTCTGCCCATACGGCAAGGCACTCCTGCGTAGGCAGTAGGCGGTAGGCAGAACGTCGGTCCAAAGCCCTGCCAACTGCCTACTGCGAACTGCCTACTCAGTACTGGGCGCAGCGCTACAAACTTGCTATAACCTGACTTAGATTTTTTCCGACAGGAGGAAGCAACCAGATGGCAAAGACAATCGGCATCGATCTTGGCACGACCAATTCGTGCATGGCCGTGCTCGAAGGCGGCGAGCCGCGTGTGATCGAGAACGCCGAGGGCGCGCGCACGACGCCGTCCGTGGTGGCGTTCACATCCAGCGGCGAGCGTCTCGTCGGCACGGTCGCGAAGCGCCAGGCGGTAACCAACCCCGAGAACACCGTCTTCTCGATCAAGCGCTTCATGGGCCGCAAGGAGGGCGAGGTCAAGGAGGAGGAGAAGATCGTCCCCTTCACCGTCGTCAAGGGCCCGAACGGGGACGCGCGCGTAAGCGCCGGTGGCAAGGAGTACTCGCCGCCGGAGATCAGCGCCATGATCCTCCAGAAGCTGAAGGCCGACGCTGAGGCGTATCTCGGCGACACCGTGGACAGCGCGGTGATCACCGTCCCGGCCTACTTCAACGACGACCAGCGCCAGGCCACGAAGGACGCCGGCAAGATCGCCGGCCTCGAGGTCAAGCGCATCATCAACGAGCCCACCGCGGCCGCGCTCGCGTACGGGCTCGACAAGGAGAACGACCAGACGATCCTCGTGTTCGACCTCGGGGGCGGCACGTTCGACGTGTCGATCCTCGACCTCGGCGAGGGTGTGTTCGAGGTGAAGAGCACCTCGGGGAACACCCACCTCGGCGGTGACGACTGGGACCAGCGCGTCATCGACTGGCTGGTGTCGGAGTTCAAGAACGCGCACGGCGTCGACCTCTCGGCCGACAAGATGGCCGTGCAGCGCCTGAAGGAGGCGGCCGAGAAGGCCAAGATCGAGCTCTCCTCGTTGCAGGAGACCACGGTGAACCTTCCGTTCATCACCGCGACGACCGAGGGCCCGCTGCACCTCGACCTCACGCTCACGCGCGCGAAGTTCCAGGAGCTCACGAGCGATCTCCTCGAGTCGTGCC
>DATBKS010000210.1:0-14082 GCA_036555755.1 Thermoleophilaceae bacterium
GGCCTGCGCCCGCTCTGGCTGGTCGAGACGAGCGGCTCGTTCACGTTCTCCTCCGAGCCTGGCGTGGTGCAGGTGGAGGACACCGTCGAGGAGCCGAAGCCGCTCGCGCCCGGCGAGAAGCTGATGATTTCGCTCAACCGCAAGAAGGGCGAGGCCAAACTCCGCCAGCACATCCAGCTCCAGTGGCTCACCTGGGAGCGCTGGGTGCAGCGCACCGGCAAGGATCCGGTGCACGGCTACGCGCAGATGCTCCCGGTAGGCGGCCCGCTCGAAGGCCCGGAGATCCCCGGCTACACCGCCGCCGGGCCCGCCGAGCCGGTGAAGGTCGAGGACCGCGTGCTCGGCGGCTTCGGCTGGCAGCGCGACGACATGAAGCTCGTGCAGCAGATGGCCGCCACCGGCGCCGAGCCGATCGGTTCGCTCGGCTACGACGGCCCGCTCGCCTGCCTCTCGCCCGAGCGCCAGAACCTGGCCGACTACTTCAAGGAGTCGGTGGCCGTCGTCACCAACCCGGCCATCGACCGCGAGCGCGAGGTCGAGCACTTCTCCTGCCGCGCGGTGTTCGGCCACCGTCCGGGCGCCTGGGGGCTCGACCCCGAGCCGCGCACGATCGAGACCGCCTTCCCGCTGATCCTCGGTGGCCACGACGGGTTGGCGCCGCTGTCCGACTCCGTCTACCGCGACGTCGCGAAGGAGCACAAGACCTACCTGCTCGAGGACATCTGGGAGGTCTTCCGCGGCCGCGCGCACGTGCTCGACATCTCCGCCCTCGAGTCGGAGAACACCAAGGGCGCCGTCGAGCGCCTCAAGCACGAGGCCACTACCGCCGCTCACGAGGGCGCGGAGCTGCTCGTGCTCTCGGACCGCACGGCCTACGACGGCGACCGCCGCTACCTCGACCCGCACCTCGCTCTCGCCGCGGTGGACCTCGCCCTGCGCGAGGCGTACGTGGAGGCCACCGAGCCGAACCTGCGCCGCCGCTGCGGCATCGTGCTCCGCTCGGGCGCGATCCGCAACGTGCACGACGTGGTGCTCGCTCTAGGCCTCGGCGCCGACGGCGTCTGCCCGTACGTGATGCTCGAGGTGGCGTGCGTGGACGACTACCGCACGGACATCGACAACCTCTGCGCGGCGATGCGCAAGGGCGTCGAGAAGGTGATCTCGACGATCGGGATCCACGAGCTGCGCGGCTACGCGCGGCTGTTCTCGTCGATCGGCCTGGCACCCGAGCTGACCACGCAGTTCGACTCGCCGGCGTACTTCGGCTCCGAGAAGGGCGGCACGGGCTTTGCGGAGCTCGACGCGGACGCCGACCTGCGCCAGCGCATCCTCGCGGGCGAGGACGAGGGCGGCAAGCCCGCCAAGACGTTCCACTTCTACCCGAAGGTCTACAAGGCGGCGATCGCGGCGGCCAACGGCAGCGCGTCGTACGAGGAGTACTCGGAGAAGGTGCGCGAGCTCGAGATCGAGCAGCCGATCTCCCTGCGCCACATCCTCGACGTGAAGTCAGACCGCGAGCCGATCGCGGACTCGGACCCCGGCGTCGGCCTTCACTCGTACCCGATCGTGATCTCGTCGATGAGCTTCGGCTCCCAGGGCGAGACCGCCTACCGCGCCTACGCCGAGGCCGCAATGCGGGCAAACATCATCGCCATGAACGGCGAGGGCGGCGAGATCCAGGACATGTACGGCAAGTACCCGAAGTGGCGCGGCCAGCAAGTCGCCTCGGGGCGCTTCGGCGTGACGTCCGAGATGGTCAACTCGTCCTACCTCGTCGAGATCAAGATCGGCCAGGGCGCCAAGCCCGGCGAGGGCGGCCACCTGCCGGCCAAGAAGGTCACCGAGAAGGTGGCCCAGGCGCGTAACGCGACGGTCGGCACGGACCTGATCTCGCCATCCAACAACCACGACCTCTACTCGATCGAGGACCTCGCCGAGCTGATCGACGAGCTGAAGACCGCGAACCCCGACGTCCGCGTGTCGGTGAAGGTGCCGGTGGTGCCGAACGTCGGCACGATCGGCGTGGGCATCGCCAAGGCGGGCGCGGACATCATCACGCTGTCCGGCTTCGAGGGCGGCACCGGCGCCGCGCGCTCGCACGCGCTGCGGCACGTGGGCCTGCCGTCGGACATCGGCACGCGCGCCGTGCACCTGGCGCTGATGGAGGCCGGAATCCGCAACCGCGTGGAGATCTGGGCCGACGGCGGCTACCGCCACGGCTGGGACATCGTGAAGCTGCACTGCCTCGGCGCTAACCGCGTGGGCTTCGGCACGCTGGCGATGGTGTCGCTCGGCTGCACGATCTGCCGCGGCTGCCAGCTCGACACCTGCCACGTCGGCATCGCCACTCAGATCGAGACGAAGGAAGAGGCCGACATGAAGGGCCTCAAGAAGTTCACGCCGCAGGAGTACGAGCGCGCGGCCGCCTCCTGCGAGCGCTTCTTCAGCTCGATGGGCGAGGAGGTCCGCCAGATCTGCGCGCAGCTCGGCTTCGAGCGGGCACAGGATCTCGTCGGGCGCTCAGACCTCCTGGTGCAGGCGCGCCACAAGGACCACGTGGACGTGTCCGAGCTGATCAAGCCGCTCGAGGAGTTCCTCGACCTCGAGCCACTCGATCTTCCTGTTCCCGAGGAGGAGCGCTCAGAGCCCGGGCTGGTCGTCGCGCGGCCGATCCGGATGAAGGCCAAGGAGGCCTCACACGAGGTGGCGGCGCTCGCCACCGAGGTGTGCGGCGGCACGCTCGTCCGCCGCTCCTACCCCCGGCCCGCCACCGCCGACGACCGCGTGCTCGGCACCGAGCTCGCAGGCGAGCTGGCCCGCGCGCGCATCTTCAAGCCGAGCGAGGCGCCTGTCGCCTCCGACGACACCCTCGCCTCGATCCACTTCGAGGGCGGCTCGGTGGCCGGGCAGGGACTCGGCGCGTTCAACGTCTACGGCGTGGACATCACCGTCGAGGGCGGCGCTCAGGACGGCGTCGCCAAGACGATGCTTGGCGGCAAGGTGTCGATCATGAAGGGCAAGAACCGCTTCGGCCGGCGGGTGAACGGCTCGGTGGGCAAGTCGTTTGCCTACGGCGCCCAGCGCGGCCGCCTGTTCGTGCAGGGCAACGCCGACTCGCGCTTCTGCATCCGGCTCTCCGGCGCGGACGTGGTGATCGGCGGCGAGCCCGAGGGCGCACTGCAGGACGAGCTCGGCTGCGTCGCCGACCGCGCGAACATCAAGGGCTTCGCGTTCGAATACATGACGAGCGGTCGCGCCGTGGTGCTCGGCGACCCCGGTCCGTGGTTCTGCGCCGGCCAGACCGGCGGCCGCGTGTACCTGCGCGTGAACGAGGCGTGGGGTCTTAACCGGGAGGCGCTTATCCGCCGCCGCGGCAAGGGCGCCAAGGTGTCACTCGAGGATCTCGACGCAGAGGGTGTGCTCGACGTGCAGGAGCTGCTCGGCCATTACGCCGAGGAGCTGCGCGCCACCGGCCAGCCCGACGAGGCGCTGCGCGTGATGGACCTGGCGGCCGAGCCCGAGCAGAACTTCGTGATGTCGCTCCCGCAGAAGGAGCAGACGGATCCCTCGGTCAGTACTGAGTAGGCAGTTGGCAGTAGGCAGTTGGCACGCGAGCTAGCCGCTCGTCAGTTTCGGCCGAGTAGCCGCGACAGCAGGCTCGGTGGTTTCGGCTGGGTCTTGAGCCATTCGTCCTTGCTCGGTAGGCGGCCTGCTTGGCGTGCGGCTGCTGCGCACTGGGTGTGGGCGTGGCGGCGGCGAGTGCTGTCGCCCTCGGGCGCGATCAGGACGTGCTCCGACATCGACGCCAGGTAGTTGCCGCAGAACGGGCACGTGTAGGTCGACGGCTTGCGGTTCTGGGCCCGGCGGATCGTCCACCAGTCGGCCTTCTCGAGCTTCCTAGCCATCGCGAGCCAATCGTGGCACGGAGGCCCGCACAACGTTCGAGGGCCCCGTCGGGGCCCTCGACTCATCCTCCCTCAACCGGCGCCTCAGCTCGAGGCGCGTAGACCCGGGCGCGCGTCAGGTGACGGCGCTGCTGATCCCCTCGGGCTCCCCGCTGAGAGTCTCGGACAGGCTTATGAAGTAGAGGTGGAAGCGACCGATGACGATCTCGTCGCCGTCCTCGAGCTCGTGCCAATCCACGCGCTCGCCATTGAGGAAGACTCCGTTCAAGCTGCGGTCGTCCAGTAGTCGCACCCCGCCGTCCTCACGGTGGAGAAGGGCGTGGCGCCGGGAAACCGTCGGGTCGTCGAAGCGAACGTGAGCGGCAAGGCTGCGTCCGATCCGCGTCCATCCCTCCTGGAGTGCGACGACACGAACGCGGTCGTCTTCCTGATAGGCGACGTAGTCACCGTCGCCCACCAGCGCGCCGCGCGCGCCATCCAGCCACTCGGGCATCTCCACCTCGTGAGACCCGATCGGCTCCAGTTCGCTGTGCTCCCCGAAGATCGAGGCGCGCCGGAAACGGCCGCCATGACAGTGGGGGCAAGCGGGTATCTCATCGCGCTCGTGAAGGGCGATCGCGAATCCGCACGTCTCGCAACGAAACGATCCGGCCCCTGCCAACGTGCCGGCGGTGTAAGCGTCCATTGTCACTCCCTGCTGGGTGATCGTGCGGATGATAACGATGAAGGGTGGGCTTTCCAACCCCAAAAATAGCCGGAATCTGCGCAATTTCTGTAAGAAATGGCCTACGGGGCTACCCAATTTGGGACGTTTTGTCTCACCCAGACTAACCGCGCCCCGAGAGGGCTATTGCAGGCGGGAGGGGTCGGTCACGGTCCGACGAACTTCCGGGGCATGGAACTCGCTTCGCTGATTCTCCGCCGCAGCCTTCGGGCCCTCGGGTCCGATCGCACGAGCTGCTCCCGTTGCCACCGCACACCCGTGCCGGGCGAGCTGATGCACGTCTTCGAGTCCGACGCGACGCTCTGCTCGCTGTGCCTCGCGCGCCTGCCCGAGACCGAGCGCTCGCCCGTTCGCACCGAGCGCGTGCATGTGACGGACCGCCGCATCTCGGTGGTACCCCGGGCCGCCTGACCGCCCGCCTTCCATAGAATCCCGGACCGCATGCGTCCCGTCCGGGCTCACGTGACCATCTCCGCGCCGCGCGAACAGGTCTACGACCTCGTCGCCGATCTCGCCGCCCGCGTTGCATGGTGCGACCACTACCAGCGCGAGTACCGCCTCACGCGGCCGCGCTCTTCCGGCGTGGGCGCCGCCGCGCGCTTCTTCGCCAAGGTGCCGCGCAGCAAGACCTGGGTGGAGGTGTCGATCGTGGAGGCGGCCCCGCCGCGCGTGATCCGGGAGAAGCTGCGGCTCGGCCGCCTCGGGCGCACCCCGGGTTTCGTCGAGTACACGTTCGAGCCGCTGGGCGGGGCCACGCGCGTCGAGCTCGTGCTCTGGACCGAGCCCGCCACACGTCTCGACGCCTTCAAGGAGAGCCTCGGCGCCCGGCGCTGGCTCAAGCGGCAGGTGAAGACGTCGCTGTCGCGGCTTCGCAAGATCTTCGAGGAGCAGCCGGAGGCTCCGCTCGCGCGCGCGACCATCGCGGGCTACGAACCGGCCAAGGCTGCTCGGTTTGGCAGCTTCTGATGGCGCCCCGGGTCGTTAGACTGGCCGCCGCATGAAGCGCCTCGCCATCCTTGTCGCCTTGGCCGTCCTCGTGGTGCCGGTGCTCTCCGGCTGCTCGAAGCACACGGTGTCGCCTGAGCCCGAGGGCCAGGTCGTCAAGGTCGACGGGCTGAGCTACACCGTCTACATCACGCGCCAGCTCAACCTTCGCGATCCCGAGGATCACGACTACTACCAGGGCCCTGAGGCACCTCCGGGGTTCGAGTACCTGGGCGTCTTCATCCAGGTCTGCAACGACGTGAACCACACGCACGGCGGGGCGTCCACGCCGGTCAACAACTTCCGCGTGATCGACACCGATAACAAGCAGTACACGCCGGTCCAGATCTCGCCGACCAACGTCTTCGCCTACCGGCCGCGGCCGCTGAGCGCCAAGCAGTGCGTGCCCACGCCGGGCAGCGCTCCCGCGACCGGCCCGATCGGCGGCTCGCTGCTGATGTTCAAGATCCCCGTCTCCGCTCTCGAGAACCGGCCGTTCGATCTCGAGATCAATCCGCCAGGTCCCGGCCCTGTGGGCAACGACCAGCGGATCGAGCTGGATATCTAGAGCCCCGCGCTCAGTACGTGCGCTGCTGCCGGTGCGGCTGTGTCGCCGCCGGCTCCGGCTCTCACGAGCATCACGCAGACGGCGAGCTTTGGGTGCGTTGCAGGGGCGAAGCCGGTGAACCAGGCGTCGGTCTTGCTACCCGGCGGCTCCTGATTCTCTGACGGCGGCGGCTCCTCGCCCGGCTTCGGCACCGTGCTCTCGAGCTCGGCGGTGCCGGTCTTGCCCGCCACGGTAGTGCCGGGGATCGCCGCCCGGACGCCGGTGCCGTACTGCACCACGCCGAGCATCAGCGTCCTCATCTCCTTGGCGATCTTGCGCGAGGTGACGCGCACCGGCTTGCCCGGAGGCTTGCCGGGGAGCAGGGTGGGGCGGTGGCGGATCCCGCGCGAGGCGATCGTCTGCGCCACCGAGGCGAGCTCGAGCGGGGTGGCCAGCACCTGCCCCTGGCCGATCGCGGTCGAACCGAGCGCGAGCGGCGAGCCGATCGACTCCGGTGCCGGAATCGTGCTCGGCAGCGCGCCGGAGATCGAGGGCTGCTCGTTGAATCCGTAGCGCTCGGCGGTGTGCACGAGCTTGGAGGCGCCCACCTTCACGCCGAGCGGCGCGAACACCGAGTTGCACGACTTGGCGAAGCTCTGTGCGAAGGTGCCGCCGCAGAACTCGCCGTTGGCGTTCTGGAGGGCGACGCCGTCGATCGTCGCGTGGTCGGTGACCGGGTACTGGGTGCCGAGGTCCGTGTCGTGGTTCTCCAAAGCCGCCGTCGCGGTGATGAGCTTGAAAGTCGAGCCCGGCGGCTGCGGGGCCGAGAACGCCACGCCCGCCAGCGCGCGGACTTCGCCGGTGCGGGCATCGAGCGCGGCCACGCCGCCGAAGCGCCCTGCCAGCGCCGACACGGCGGCCGCCTGAATGCCGAGGTCGATCGTCGTCCGGATCGGCTGGGCTGGACGGGGCGGGGCCTGCGCCAGCACCTTGCCGCCCGCCGTGAGCTTGCCGCCCGGCTGCCCAGCGAGCTGCTCGTCGAAGGCGCGTTCGAGGCCGGACAGCCCCACCGGCGTGCCCGCGGGGAAGCCGCGGCTGAAAACGCGCTCGCGGTCGGCCTGCGTGGTGGGCTGGCCCACCGAGCCCGCGATCGACTCGGCCACGGCCCCAGCCGGGTACTCGCGCGCGTCGGCCGGGCCGCTGGCGATGGTCTTGCCGCCCACCGCCTCGATCTTCGCCCGCCGCGGCGCCACCGTGGTGCGGTCGAGCTTCTCGCCGCGCGGAACGCCGGGAAAGACGAGGTTGCTGCTCCAAGCGAGCTTGCCGTCCTTCGTGTGCAGGACGAGGTCCTGCCGCACGGTGCCGAAGATGCGCGTGCTCACGACCATGGGCACACGCACGATGCCGTTGCCCTCGTCCTTGGGATGGCCGGCCACCATGCGCACCATCGTCGATGTGTCCCGCGCGTCCTGGTAGTCGTTGACGAAGTCGGCCGGCTTGATGCGACTCTGGGCGCCGTCGGTGAGCTTCTCGTACATCGCGCCGTAGTCGCCGCGCTCCCAGGCGAGCGTGAAGGCTCGCGCCGCCTTCTCGGACTTCGACTGGCGGGTGGCGCCATAGACGAGCCCTGCCACCAGCGAGACCACCGCGGCCACTGCCACCGTCAGCGCGGCGATGCGCCGTCGCCGGACCGCCCGGCGGTGGGCCGCCCGCGTGCGCGGAGCTGTTGTTGCACCGACTCTCATGAGACTGGGAATAACGTCTGGTACGCCTCGTGACGACCCTCGACTGGATCATCGTGGCCTTCACACTGCTGATGGCCGTCTGGGGATACCTGCAGGGCCTCGTCGTGGGGGTCCTGTCGCTTGGCGGGTTCGTCGCGGGGGCGTTCCTCGGCTCGCGGCTCGGTCCGCTGCTCCTGTCGGGCGGCTCGGAGTCGCCCTATACACCGCTGGTGAGCCTGGTCGTGGCTGTCGTGCTCGGCGGCGTCCTGGCCGCGGCGCTCGAGACGCTCGGCTTCGGTCTGAGGCGCAAGATGGGGCCGACACTGGGGGCGGTCGACGGCGCGGCGGGCGCCGTGCTTGTGGCGTGCTTCGGCCTCGGACTCGTGTGGGTGGCTGGGGCGGTGGCCCTTCAGACACCCGGCGCGCGTGACCTGCGTCACGACATCCAGCGCTCCACGATCCTCCAAGCACTCAACGGCGCCCTGCCGCCGAGCGGACCGCTCCTCAACGCGCTCGCGCGCTTCGACCCGCTCCCGTCCGTCAACGGCCCGCCCGCCAACGTGCCAGCACCAAATTCCCGTATCGCGCGGGATGCGCAGGTGCGGGCGGCGGGGCGCAGCGTCGTTCGCGTACTGGGTACGGCTTGCGGTCTCGGGGTACAGGGCTCAGGCTGGGTGGCGGGAGAAGGGATCGTAGTCACGAACGCACATGTCGTCGCGGGGGAGGACGACACTACGGTGCAGGTGCAGGGCACTGGTGCGCACCTACCCGCGCGCGCGATCTGGTTCGACCCACACGATGACATCGCGGTGCTGCGGGTCAACGGCGGGCTCGGTGGGGTGCCGGCACTACGTCTGAACACCGACGCCCGCTCGGGCACGTCCGGCGCGGTGCTCGGCTTCCCGCACGACGGTCCCTACGACGTCGAGCCCGCGCGAATCGGCTCGACCAACCAGGTGCTCACGCAGGACGCCTACGGCGCCGGACCGGTGCGGCGGGAGATCACCTCCTTCCGCGGGCTCGTGCGCTCGGGCAACTCCGGCGGTCCGGTGGTGGACAGCGACGGGCGCGTGCTCGCCACGGTGTTCGCCGCGAGCGTGGGCTCGCCCAGGCACACCGGCTTTGGCGTGCCGGACTCCCTGGTGCGGGGCGCGCTCGACAAGGCGCGCGGCCCGGTGAGCACCGGCCCCTGCGCCCGCTAGCGAGGAAGCAGAACGAACTTCGTGCTGGCGGCGGCGCTCGGCCCGGTCAGCGGCTTGAACTGCTCGCGCAGCACCACCGGCAGCTTGCGCGAGCGGGCAAGGAGGCGCCTGCCCCGGGTCGAGAGCTTGAGCACGAGCGTGGCGCGGCCCCGGTGGCGCACCAGCCTCGTGCCGCGCGCGACCAGGACGCCGTGGGCACGCAGCGTGAGCGTGATCCTTCCCGCCGCGGGCCAGCTCACGGCGACTTTCAGCTGGCGCTTCCGGGGGCCGAGCCGCCGCAGCTGCTTCGTCAGGCCGCTGAGGCGGAGAACAGGCGCCTTGATCGCCGGCTTCACCCCGCTGCC
Source organism: Thermoleophilaceae bacterium (assembly GCA_036555755.1). Classification (GTDB taxonomy): domain Bacteria; phylum Actinomycetota; class Thermoleophilia; order Solirubrobacterales; family Thermoleophilaceae; genus JAICJR01. The sequence continues at coordinate 9,431 of DATBKS010000210.1, forward strand.
GGGCTGCGCCACGAGCCACAGCGCCGCGGCGGGCGTCGGGTCCGTGTTGCCGTACGGGTCCGTCGCTCGGACCGACAGCGCGTGTGAGCCGAGGCTGAGGCTGCCGAGGTCGAGCGGACTCGCGCACGCGCCCCAGCCGGCGCCGTCGAGGTTGCACTGGAAGTCCGAGCCGGGCTGGGTCGAGGAGAACGACACGGTCTGGGGCCCGGGCGCGACGGTCCCCGACGGCGCCGAGGCGATCGCCGTGTCCGGCGGCGTGGTGTCAACGGCGACCGACTGGAAGGCGCCGTATGCGGGCTTGTGCGCGTAGTTCACGTCGACGAGCCCCAGGTGGAGCTCCCAGACGTCCGTGGTGTTCGACTGGTCCGAGGCGTCGTGCCAGTCGTACTCGGCGAGCCCGCGAATACCTAGCTCCTCGTGACGCGCCACGAGCTGGCTCATCAGCGACTCGAGGTTGGCCGCCTGGCCTGCAAGGTCGGTGACGAAGCGATTTGGCTTGCCCGCGCTCGCCCAGCCGAACTCCGTCGCCCAGATCGGTGTGGCGGAGTCGCCGTTCGCGTTCATGGTCGCGCGCGTCTGCTCGACCAGCTGGATGGCGCCCGCCGGGTCGTCGTCGTAGAGATGGATGGCCACGTCGTCGACGAGGCCCTTGAGGCCCGCCGCGTACATGCCGCTCACGTAGTTCGCCATCGAGACCGCCCCGGTCGAGGTGCTGTCGGGTATGCCGGCGCCGACGATCTCCGCGTTCGGATCCGCGTCGCGGATCAGCGGCACCGCGCCCTTCAGCAGGTCCACGTACTCCGCCGGGTCGGGACCGCTCGGCCAGTAGGACCGGATCGCCGGCTCGTTCCACAGCTGCCAGGCGGTGATCGGGAGCTTCGGGACGGTCGGGTTGTTCGCCCAGAAGCTGCCGTTCGGCCCGTAGCGCTGGATCGCGGTGACCACGAAGTTGCCGAGGTCGGCGGGATCCGCCGGCGGGCAGCGGTCGAAGTCGGTGTCGCCCGGGCAGCTCGAAGCCCATTGCGGGCTGTAGAGCACGACGGGCAGGACCTCCATCCCGGCGCGCGCAGCGCTCGCCATGAACGAGTCGAGCGCCGTCCAGTCGTACTGGCCCGGGTCAGCCTCGATTTCGTGCCAGTCGAAGAGCTGGCGCAGCAGGCGCACACCGGCCGCCCGCTGGTCGGCCAGGATCGGCGCGCGAGCGTCCGAACTCTGACCGATCAGATCGGGAGACGAGACCCCGAAGAAGTCGCCCGGAATGGGCGCTGCGGCCGCATTTCCGGCCTGGGAGAGCACCAGGGCCAGCGCCAGAGCCACGATCGCCAGCCCGGTCCGCATCAGGGCGAACATACACCGGCTCTCCAACGTGTATCCAGCCTGGGCCCGGCTGCCTCAAGCCCCCGCACGGCGTGCCGATCAGACGGAGCATGCAGGGTCCTCTTCGTCTGCTCCTCGCCACCGCTCTGGCCGCGGCCGTGATTCCCGCCGGAACGGCCTTCGCGCAGGCCGATTCCAACCGCACGACGTTCCTTCTCTCGCGCGCGTTTGACGGTGGCCTGCCGAACGGCGTGTCGCGCAACCCGGCGGTCTCCCACGACCAGCGCATCGCCCGCGACATCGCCTACGAGTCGGACGCCACGAACATCGTCCCGAACGACACCAACGCGCTCACCGACGTCTTCGTGGTCCACCGCGCCGGCCCCTGGGGCCACAACGGCACGCCCTGGACCATCGGCGGCACCGACCTCGTCTCCCACGGACTCGGCGGCGCGCCCGCCAACGGCCGCTCATACCGGCCGGTCGTGGACGGCGACTCGCACCACGACCCGAGCTGCGTCGCCTTCGTCTCCGACGCCTCCAACCTGGTGCCCGGCGACACCAATGGCAAGCCCGACGCCTTCGTCTACTACCTGAACACGAAGAAGATCGTGCGCGTCTCCACCGACTCGCACGGCCGCCAGTCGAACGGCTCGATCTACGAGGTCTCGGTCGACGGTGACTGCGAGCGCGTCGCCTTCGTCTCGGACGCCACCAACCTGGCGCTGAAGAGCACCAAGGCGCTCAACTGGCGGACCGCACGCACCAACTCCTCGCCTGCCGGCACCCGCCAGGTCTACGTGAAGATTCTGCGCGCCAGGGGCCACGACGGCGGCTTCCGGGGCCTCACCTTCCTCGCCTCCGCGAGTCGCACGGGCCGCGCCGCCAACGGCAACTCCTGGCGCGTGAACTTCGCCCGCGCCGGCAAGGCCCTGGTGTTCGCCTCCGACGCCAGCAACCTCTCGCCCGCCGACCGCAACGGCGCGACCGACATCTACGAGCGCACCTTCAACCGCCACTACGTGCACATCAAGCACAAGGGCGTGCAGGTGCTCGAGTTCAAAACGATCCTCGTCTCGCAGAACGGCTCGGGCACCGTGGGCAACGGCCCCTCGACCAACCCGACCGTCTCCGACGACGGCCGCTACGTGGCCTACGAGTCCCTGGCGAGCAACCTCGCCGGCGGCGACACCAACGGCGTCTCCGACGTCTTCGAGGCCAAGGTCGGCGGCCGCCACCCGCGCCAGCTGATCGCCTCGCACTCGAAGTACAGCGGCCTCGCCGACGGCGCCTCCAACCACCCGGTGATCTCGGACGCCGGCGAGTTCGTCCTCTTCGACTCGATGGCCGACAACCTGCGCCCGTCGGGCGACGTCGCCACCGACACGAACGGCGTCCGCGACGTGTTCCTGTGGAACCGCCCGAGCGGCAACGTCTCGCTCGAGTCGCGCAACGCGGCCAACGGTTACCTCGCCTTCCCCTCGCAGCACCCCGCCACGAGCGCCCGCGGCAACTACGTCCCGTTCGAGTCCGCCAACCCGAGCATCGACCTGACGATCGCTCGTGCCTCGCAGGCTGCCGATGCCGCCTCGGAGGTCCCGGCGCTGATCGATCCTGACGTGATCGCGCCCACCGTGCCGACCGTCGAAGTGCCCGGCCTGGCAGGCCCGGATCCCGCGTTGGCGCAGGTCTACGTCAGGTATCTGGGGCCCCAGTAAGGGCCAGTTGGCGGTTGGCAGTTGGCAGTTGGCATTCGTGCGCCAGCCCTGCCAACTGCCTACTGCCTACTGCCAACTCGCCGAAGGTGGAGTAGACGGTTGTCGGCCGCTGGCTCTATGTTCTTGGGCCGCTTATGCCTAAAACTCTCGTTGTTGCCGAGAAACCGTCCGTCGGCCGCGACATCGCGAATGCGCTGCCGGGCAGCTTCAAGTCGGCGAAGGACAAGACCTATCTGGAGGGCGACGACCACGTGATCACGTGGGCCGTCGGGCATCTCGTGGGCCTGGCAGAGCCGGACGCCTACGACCCCAAGCTGAAGAAGTGGCGCTACGCCGACCTTCCAATCGTGCCCGACAAGTTCAAGCTCGTCCCCAACGACGAGCGGGCCAAGAAGCAGCTGAACGCGATCCACCGCCTGATGGCGCGCGACGAGATCGACCTGATCGTGAACGCCTGTGATGCCGGGCGCGAGGGCGAGCTGATCTTCGCGTACGTGTATGAGACGGCGAAGGTCAAGAAGCCCGTTCAGCGGCTGTGGCTCAACTCGATGACGCGCAAGGCGATCGAGGAGGCCTTCAAGCACCTGCGCCCCGGCGAGGAGATGGAGCCGCTCGAGGCGGCTGCGCGCTCGCGCTCGGAGGCCGACTGGGTGGTGGGCATGAACGCCACGCGCGCGGCGTCGATCCGGCTGCGCTCGGCGTTCGACGGCGCGGTGTCGCTCGGGCGCGTGCAGACGCCCACGCTGGCGCTCGTCGTCAAGCGCGAGCAGGCGATCAGAGACTTCAAGCCCGAGCCGTACTGGCTCGTCGAGGCGCGCTTCTCCGCCGACGAGCAGCGCCGCTACGGCGCCCGCTACATGGGCGGCAAGCGCATCGCCGAGGAAGAGGCGGCCGCGATCGTCAAGGACGTCGAGGGCCAGCCCGGCGAGATCACGAAGCTCGACAAGAAGGAAGAGAAGGAGCGTCCGCAGCTCCTCTACGACCTGACCTCCCTCCAGCGGCACGCGAACACGCTCTACGGCTTCAGCGCCCGCCGCACGCTCGCGGCCGCCCAGCGCCTCTACGAGGAGCACAAGGCGATCACCTACCCGCGTACCAACTCGCGCTTCCTGAGCGGCGACCTGGTGGCGGAGATCAAGCCGACTGCCGCGCTCGTGGGCCACAACCCGGCCTACCGCAAGGGCGCCGAGTACGTGACCTCGCTCGACAAGCTGCCGCTCGGCCGCGTGATCAACGACGCGAAGGTCACCGACCACCACGCGCTGATCCCCACCCGCTCCGAGCACGACCTGTCGAAGATGGGCGGCGACGAGCTGAAGATCTACGACCTCGTGGCCAAGCGCTTCCTGACGATCTTCCACCCGGAGGCGGTCTACGAGCGCACGCGCGTCGAGACCACGATGGCCACCCACATCTTCCGCACGAGCGACCAAATGCTGCTCGTCGCCGGCTGGAAGGCCGTGTACGGCGAAAAGACCGAGCCGGCCGAGCGTCCCGACGACGACACGGGCGGCGACCAGCTCCTGCCGAAGCTCGAGAACGGCGAGAAGGTGCAGACCGACAGCGTCGAGTCGCTGCGCAAGGAGACCCAGCCGCCGCGGCGCTTCACGGACGCCT
>DATBKS010000211.1:0-15416 GCA_036555755.1 Thermoleophilaceae bacterium
AACTCGCTCCCGCTCACTACCTGCGCCGCGCCCCCGCAGCCGGGGCAGCGGAAGATCGGCATGTCGATCTCCCACTCGCGCTCGCACGGCTCGCAGCGGACGCGCGCCGGGATCAGCTCCTGCTCGAGCCGCGCGCCCTCGCACACCGTCCCCCGCGCGACGAACTCGAAGTAGAAATCGAGCGTGTCCGGCACCACCTGGCGCAGCGCCCCGATGCGCATGGTCACGACCGTCACCCGGCGGCCGGCGGCGTGCTTGACCACAGTGTTCACGATCGCGCCGGAGAGCGACAGCTCGTGCACGCGCTCACTCCACCGGCTCGTAGGCCGCGTCCGTGCGCAGCTCGTCGATCGTGGTTGCGACCAGGTCCACCGCGCGCTCCACGGCGGCGCTCACCTGGTCGCTCAGCCCGATTCCCATCTCCTCGACCGCCGCCGGCTCGCAGGCGATCACCACGACCTTGCCCGGCCACGCGCCGAGCGTCTTGACGAAGCGCAGCACGGTCTGCGGGTCCATGCCGTGCGGGTTGAGCACTTGCCCGTCCTCGATGCCCACCTCGACATCGTCCTCGTCCGCCTCCATGACGTAGAGCGTCCCGGGCGCGCCGCCCTGCCGGCTGATGTCGATCAGGATCAGCGCGTCGTAGCCGCGCATCACCTCGTAGGCGAGGTCGAGCCCGCCGGTGCCGAAGTCGAACACCGCGGCCTCCTCCGGCAGCTCCCGCTCCTCGAGTCGCTTGGCCACCTCGCCGCCGAAGCCGTCGTCCTTCATCCACGCGTTGCCGATCCCGGCAACCAGAATGTGCTTCACGAGATCACCTCCACCTCGGGTGCGAAGAAGAACAGGAAGCGGCCGGTCTCCCGCATGAGCTCCTGGCCGGGGTCGTCGTCCACCGTCACGCCCAGGTGGACCTTGCCGTCGAAATCGGTGTAGATGCGCTCGACCGTGGCGGTGTGCCCGGCGAGCATGCGCGCGTGCAGGTCGGCGTCCGGCCCTGGGCGCAGGAGGACCTTGCCGCCGCGCCTGAAGCGCTTGCCGTCCACTTCGGCCGAGGCCTCGCCGGCGCTCGGGTCGCGCACCGCGGCGGAGGGAGTCGGCGGCGTGAGCGTCACGCGCCCGTGCAGCTTGAGCAGGTCCTCCGGCGTGGTCGCCGCCGCGCGCTCCACCATCTCCTTCACACGCGGGTCCTGGCGCTCGATCTCGGCGCGCTCCTCGTCGCTCAGCGCCTGCACGTGGAGGAGGAGAGCCTCCTCGATCTCCGTCGAGTCGAACAGGTTGCCGAGGCTCTCGGGCGCGAGCGAGGGATGGTCCGGCAGCACGATCGCCGCGCCGAGCATCACGTCGTCATCCGGCGAGGCGAGCACCGGCCAGGTGTTCACGCTGTCGCAGTGCTGGCCGCTTTCGAGCGGCGAGACGAAACGACCGCCCGACAAGCGCAGGATCGGGTGCGTCGAGATGAGCGAGCGGCCGAGTGCCTCAGACCGGTCGAGGTCCGCGGGCGCATCCGTGACGTTCTCGACCAAGAGCACGATCTTCACGCGTCCGTCCCCAGCGGCCGTGGACGCAACGCTCATCCGCAGGGCCAGATCCCCGAACTCGAACTCCTGGCTCGCCTCCCCGCCGGGCGCCCCGACCGCGGGCAGCTCGGCGCGCTGCGCCTCAGCCTGGTGCCGCACCCCGCTCGCTGCCAGGAAGCGCACCTCTGCAATCAGCGATCCGCAAACCGCAATCTCGGCGAGGCACTCGAGCCGCAGGTGGTCGAACGTCGTGTCGAGTCGCGCCGCATACGCCGCCGGGTAGACGATCCCGAACGGCGTGGGCGTCGCGTTCTTCGTCGCCCCCGGCGTGTAGGGGTAGAGCGCGTAGCCCTCGTACAGCAGCGAGTCGACGAGCTGTTCGAGCGCGCCGCTCATTCGAGCAGCTCCCGCACGGTGGCGTCGAAGGTGGGGAGGCCGCGGCGCGCCTTCTCGCGCGCGAGCGCGTCGAGCGTGTCGGCGTGGAGCGCGAGCCAGCCCGTCTGCGGGTAGTAGTGGTCGATCAGCTCGCGCCAGACGGACACCGGCATCCGGAACTCGGTCGTGCAACTCCACGGCACGAGCGACATCTGCAGCCGCCCGTCGTCGTCGCGGTAGTAGACCGTCCCGTTGAAGTTGAAGGCGAGCGGGACCTCGCCGTCGCCGAGCGCGTGGAAGTACTTCGCCGCCGCCACCTCGTGGTCGTAGCTGCAGAGCACCGGCAGCCGGAACGTGGTGGAGCCGGTGAAGGCGGGGACCATCGCGTCGAGCTGCGTCCACACCAGGCTGCGCGTCGTCACCGACCAGCGCTCCGGCGGCCCGAACAACTCCACGAGCTTCTCGTGAGCCTCCTCGTCGTACCGCCGCCGCGCCGGCTCGATCATCACCTGCGCGGTCAGCGCGATCGCATACACCTGCCGCCCAGTCGGCTCCGCCACATGCACGTCGAATGCCAAGGTAGGAAGCGCCGCCCACTTGACGGCGGACACACCGAGCACAGAGAACTCGGGCTCCACACCCGGCGGACGGCGGACGGCGGACGGCGGACCAACCGTCATGCCACCACCGCCTGAAGCCTGAGCTCCGAGAAGAAGCGCTCAACCGCCTCTTCAACCCCGGCTCCACCCGAAATCCCCTGCCAATTCGCCTTGATGAGCCCGACAAGCATGTAGCAGCGGTCGATCGGCGCGATTGCGTAAGCGTGCGGCTCGGACATGCGGCTGACGATCAGCGCCTCGCCGTCGGGCTCGAGCCGCTCGAGCGACGGGTTCAAAGAGGTCAGCCGATTCCAGGATTCGAAGTGCAGCTCGCTCTCGGTCGCGCCTGCGGGGCTCGGATACAGCGCCACCACGCACTCGGTCACCGAGCTGTACATGAAGAACGCGAGCCCGATCGGAATCCGGAAGTCCGCCCACACGTCATCTGGCAGCTCGAACCCCTCGAGCCACACGGTCCGGTGACCAACCGGCCGCAGATCCGGATCCCCCGACCGCATTGCCCAACAGCCCTCGCAGACACAGACGATCTGGCGTTCGTGGAGGTTGAGGAGGTGGCGGTGGTCGTCGGGGATCTGCGCCTGACAGAGGTCGCAGTGCTCCACGTCCGCAGTCCGCAGTCCGCCGTCCGCCGGGCTTGGCGTCCGCGCAAGCGCCCGGAGTTCCGCCACCAACTCAGCACGCCGCCTGCCGGCCGCAGCCGCCCTCAAATCCAGACGGCCGTTCTCACTCATTGCGAGAGCGCGACTCGGACGTTCCCGTTCTCGCGCAGCAGCGGGACGGGGTCGAGCTGGAGCTGCTCGTCGTCGAGCGAGCGCCCGGCCCGCGGCAGGAAGTAGCTGCGCCCGCATGCCGGGCAGCGCAGCGCGCCGGATGACAGCTCGCCGCCGTGCAGCTCGCCGCCGCAGCTCGCGCAGCGGTCGCGATAGGCGAGCAGCGTTCCTTCCACGTTCGCGATCACGAGCGGGGTGCCGGCCACCTCGGCCCCGACGAACTCCTCCGGACCCAGGCCGGCGACGCCGTCGAGGTCGAACCAGGAGGGAGGCGCCGCCATCGGCAGCGGCGTTCCGAGCGGCTCGGGCGCCGGCTCCACCACGCCGTCGACCTCCATGCCATGAAGGTCCGGCGCGGCCTCCTCGAGCGCCTGCCTCACCGCGAGTTCGAGCGTGGCAGACGACGCCGCGCACGAGCGGCAGCTTCCCTGCAACCGCAGGTGCGCGACCCCGTCTATGACCCCGATCAGCTCGACGTCGCCCCCGTGCGACTCCATGTAGGGCCGCACACGTTCGAGCGCCTCGGCCACCCGCTTCTCGAGAGGGACCGGATAGAGGTCGTGGATGAGAAGGAGGCTGGCAACGACTGGGTCCGCAGTTAGCAGTCCGCAGACCGCAGGCGAATCCTCAACTGCCGCCATCACCCGCTGAAGGCCCTCGCCGTACATCTGCACGACCGCGCCGACGAGTTCCTCAGCCATCCCACGAGCGATGGGATCCAGGCTCTCGAGCTGCGCCTGAAGCTCCTGAATCCGGCCGATCAGCTCATCTGCATCCTGCGGACTGCGGACTGCGGACTGCGGACCCATCAAGCCATGGCAGTCGGTGTGTGCACGACCTTGCGCACCTTCCCCGTCCCGCCGTACATGTGAACGCCACACGGCAGACACGGGTCGAACGACCGCACCGCCCGCATGATGTCGATCCCCTTGAAGTTCTCGGGACCGTTCTCCTCGAAGATCGGCGTGTTCTGCACCGCGTCCTCGTAGGGGCCGGGCGTTCCGTACACGTCGCGCGGACTCGCGTTCCACGGCGTAGGCGGGTAGGGCTGGTAGTTCGCGATCTTGCCGTCGCGGATCACCATGTGGTGCGAGAGCACGCCACGCGCGGCCTCATGGAAGCCGCAGCTGATCGTGGAGTCCGGCACCTTGAACTCGTTCCAGCTCTTGGTGCGGCCGGCCGTGACCTCCTTCATCGCCCGCTCGAGGTTGTGCAGCGCGATCAGCGCGGCGTAGGCCTGGTGGTAGGTGCGGGCGCGGTCGCGCTCGACCGCGTTCGACTTCTCCGGCACCTTCCACTCCATCTCGGTCTCCGGCATGTTGGGCGAGCGCGGCAGCACCATCTGCAGGCTGTCGCCGGTCGCCTTCACGTAGCCGAAGTCCACGATGCCGGCCTTCGCCGTGCACCACTGCCGCGCGAACGGGCCGCCGCCTGTGTCGCAGCAAACGTGCGTGTCGGTGCGCTTGTCGTAGATGCGCGGCGACACGACCCACGTGTACTTGTCCGTGAAGTCGCGCTTCTGCGGCTTCGGCAGCGTGACCTTGTTCCACGGGTGGTTCTTGTCCACAGGGTTGCCGAGCGGGTCCTGCGTGACGAACGTCGGCTCGTTCTCCCAGCTGTCGAAGTACGAGCTGCCGAGCAGGATGCGAATCGCCAGGTTGATCTCCACGAGGTCCGTGGTGATCAGCTCACCGCCGATCGCGATGCCCGGAGTGATGTAGCGCTTGCGGCCCCACTCCGTCATGTTCTTGTAGTCGTAGTCGACGTAGTCGGGGTCGTCGAAGCAGCCCCAGTTGACCAGGTTGGTCTCGCGGAAGCCGACCATGTCGTACCCCGGCAACTCCGTGAGGAAGAAGTCGTAGAGGTCGTCGTGCATCGGCACGCTACGCTTGACGTAGTCGAAGTACCTCATCAGGCGCACGTAGAAGTCCGTCAGCGTCTGCGAGGTGATGTCGGCGCTGCAGCCGCCCGGCATGATCGTCGAGGGATGCGTGTGCCGGCCGCCGAAGAGGCAGTACATCTCGCGCGTGTAGCGCGCTACGTGCAGCGTCTCCAGATAGAACTCGCCGGTGAACGGGTTGAGCGCCCGCATGATGTCGGCGATCGTCTTGTAGCCGTGGATGTCCTGGTGCGGAGCTGACGTCTCCTCGGCTGTCCTGAGCAGCGTCGGGTTCGTCTCCTTCACCATCTGCTCGCAGAAGTCCACGTTCGCCATGCAGTCGTTGAAGATCGCGTGGTCGAAGATGTAGTCCGCGGATTCGGCCATGTTGAACGCCATGTCGCCGAGCGGCGGCGGCTTGACGCCATAGGCCATGTTCTGGTTCAGGCAGGAGCAGGTGCAGTGGTTGTCACCGCAGATGCCGCAGATGCGACTCGTGATGAAGTGCGCATCGCGCGGGTCGATGCCCTTCATGAAGATGTCGAAGCCCCTGAAGACCATCGACGTCGAGTAGCACTTGAGCACCTGCTGGTTGGCGAAGTCGATCTCCGTATGGATCCCGAGGCTCCCGACGATGCGGGTGATCGGGTCCCAGGACATCTCCTTGACCATGACCTTTTGTTCTTGTGGCGTCTCAACTGTGGACATAGATCTGTCTCCTCACTCAGTCCCGGGTTCCGATTACCAGCGCTTCGAGTAGCCGCTTGTCAGCTCGGCCCGGTTGTGGCGCCACTCGGGCTCCTTGTCGAACTTGGTGTCGATGTTCCGCTTGCGGAAGTAGCGGAAGACCGGCCCGTAGGTGAACTTCTGGAAGTTCGCCCCTGCGTTGCCCCACGGATCGGGATCCATGAACGGCATGTACTTGTCGGGGAAGCCGGGCATCGTGCAGGCCATGCAGATGCCGCCGACGTTCGGACAGCCGCCGATGCCGTTCACCCAGCCCCGGACGGGCACGTTGCACTTGACCACCGGGCCCTTGCAGCCGAGCTTCACGAGGCAGCGGTGGTCGTTGCCGTAGGTGGTCGCGAAGTTGCCCTGCTCGGTGAAGCCGGCGCGGTTGCAGCCCTCGCGCACCGTGCGGCCGAAGAGCCACTTGGGCCTCAGCTGCTCGTCCAGCTCCGGCGCGGGGGCGAGACCCGCGAGGTGGAGAGCCAGGTAGAGCAGTACCTCGGTCATGTTGTCCGGCTGGGCGGGACAGCCGGGGATGCACACGACCGGCAGGCCGGCCTTCGACTTCCAGTTCCAGCCGAGGTAGTCGGGCAGGCCCATCGCCCCGGTCGGGTTGTTCTTCATGGCGGGGATGCCGCCGTAGGTGGCGCACGTGCCCACCGCGACCACCGCCGCGGCCTTCGGCGCGAGCTTGTCGACCCAGTCGTTGGTGGTCCAGGGCTGGTCGTTCTCCGGGTTCACCCCGAAGCCGGACCAGTGGCCCTCGCCGTTGATCCGCTCGTTGCCGATCGAGCCCTCGATCACGAGCACGAACGGGTCGAGCTTGCCCTCCTCGGCGTCGTACCAGGCCTGGATGTACTCGTCGCCCACCTCGTAGGCGATCACCTGGTTGTGCACGACGACCTTGGGCATGCCCGGGATGGCCTGGGTGATGATGTCCTCCAGGCTCGGGTTGGTTGCGGAGGTCATGGCGACCGAGTCCCCCTCGCAGCTCAGCCCCGTGGTCATCCACAAGACGTGGGCTGTCACCGCCTCAGTCTTCTTGTGGTTCTCGATCGCCTCGATGGTCATCGGACCTCCTCGCCTTTCTCAACAGATCCGCGGCAGCGGGTCGCCCACCAGCTGGTCCATCACCCGCTTGCCGCCAAAGCTCGTCTCCACAAGCACCATCCCGGGCGGCTCCGCCCGTACCTCGCCGATCTCCGCCGCCTCTTCGCAGCCAGGCACCGCGCGCAGCGCGGCCAGCGCATCATCGGCCCGGTCCGCTGCGACGAAGGCCACGAGCTTGCCTTCGTTCGCCACATACATCGGGTCGATTCCGAGGATCTCGGAAGCTCCTGCGACGGCGGGGTGCACGGGCACCGCTGCCTCGCGCACCAGCAGCGCGACTCCGGAGGAGCGCGCAAGCTCGTTGAGCACGGATGCCACGCCGCCGCGGGTGGCATCGCGCATGCAGTGAAGTGAGCTGCCGGCCGCCTCGAGCAGGGCGTCGGCCACGGGCCAGAGCGAGCGCGTGTCGGACTCGATCGGGGCGTCGAGCTCGAACTCCCCGCGCGCGAGCATGATCGCGGTGCCGTGCTCGCCGATCGTGCCGGAAAGCAGGACGCGGTCGCCGGGTCTCAGCGACTGGGGGGAGACCTCGGCGCGCGGGTCGCGCCGGCCGATGCCGGTGGTGCACACGTACATCTGGTCCGCGTGCCCGCGCTCGACGACCTTGGTGTCGCCCGCGATGATCTCGACGTCCGCGGCCTTGGCCGCGGCTGCGATCGCCTCGACCTCGGCCTTGAGCTCCTCCGCCGGTAGCCCCTCCTCGAGGATCAGCGAGAGGCTGAGCGCGAGTGGCTTCGCACCGGCCACCGCGAGGTCGTTGACCGTGCCGTTCACGGCGAGATCACCGATCGAGCCGCCGGGGAAGCGGATCGGCTTGACCACGAACGAGTCGGTGGTCATCGCCAGCTCGGCGCCGTCGACCTCGAGCGCGCCCGCATCGCCCATCTGCTCGAGCGTGGGGGAGGCGAAGGCCGGCGCGAACAGGCCCTCGATCATGCTCTGCGTGGCCTTGCCGCCGGCCCCGTGAGCCATGTTCACGTGCTCGTCGCGGAACTTGGCGCGCTTGCTTCGCGCCGTCTCGATGATCCCGAGGATCTTCTCCTCGCGGCCAGTGGGGGGCGATGTGGTCACACCACCTCCTTCTCGCGCGCGAAGCGGCCGAAGTTGTAATAGGCGGCGCACGCGCCCTCGGACGAGACCATGCAGGTGCCGATCGGCCGTTCGGGCGTGCAGGCGGTTCCGAACACCTTGCACTCCCAGGGCTTGATGACGCCCTTGAGAACCTCGCCGCACTGGCACGCCTTCGGGTCGGCCACGCGCACGCCCGGCACGCTGAAGCGCAGCTCGGCGTCGAGCTCCGCGTACGCGTCGGAGAGCTTCAAACCGCTCTGTGAGATGAAGCCGAGGCCGCGCCACTCGAAATGCGGACGCAGCTCGAACACCTCCGCCATCGCCTCGAGCGCGCGCGGGTTGCCCTCCCACGGCACCACCCGCTTGTACTGGTTCTCCACCTCGCAGCGGCCCTCGGCGAGCTGCGCCAGGATCATGCGGATCGCGTGCAGGATGTCGAGCGGCTCGAAGCCCGCGATCACCACCGGCTTGCCGTAGTCAGCCGGGATGAACTCGAACGGGCGCGCGCCCACCACGGTCGACACGTGGCCCGGGCCGATGAAGCCGTCGAGCCGCAGGTCGGGGGAATCGAGCAGCGCGCGCAGCGGCGGCACGATCGTCACGTGGTTGCACATGCACGAGAAGTTCGCGACGCCCTCTGCGCGCGCACGCTTGAGCGTGAGGGCGGTGGATGGAGCGGTGGTCTCGAAGCCGATCGCGAAGAACACGACCTCGCGGTCGGGGTTCTGCTTGGCGATCCGCAGCGCGTCGAGTGGCGAGTAGACCATGCGGATGTCCGCGCCCCGCGCCTTCGCCTCCAGCAGGCTGCCGTTCGAGCCGGGCACGCGCATCATGTCGCCGAAGCAGGTGAAGATCACGCCGGGCTCGTTCGCGATCGCGATGCCGTCGTCCACACGTCCCATCGGGATCACGCACACGGGACAGCCGGGGCCGTGGACGAGCTCGACGTTCGCCGGGAGAAGGTCGTCGACGCCGTACTTGTAGATCGAGTGCGTGTGGCCGCCGCAGACCTCCATCACCTTGTAGTGGCGGCCGGCCTCGATCGCGCCGAGGATCTCGTTGGCGAGCACCCGGCCGAGCTCGGCGTCGCGGAACTCGTCGACGAATTTCACAGGCGCACCAGGGCGACGCCCGCGTGAACGAGCACCGAGTCGCCGGGCTGTGCCTCGACGAGCGCGATCTCGACCGTGCTCTTGTCACCGCCCTCGGCTTGACACAGCGCGAGGGAGCGCTCCTCGTCCAGCTTCAGCACCGTCATCGGAATGCCCTCGTCACCGCAGGTGATGCAGTGCTCGGAGTGGCATTCGAGCGTCACTCGATCACGCTCGCCTTCAGCTCCTCGAGCTCCTGCTCGTAGTCGGCACCCATGCGCTCAAGCAGCTCGCGGGTGGCACGCGCCTCCTCCTCGTCCACCTTCGAGATCGCGAAGCCCACATGGATCAGCACCCAGTCGCCGGGGCCGACCGCCGTGTCCTCGGCATCGAGCAGACCCACGTTGATCGTGCGCTGCACACCCGCCACGTCCACCTTCGCGAGCCGGTTCGGCTCGTCGACAAACGCAACGATCTGGCCTGGGATTGCGAGGCACATGATCCCTCCGCGGCTAAGGGAGGAGAACGATCGGTCACACCTCCCGAGACGGCACCCTACGCTCGCCCCGCAGAGTCCTCTAGAGCCAGGGTTGATTTCCAACGTGGGGTTTCAACGCACGGAAAATGCGAGGTAGGCTGTGCGACCACTGCATCGAAGGTGAGGAGCAGCGAATGAGCACGGACGGGCGTCTGCGGGAAGGGGCGCCAGCCGCTGCGAAGCATGGGCTGAGGCTCGACGCGGCACCGTTCGTGCGAGTTCTGGAGAGTGACCCGGAGCTGGGCCTACGTGTTCCGGCGAGTGACATCGCGCGCGCCCGAGCCTCGCTTGTAGCGCCGGTGCGGACGCTGGACCGCGGGGTCTGGGAAGCGCCGCAGCGGCACGAGCCGGGAAACCTGGGCTTCCTGCTGCTCGGGGGCATGCTCGCCCGCGACCTGACGATCGTGGGGACCACCTCCACGGAGCTGCTCGGAACCGGCGATGTGATCTACCCGTTCGCCGCCGTCCGCGAAGACATGCTCGTCCGCTGCCGCGTTGTCTGGCACGTGCTCGACCGTGTCACGCTGGCGGTGCTTGACCAGAACTTCGCGTCCGCGCTAGTCGAGTGGCCGCAGGTGATGCGCGTGCTGCTCGAGCGCTCCCTGCGCCGCAATCTGCGCGTCACCGTCCACGCGGCACTGCTCCAGCTCTCGCCTGTCGAAACCAGGCTGCTGGTGCTCTTCTGGTTCCTGGCGGAGCGCTGGGGCAAGGTCACCCCGGCCGGGGTAACCCTCAGGCTGCGCCTCTCGCACCAGCTGCTCGGCCAGATGGTGGGCTGCCAGCGCGCATCGGTGACCACAGCGCTCCACCACATCGAGGAGACCGGGCTCGTGGTCCGCCGAAGCGACCGGACGTGGCTGCTTCTCGGCTCGCCGCCCGACGAACTCGCCGAGCTCCACTGGCAGGACCGGTCAGCGCTCGATCGGGTAGCCGAGGCGTTCCCAGAGGGGAACCCCGCCGTCCACCACGTGGATGACCTCGTCGACCCCGTGGGCCTTCAGCAGGCTCGCCGCAACGGCGCTCCGCTGGCCTGAGGCGCACACCACCGCCACGGGTTTGTCCGCGTCGATGCCCTCGGGCACGGAGTCGATGTCGTGGTAGGGCACGTGCAGCGAGTCGGGGATGTGGCCCTTTTGCCACTCCGAGTCCTCGCGCACGTCGAGCACCTGTAGCGAGCCGTTCCGCTCGTGCAGCTCGCGCACGTCGATGCGCTCCACCCGCGCGACGTCGCGGCCCTCGGCGCGCCACGCGGTCATGCCGCCGTGCAGGTAGCCGCCGAGGTTGCGCACGCCAACCGCCACGGCGAGCCGCGAGGCCAGGCGCCCGTCGTCGTCATCGCGGCCGACGAACACGATCTCCTGGTCCGGATCCGCGATCCACGCAAGCTTGGTACCGAACCCCGAGCGCAGCATCGTGTTCGACACGCTGCCGGGGATGTGGGCGTCGTCGAATTGAAGATCCGTCCGCACGTCCACGAGCAGCGCGCCGTCAGAGTGCCGCTGGGCAACCTGCCGAGGCGTCAAGGGGATCACGTCCACGCCCGCCGTCACGAGCGGTCCGCGGTTGATCTCGACCACGTTCTTGAAGTTGGGCGGCTGCGGCGGCAGGTTGCCCACCGCGCGCTCGACGAAAGCGTCCTCGTCCTGCTCGTGGAGCAGGTCGTTGTGGCGCGCCTCGTAGCCGATCGTCGACGACACCTTCATGTCCATCCCCGGCCCGCCGCACAGCGAGCCGCCGAGATGGCCCGGCCACACCTCGGTCTCCGGCGGCATCGAAAGCAGTCGGTCGTGCAGGCTGTGGAAGATCCCGTGCGCGCCCTCGCGCTTGTCGACGGCGAGGTCGGGACGGGCGATGTCGCCGACGAACAGCGTGTCGCCGGTCAGGACGGCCCAGGGCTCGTCGCCGCGCGCAGTGTCGATCAGCGCGAACGAGGTGTGCTCGGGCCGGTGGCCCGGCGTGTGCATCGCGCGAATCCGCACGGATCCGAGCTCGATCTCGGTGCCGTCCTCGAACGGCTCGTGCTCGTACGCCACGCCGGCGTCCTTGTGCACGTGAATCGTCGCGCCGGTGGCGGCGGCGAGCCGCCCGTGGCCGGACACGTGGTCGGCGTGGTTGTGCGTCTCCAGCACGTGCTCGATGCGCACGCCCAGGTAGCTCGCGAGCTCGAGGTACTCGTCGATCTCGAAGCGCGGGTCGATTACGGCGGCAACGCCCTCGTCCTCATCGCCGACGAAGTAGGACGCACAACCAAGGTCGTCGTGCACGATCTGACGGAAGATCACCTGCGTACTCTAAGCAGAGTGGCCGGCGATTTCACAACCCTTCCCGACGGCCTCCCGGTGCCAGAGGACGACGGAGCCGCCGACCACCTGCCCGGCCTCGAGGTCCCGGACCTGAGCCTGCCCTCCACGGCGGGGACGGACATCAACCTCAGGCAGGCCGCGCTCGACGCCGGCACGCTCGTGCTCTACATCTACCCGCGCACGGGCACGCCCGGCCAGCCGCTGCTGCCCGGCTGGGACGACATCCCCGGCGCGCGCGGCTGCACGCCGGAGTCCTGCGCCTTCCGGGACTCGAACGCTGACATCGAGCGCCTCGGCGCGCGCGTGCACGGACTGTCGGCGCAGAGCCTCGAGGACCAGCACGAGTTCGCCGAGCGGGTCCATCTGCCGTACGCGATCCTCAGCGATCCCGAGCTCGAACTCGCCGCGGCGCTCAACCTTCCGACGTTCGAAGTCGCCGGCATGACGCTCTACAAGCGGCTCACCTTGATCGCGCGGGAGGGCCGAATCGCGCAGGCGTTCTATCCCATCTTCCCGCCTGACCGTCACGCCGCCGACGTGGTCGCGTGGCTGGCCGATTCGCGAACCGTCTGAGCGGGTAATCTCCCGCGCGAAATGACGCGGGCTCATCGGGTGGCGAACCTCATCGTCGTAGTCCTGCCGTTCCTCTGCTTCCTCGCGGCGCTCGTGCTGCTGTGGAACCGCTTCATCGGCTGGACGCAGATCAGCGTGATGCTCGTGATGTACGTGTTCACCGGGCTCGGCATCACCGTCGGCTTCCACCGGCTCTTTACGCACCGCTCGTTCGACACGTTCCGACCGATCCGTTACCTCTTCGCAGTGCTCGGGTCGATGGCGGTCGAAGGGCCCGTGATCACCTGGGTCGCCGACCACCGCAAGCATCACGCGTTCGCGGACGAGGACGGGGACCCGCACAGCCCGCACACGACGCACGGCACCGGTCCGCTCGCCACGATCAAGGGCCTCTGGCACGCGCACATCGGCTGGATGTTCGAGGGCGTTGGCCGCGCGGAGAAGATGCGCTTCGCGCCCGACCTCATGAAGGACCGCGTGATGCGCTGGATCAGCGCGAGCTTCTTCCCGCTGATGTTCCTCAGCCTCGTGATCCCGTTCGCGCTCGGCTATCTGATCGGCGGCACTCTCGAGGACGCGCTGCTCGGCCTCTTGTGGGGCGGCGCCGTGCGCATCTTCCTGCTCCACCACGTCACCTGGAGCATCAACTCGGTGTGCCACTTCTTCGGCCGCCGCCGCTTCGACACCACCGACAAGTCCACCAACGTCGCCTGGCTGTCGGTGCTGTCGTTCGGCGAGTCCTGGCATCACAACCACCACGCGTTTCCCACGTCCGCCTCGCACGGGCTGCGTCGCTGGGAGCTTGCGCTCGACCCCGGCGGCCTTCTCATTCGCGCGATGGAGAAGGTCGGGCTCGTCTGGGACGTGGTGAAGATCAGTCCTGAGCGTCAGGTTGAGAAGGCTCTGGGCGCCGCACCCGCATCAGCCCAACAGGCTCCCGTATCCCCTTGAAGCGCCGGATCCCGGCCTTCGACCAGCTGTAGTCGCCCTTCACCGCGTCGTGCACCTCGTTGGTGGCGAGCACGGTGCCCGGCCGCGCGTAGGCCGTCACCCGGCTCGCGAGGTTCACCGGCCGGCCGTACCAGTCGCCCGCGCGGCCGAGCGCCTCGCCGCTCGCCACGCCGATCCGCACCTGGGGGAAGTCGTCGCCCTCGGCCTCTGAACGCTCGAGCAGGGAGAGCGCGGTCTCGAGCAGCGCGTCGACGTCGCGCGGGCCCACGAGCATCACGGCGTCGCCGATGTTCTTGACGAGCCGTACGGGCGGTACCGCCACCTCCAGCGCCATGTCGGTGAGCCGGCCGGCCACCTGGCCGAGCTCGGTCGCGTCGATGTCCTCGCCCAGGCGGGTGAAGTCCACGAGATCGGCGAAGCACACGCCGATTTCGATAGCACCGCGCAGATCGCCCGCCGCGATGTTCGCTCTGCTCACCACCACGCGCTTCGCGTTCTCGCGCTGATGCCGGTTCAGCACGTGGAGGATCAGCGGCTCGAGCTGCGGACCGAGCTCGCGCGTGACCTGCGCGTAACGGAGCCCGAGGTCGCGCTCGGTGTCACCCGGCTGGGCGAGCGTGTCGCCCACCACGCCGCCGATCGTGGCCGCCACGCGCGCCATCGAGTCGCCGAGCACGCGGCAGACCTCGAGCACGGTGTCCTCGCTGAAGCCCGCCTCGAGGAAGCGCACGACGGTGCGAGCGTCCTCCACGTCCTCGTCGCCGTAGACGCGCTCGTCGGGTGCCGCCAACGCCAGGCCGAGGGCGCGGAACAGGCGGTCCTGGAACTCGGGGTCGAGGCCGGAGCGCTCCGCGACCTCGCCCGCCGTGTACTTCCCCTCGCCCGAGAGCACGCGCTCGACGGGAAGGAAGGCGAGGCGTTCCTCTTGCACGGCGTGCTTGAGTTCAGCGAGTGAGGCGCCGTCTTCGGTCAGCAGGTCGAGCAGCTCACGACGCGCTTCCCGCTCGTCGCCGTCGACGCCATCGAGCAGTCCCTCAGCCTGGTAGTCGATTGGTTCCGCCACGGCCTGCTGTACGCTCCTGTTTACCACTATGGGGGATGTGAAGCCACTGAACGCGGAGGGCCGTATCAGACGCCTGCCGCGGGGCCCACACCGGCTCGCGCGAGAGGAGGTGCTCGCGTCCCAGCGTGCTCGCATGCTCGAGGCGATGGCTCACGCTGTGGCCGCGAAGGGCTATGCGGGCACCACGGTAGCGGACGTGGTGGGCGGAGCGGGCGTTTCCCGCAAGACCTTCTATGAGCACTTCCAGGACAAGGAGGACTGCTTCCTTGCCGCGTTCGACGCGGGCGTGGGTGTGCTCGTGACCGCCGTCGAGCGCGCGACCCTCGGCGCGGAGGGCGAATGGCGCGAGCACATACGCGCGGGCGTGCGCGCGTATCTGTCCACGCTCGCGGCCGTGCCGGACTTCGCGCGCACGTTCCTGATCGAGGTGCTGGCCGCGGGGCCGCACGCGCTCGAACGCCGAGCCGAAGTCCACGCGCGCTTCGCCGAGCTGCTGAAGACGCTCCACGAGACCTACCGCGCCGACCATCCCGACGAGATCCCAGAGCTTCCGGACGAGGTCTTCGTGGCCGTGGTTGGCGCGGTCAACGAGCTCGTCTCGGACCGCGTGCGCAAAGGCCGCACCGCGGAGCTGCCAGAGCTCGAATCGGTGATCAGCTACCTCCAGATCGCGTTCCTCGCGGGCCACTCGGAGGCGGCCAGTGGCCTCTGAGCGCTTCCCGGATCCGCCGGTCGAGCTTCCGGAGGGCCGCGTCGTCCGCGTCAATGGGCTCGGCGAGCTGTTCGTGCGCGACACGGGCGGCAGCGGGCCGCCGGTGCTCCTCCT
>DATBKS010000212.1:0-2879 GCA_036555755.1 Thermoleophilaceae bacterium
GATCGCATCCTCGATCGGCACGGTCAGCCCTGCGGCGGCGCCCGCGCTGGCGCTGATGGCCATCGTGTAGACCCCGGTCATGAAGCCCGCCCGCTCGTGGAAGTCGCGCTTGACGAGGCTCGGCACGAGCACGTTGCCGAATGCCACGCCGATGCCCGCGATCGTCGTGCCGAGGTAGAGGAGGACGACGTTCGGCGCGATCCGGACGAGCATTCCCGCCGCCATCGTGATCCCCACGAGCACGAGCGGCAGCTCGTGGCCCATGCGCCGGCTCAGGCGTGGCACCACGGTCGCGCCCGCCGCCATGCACACCACCGGCAGGGTGGTGAGCGCGCCGGCGGCGGTGCCGGACAGCGGCACCGCGTCGCGCAGCTCGTCAATCAGCGGCGGCACGCTCGCCACCGCGGTGCGGAGGTTGACCGCGGTGAAGAGGACCGCCAACACGAGCGGCCACTCGCCCGCCCCTGAGCGAGTGGCCGCCGACTCAGCCTGAGCGGTGGCTCGGCTCAGATCGGATACTCGCGTCCGAGCTCCTGGACCGTGATCCAGCGCAGCTCGGTGAACTCTTCGAGCGCCGCGCGTCCGCCGAAGCGCCCGAAGCCGCTCGCCTTCACCCCGCCGAAGGGCATCTGCGGCTCGTCGTGGACCGTGGTGTCGTTGACGTGGCAGATCCCGCTCTCGATGCGCTGTGCGATCTCGAGCGCGGCCGGCACGTCGTTGCCGAACACCGCGGCGGAGAGGCCGTACTCGGTGTCGTTGGCCAGCTCGACCGCCTGGTCGGCGTTGTCTGACGCCATCACGGCGAGCACGGGGCCGAACGACTCCTCGGTGTAGAGCCGCATGTCCGGCGTCACGCCCTTCACCACCGTGGGCGGGAAGCACGGCCCGTCGGCTGCGCCGCCGCTCAGGATCTCCGCGCCCTTCGACTTCGCGTCCTCGACCAGCTCGGTAACGCGCTCGATGGCGGCCTTGTTCACGAGCGGCCCGATCACGGTGTCTGGCTCGCGCGGATCGCCCACCTTCAGGCCGCTGGCGCGCTCGGCGAGCTTGGAGGAGAAAGCGTCGATCAGCGACTTGTCGACGATCGCCCGCTCGGTGGACATGCAGATCTGGCCCTGGTGGAAGAACGCGCCGAAGTTGGCCGCCTTCACGGCCTGGTCGATGTCCGCATCCGCGAGCACGACCATCGGCGCCTTGCCGCCCAGCTCGAGCAGCACGCGCTTGAGGTGCTTGCCTGCCTTCTCGGCGATGATGCGCCCGACCTTGGTGGAGCCCGTGAAGTTGATCCGTCTGGTCAGCGGGTGGGTGATCAGCTCGTCCACCACGTCGGCGGCGTCGGCGGGGTCGTTGGTGATCAGGTTGATCACGCCGTCGGGCAGACCCGCATCCACGAGCGCGTTCACGACGGCCGCATGCGTGCGCGGGCACTGCTCGGAGGCCTTGAGCACGACGGTGTTGGCGTATGCGAGCGGCGTTGCCACGGACCGCGTGGACAGGATCACCGGTGCGTTCCAGGGCGCGATCGCCACGACCACGCCGGCCGGCGCGCGCACTCCCATGGCGAGCTTGCCGGGGACGTCGGAGGGGATGACCTCGCCCACGAGCCCGTAGGCCTGGGCGCCCGCCTCGCGCAGCATGCCGGAGGCGAGCTGCACGTTGAACATGCCCCAGCCGAAGGTCCCGCCGGTCTCCTCGGTGACGGTTTGGGCGATCTCCTCGGCGCGGCTCTGGAGGATGTCGGCGGCCTTCAGCAAGATCTCGCGCCGCATGGCGGGCGCGCTGCGCGACCACTCGCCGAAGGCGGCGTGGGCGGCCTCGACCGCGGCCTTCGCGTCCTCGCGCTTCGCGGCGGCGGCCATGCCTACCGGTTCGCCGGTGAATGGGAAGGGGTTCTCGAACGTCGTGCCGTCGGCAGCGCCGGTCCAGCGCCCTCCGATCAGCAGCTCCTGCTGGGCAAGCTCAACGGTGGCCATTGCCGCTCCTCCTTGTCGTGTTCGCACTGCGGACAACGATCCGCCAAGCGCACCTGGGCAGTCTACGCCCTACCTGCCGTTGCGCACAGGGAACGAATTGCCGCCGCCGGCGCCGCGCAGATCGTCCTCGATCGCCTTCGCGGCCTCGAGCGCGTGGGGGAGAAACTCGCGCCGCAGCGCGGTCATGGAGGCGCGGCTCGCGTGGACGGAGACGTTGAGCGCGGCGGACACGTCGCCCTGCGCGTTGTGGATGGGCACCGCGGCCGAGCGCAGGCCCTCCTCGAGCTCTTGGTCGACCATCGCGTAGCCCTGGCGGCCGGCGCCTGCGATCGCATCGCGCAAGCTCGCTTCGTCCTTCACGGTGCGCGCGGTGAGCGGCTGGATGTCGATCCGCGCGAGGCGCTCGTCGAGGTCCTCCTGGTCGAGACCGGCGAGCAGCACGCGGCCCATCGACGTGGCGTACGCCGGCAGTCGCGTGCCGACGGCGAGCGTGATGCTCATGATCCGCCGCGTGGGCACACGCACGACGTAGACCACCTCGGTGTCGTCGAGCACCGAGATCGATGAGGACTCGTTGACCTTCGACACCAGCGCCTCCATGTGCGGCTGTGCGACCTCCGGCAGGCTGAGGCTCGAGAGGTACGCGTAGCCGAGGTCCAGCACGCGCGGGCGTAGCGAGAAGCGCCCGTCCGCGAAGTGCACGTAGCCGAGCTTGACGAGCGTGAGCAGGAAACGGCGCGCGGCGGCCCGGGTCAGCCCGGTTGCGCGCGCGACATCGCTCAGAGCCAGCTCCCGGTGCTCCGCATCGAAAGCGCGGATTACCGCGAGACCGCGCTCCAAGGACTGCACGAAATCTGAGCTTCTGGGCCGATCCTCAGGCATCAACACCGATCCCCACTGCTCGGT
>DATBKS010000213.1:0-8780 GCA_036555755.1 Thermoleophilaceae bacterium
CCAGGCGCCGTTGGCGTCGACCATCAGCTCCACGTTCGGGCCGATGGCGCTGCGGGCCACACGCACGCGCTCGAGGTCGCGGTCCGGGTCGCGCCCCACCTTCATCTTCACGCGCGGGATCCCTTCGGCGGCCCAGCCGGCGAGCTGCTCGGCCAGGCGCTCGTCCGAGTAGGACGTGAAGCCCCCGCTTCCATACACGCGCGCGCGCTCGTGGAAGCGCCCGAGCAGGTCCGCCAGCGCGACGCCGAGCAGCCGCGCCTTGAGATCCCAGAGAGCGACGTCCACGGCGGAGATCGCCATCGCGGACAGCGCCTGCTGGCCCAGGTTGCGAACCGCGCTCTGCATCGCCGACCACGCGGCCTGCGGCGACATCACGTCGCAGCCCGAGACGACGTCCGCGAGCTTGCCCTCGATCAGCCGGGCGGCGGAAGCGTCCGAATAGGTGAAGCCGAGCCCCGTCTCGCCGCCGCCCGCAACCTCGACGAGCACGAGCGTCGTCGAATCCCACTCGAGCGTGCCGTCCGACTCCGGCTCGTCGGTTGGGATCTCGTACGCCGAGACGGACACGCGCTCGACCGCGGCCCGCAGCGCCATCGCAGTCGCCGCCATGGCTAGCGGTTGATGAACTCGGCGAGCTTCCCGCGCAGCGAGTTCCGGATGATCCGACCGCGGTTCGGGTCGCCCTTGGTCATCGCCACCGCCATCTCCTTCGCCTGCTCGAAGGTGATGTGCGGCGGCAGCGGCGGCACCTCCGGATCGGTGATCGCCTCGATCAGCACCGGACCCTCGTTCGCGAGGGCCTCGTCCCAGGCGCCCGGCACCTGGTCCGGCGAGTCGACCCGGATGCCGCGCAGGCCGAGCAGCTCGGCGTAGCGCGCGTACGGGAAATCGGGAATGTCCTGGGAGGCGTCGAGCTTGCGGTCGCCCGCCATCACGCGCTGCTCCCACGTCACCTGGTTCAGATCGTGGTTGTTCAGCACCAGGATCACCAGCTGCTTGTTGGGCCAGCGGTCCTGGTACTTGACGATGTCGATCAGGGCGTTGATGCCGAGCATCTGCATCGAGCCGTCGCCGAGGCAGGCGACCACGGGGCGGTCCGGATAGGCCATCTTGGCCGCCAGCGCGTAAGGCACCGCGGGGCACATCGTGGCGAGCGTGCCCGACAGGGCCGCCTTCATCCCCGAGCGCATCCGCAGGTGCCGGGCCCACCAGTTTGTAGCCGAGCCCGAGTCGGAGCTGAGGATGCAGTTGTCCGGCAGGCGCGGGGACAGCTCGTGGAAGAGCAGCTCTGGGTTGAGCGGGTCGGCCGGCTCGTTGGCGCGGTCCTCGAGCACCGCCCACCAGCGCTCCACCTCGTGCTCGATCTCCTCGCTCCACGAGCGGTCCTCCTTGCGCTCGAGCAGCGGAATCAGCTCCTGCAGCGTCGCCTGGGCGTCACCCACGAGACCCAGCTCGACCGGGTAGCGCATCCCGACGTTGCGTCCGTCGATGTCGATCTGGATGCCGCGCGCCTGGCCCTCCTCGGGCAGCCACTCGGCGTAGGGGAAGCTCGTGCCGACCATCAGCAGCGTGTCGCAGTTCTGCATCATGTGATCGCTCGCCTTGGTGCCGAGCAGGCCGATCGAGCCGGTCACGAAGGGCAGGTCGTCCGGCAGCGCCGCCTTGCCGTTCAGCGCCTTTGCCACGCCGCAGCCGAGCAGATCGGCGAGCCGCATCAGCTCCTTCTCCGCGCCGATCGCGCCGGCGCCTACCAGCACCGACACCTTCTCGCCGGAGTTCAAGATCTCGGCGGCGCGCGTGAGGTCCTCGCGCTTCGGCACCACGCGCGGCTCATCGAAGCCGACGGAAGAGAACACGGATCCGTGCGCCCGCGGCGGCTCCTCCCAAGGCGACTCCTGAACGTCCTCGGGGAAGATCACGCACGTCACCGAGCGCGAGGAGCGCGCGATGCGCATCGCACGGTCGATCAGATGGCGCGCCTGGGCCGGGGCCATGCAGTACTGCACGAACTCGGAGGCGACATCCTTGAAGAGGGTCTGCAGGTCGACCTCCTGCTGGTAGCTCGCACCCAGCGAGGTGCGGGTCTGCTGGCCCACGATCGCGACGACGGGGCGGTGGTCGAGCTTCGCGTCGTAGAGGCCGTTGAGGAGGTGGATCGCGCCCGGGCCTGAGGTGGCCATGCAAACGCCGACCTCGTCGGTGTACTTGGCGTGCGCGGTGGCGGCGAAGGAAGCGATCTCCTCGTGCCGCGTCTGGATGAACTCCGGCTTGTCGACCTTGTGGAAGGCGCCGATCAGGCCGTTGATCCCGTCGCCGGGATAGCCGTAGATCCTGTCGACACCCCATTCGCCGAGGCGTTCGAGAACGAATTCAGAGACGTTTTGGGCCATGGTCATTCCCTTTCCGTGGCCGATGGACTGAGGACCACGGATCGGGGCTACCCGAGGTGAACGTGCCTCATTCATCGAGGTGTCGGGAATGACGCGCGTGCGACAGAGGCGTTTGGGGACTCCCTCGTCGGGCATCCCCGGCGCATGGAAACAATCGTCGTGCCGCTCTTCGTACTACTCGCCTTGGGCGCGGGTTTCGCTTTCGTTTGGGGTGCACCGATCTTCGGCGTCCCGCTGCTGCTGCTCGCGCTCGCGGCCGGAGCTGTTTGGCTCTTCGCGCGGCGTGCCGCCCAGTCCGGCGACATCCACCAGGAGCTCGACAACGCCAAGGCCCAGAGGATTGAGCCGACGGCCCGCGACAAAGAGACGCTGACCCACAGGTGAGAGATGACCAACGAGAACCTTGAACGCCAGCTCGAGAAGTACCTGAGCGACGCCTACTCGATCGAGAAGCAGGCGCTCGTGCAGATGAAGATGGCGCCTGGCATCGCCGGCGACCGGCAGCTCGCCCAGCTGTTCGAGCAGCACGAGCGCGAGACCGAGGGCCACGAGCGCCTGGTAGGCGAGCGTCTCGAGGCCGTCGGCGGCAGCCCTTCGAAGGTGAAGGACGTGGTGATGGAGGCCGGCGGCGTCGGCTTCGCTCTGTTTGCCAAGGCGCAGCCCGACTCTCCGGGCAAGCTCGTCGCGCACGCCCATTCCTACGAGGCGCTCGAAGAGGCGAGCTACGAGCTGCTTGGCCACGTGGCCGAGCGCGCCGGCGATAGCGAGACCGTGGACGTCGCGCACCGCATCCGCGACGAGGAGGCCGCGATGAAGGCACGACTCGCCGGCTGCTTCGAGGCCGCCGCGCGGGCATCGCTGCGCGAGGTCGAGCCCGACGACGTCGGCGAGCAGCTGACCAAGTACCTCGCCGACGCCCACGCGCTCGAGACCCAGGCGATCAGCCTGCTGGAGCGCGCCCCCTCGATCGTCGAGGACGCCACGCTGGCGCGGCTGTTCGAAGAGCACCTCGAGGAGACGCGCGAGCACGAGCGGCTCGTCGAGGCCCAGCTCACCGAGAGGGGCGGCCGCACGAACGCGCTCAAGGACGCCGCGCTCGGATTGGGCGGGCTCAACTGGGGTGGCTTCTTCGCCGCGCAGCCCGACACTCCCGGCAAGCTCGCCGCCTTCGCCTACGCGTTCGAGCACCTGGAGATCGCCGGTTACGAGCTGCTCAAATGCGTAGCGACGGTGGCCGCCGACGGCCATGTGATCCAGCTCGCCGAGCGGATCCTGGCCGACGAGCGGGCGGCGGCGGAGAAGGTTCGCGCGCAGTTCCCGCACGCGGCGGACCTCTCGCTCGAGCTCGCCGGCGTCTCGGCGTGAAGCTCGGCCTCTTCCTCTCGAGCGAGGAGTGGGGCCCCGCCGATCTCGTCCGCCAGGCACAGCGCGCCGAGGACGCGGGCTTCCATGCGCTCTGGATCTCCGACCACTATCACCCGTGGAACGACGAGCAGGGCCACAGCCCGTTCGTCTGGTCCACGATCGGCGCGATCGCGCAGGCCACGGGCATGCGCGTCACAACCGCGGTCACCTGCCCGACGGTGCGGACCCATCCGGCGCTGATTGCCCACGCGGCTGCCACCTCAGCAGTCCTGCTCGAGGGTCGCTTCCAGCTCGGCGTGGGCAGCGGCGAGGCGCTGAATGAGCACATCCTGGGTGACCGCTGGCCAACCGCCGACGTCCGGCTCGACATGCTCGAGGAGTCGGTGGAGGTGCTGCGCACCTTGTGGCGTGGCGGCAGCCAGGATCACCGCGGCGAGCATTACGTCGTCGAGAACGCGCGCATCTACGACCTCCCCGCCGAGCCGCCGGAGATCCTCGTGTCCGGGTTCGGGCCGAAAGCCGTCAGGCGGGCCGCGAAGATCGGCGACGGCTTCATGACGACGATGCCGGACAAGGACCTGATCCAGCTCTATCGCAGCGAGGGCGGCAAGGGACCGGTGCAGGCGGGCACCAAGGTCTGTTTCGGGAGCGACGAGGCCGAGGCGCGGCGCACCGCGTACCGGCTCTGGCCCAACGAGCAGCTTCCCGGCGAGCTCGCACAGGTGCTGCCCACGCCGGCGCACTTCGAGCAGGCCTCCGAGCTCGTGACCGAGGAGATGATCGGCGAGGCCGTGCCCTGCGGCCCGGATCTCGACCGCCACATCGCCGCGCTCGAGGAATACGCAGACGCCGGGGCGGACGAGCTCTTCGTGCAGCAGATCGGGCCCGGCCAGGACGCCTTCTTCGAGGCCTACGCGCGCGACGTCGTGCCGCGCTTCAACCAGACAGCGCTTTAGACCCGGGCGCTGGCGGGTATCCGGCTGGCGAGCGCCTTGAACCCGTCAGCAGTCGCCCCCGGCTGGCCTTGGAGCCTCGACCCGATCCAGCTTGCACCGCTGGCTCTGGTCGCGCTGCTGTACGCGCGCAGGGTGGCGACGCTCGCGCGCCGCGGCCGGCCGGTGCCGGCACGCAGGCAGGCCTGGTTCTACGCGGGAGTCGCAGTGGTCGCGCTGGCGCTCGTCTCGCCGGTCGACGCCGTGGGCGAGGAGAGGCTGTTCTGGGTCCACATGGTCCAGCACCTGATGCTGGGCGACGTCGGAGCGCTCCTCATCGTGCTGGGGCTCAGCGGTCCGCTGCTGCGGCCACTGCTCGCGTTCGGCCCGCTGCGGGCGTTGCGTGCGCTCGCCCACCCGCTGGTCGCGCTGCCGCTCTGGATCGCGTGCTTTTACGCGTGGCACCTGCCCGCGCTCTACCAGGCGGCGCTCCGGCACGACGGGATCCACGCGCTCGAGCACCTGCTCTTCTTCGCCACCGGCGCGCTGATGTGGGCGGCGGTCGTGGAGCCGCTGCCGGGGCCCGCCTGGTTCGGCAGCGGCCCGAAGGCCGCGTACACGCTGGTGATCCGCACGGCCGGCGCGATCCTCGCCAACGTGTTCATCTGGTCGAGCCACGCGTTCTATCCCGTGTATGCGGCGGGGGAGAGGATCTCCGGCATCTCGCCGGTCACCGACCAGCGCATCGGCGGGCTGATCATGTTCACCGAGGGCGGCATCGTCACGCTCGTGGCCTTCGGCGTGCTGTTCCTGCGCTGGACCCGGGAGGCCGAGCTGCGCCAGTCGCTCCTCGACGAGGGCTACGACTCCGTGGCGGCGGCGCGCGCCGCCCGCTACGGCCGCTCCGCGCTCGCCCAGCGCTAGGCGACGTGCACGTCTGTCCGCAGCGCGGTGCCGAGCGGAGGAGACTCGATCGCCGGTCCCTGCCCGTCGAGCCAGCCCTCCACATCAGGCTCCTGAAGGCGCGCGCGACCCGCCACCCAGATCAGCGCCACCAGCAGCGCGCCGCCCGCGGCGAGCGCGAACGCGACCCAGGCCGCGTTTCGCAGCCCGACCTCGGGCCTGCCGCCGGTGGTCATCGCAATGTGGAGAAGGATCGGGCCCGTGAGGAACGCGGCGACCCCGCGCAGCAGCTCGATCATCGCGAAGACGCGCGGCAGGAGCGGCGAATCGAGCGAAAAGCCGCACATGAAGAGCGCCGGAGAGACGGAGGCCCCTGCGCCGATGCCCGCGCATCCCGAGCCGACCGCCACGAGGGCGTCCGAGCCGCCGGCCGCGCCGGTGATGATCGCCGCGCCGCCCGCCAGGATCATGAGCCCCGAGAACGCGAGCAGCGGAACCCAGCGCGTAAAGAACAAGGCGCCGAACAGCGCCGCCGTGGCAAGCGCTCCCCCGAACTCAGGCCAGAACAGCATCGCTGCGTGGGTGGGAGAGGCGCCCTTGCCTTGCAGGGCGGTGTCGGCGAGGTCGACGATCGCCACTGACACCGCGCCGGCCACCATCGCCGTGAGGATCCCGGCCACGGGGATCGAGTGCGCGAGCCGCTCCACCGGCATGAGCGGGTCGGGCGTCCGGTACTCGTACGCCAGCGTGCCCACGATCAGCGCAACGCCGGCGAGAAGCGGCCAGATGACGATCGGGCTGAGCAGCGCGTGGCTCGACAGCTCCGACACACCGAAGAAGGCCGCCGCGCAGCCGAACCCGGCTAGGCAGAGGCCGACGATGTCGACCGGCGCATCGCGGCCCTGTGGCTCCTGGTCCTGGAACGTCAGCACGACGAACAGGATCGTGAGGGCAGCGACGATCACCGTCGCCCAGAACAGCCAGCGCCACTCCTTCGCCCCGGCGAAAAGGCCACCCACAACCGGCCCGAGCGCGACGGCGCCGAAGATCCCGAGGTTCATGACGATGGCGGTCCAGCGCATCTTCGCGACGGGCCAGCCGAGCACGAGGGGCGGGACGGCCGCGATCAGCATGAGCCCGGTGGTGAGTCCCTGGACGATGCGACCGGCAATGAAAAGGCCGGGCGTGGGCGCCCAAGCGGCGAGCACCGACCCCACCAGGAAGAGCGCGGCGAAGAGAAACAGCAGCCGCCGCACCGGCAGGCGCATCGTGAGCTGCACCGCGAGCACGGTGCCGAAGGAGTAGGCGGCATTGGCCATCCCGCTTGTGAGCTGAAGCGCCGTGGAGCTGAGGCCGAGGTCCTTCTGCAGCAGCTGCTCCAGCGGCGTGAGCGCGGAGGTGAGCACGAGGTATGGCACGAGCGCGCATACCACGAGGATCACGGCCGCCGGGTAGCTCTCGGCAAGGGGTCCGCGAAAGCGCATCAGGCGGGCCTACCCGGCGTCACGAGAACTATCCGCCCGACGCCCAGGCGGCCTCCGCCTCCGCCTCGGCCAGCTCGCGCGTGCGCTCCACCTGTTCGATCTCCTGGAGCTCGCGGCAGACGCGTCGCACGATGAAGAACACGAGCACCGGCAAGACCCACACGAGCACGCGATAGATCCAGATTTGCGCCTGGTAGCTCCAGCCCAGGAACAGGTAGATGCGGTCGGCGGAGCCCGCGAGGAAGATCAGGAACACCCACAGCAGGAACGCGGAGCCGAACGCGGTGCGACCCGGCGCGTCGCGCGGGCGGTCCAGCAGGTTGTGGAAGCCGCGGTCGCCGGTGAGCACCCGCTCGAACCACGGCCAGCCGACGAGTACGCCGAGCACGATGAGTGGGAACAGCGCCCCGCCCCAGAACGGGTTGGGGATGACCGTGTAGCCCCCGATCGTCACGTCGAAGCTGGGCACGAGGCGCAGCGCCCCGATCAGCCAGCCGAGGTACCAGTCGGGCTGCGCACCGTTGGTCGCGCTCGCCACGTCGTACGGGCCCCACAGCCAGATCGGGTTGATCTGGATCAGGCCGCCGAGCAGAAACAGCACCGCCGCCGTGCCGAACATCAGCCCGAGCGAGCGCGGCACCTGGGCAGGGAACATCGGCAGGCCGATCAGCCTGCGCTCGGTCTCGCGGCGGCGGCGGAACTGCGTGTGGTGACGGGACGCGACCAGCAGCAGGTGCACCGCGATCAGCGTGCCGATCACGACCGGCAGGATCAAGACGTGCACGATGTAGAGCCGCGACTCGAACGAAGGGTCGCCCGGGTATGGAGCGCCCCAGATGAGCAGGGCCAGGTTGCCGCCGACAAACGGGATCGAGAGCGCAACGCCGTAGCCGATCGCGAGCCCCATTCCCGACAGGAGGTCATCGACCATCGAGTAGCCGGCGTAGCCCTCGAGCAGCGCTGTGAACAGCATCAGCAGCCCGACGATGTAGGTGAGCTCGCGCGGCTTGCGGAACGCGCCGGTGAAGAAGATGCGGATCAGGTGGAGGACGATCGCGACGACGAAGACGTCGGCCGCCCAGTGGTGCGTCTGGCGAATGAGCAGGCCGGCCTTCACGTGGAACGAGATGTCCACCGTCGACTTGTAGGCCTCGCTCATCTTCTGCCCCTGGAGCGGCGCGTAGCTGCCGTGATAGACGGTGTCCGCGAGGCTCGGGTGGAAGAAGAACGTGAGGTAGATGCCGGTGGCCACCAGCACGATGAACGCGTAGAGCGCCACCTCGCCGAGCAGGAACGACCAATGGTCCGGGAAGGCGTAGCGCAGGGTCGCCTTGAGGAACGGGGCGGCGCCCGCGCGCTCGTCGAGGAAGCGGACGGCGCGGCGGATCATCAGCGCTCCCGTGTCCTTGCGCCGCGCTTGCGCACGCCCCACCACGACGGCCCGACGGGCCCGGAGAAGTTGCCCGCCGCGCGGAGGTTCCCCTCGCGGTCCACCATCAGCGGGAGCTGCGGCAGCGGGCGGCCCGCGGGGCCGAACAAGACCGTGCCGCCGTCCGTCACGTCGAAGGTCGAGTAGTGACAGGGGCAGACGAGTGCGGACCCCGGCTCCACTGGGGGGAAGGTGGGCTTGCGGTAGAGCCCGAGCGCGCAGCCGGCGTGGGTGCAGATCTTCGAGTAGGCGAGGATGCCCTGCGGCGCCCAGTTGC
>DATBKS010000214.1:0-13844 GCA_036555755.1 Thermoleophilaceae bacterium
GGAAGTGGCTCCGGGGTGGCCACGGACCTGGTCAGGTCACGGCCAGGTAGCGCTCGAGCTCCCACGGCGTGACCTGCACGCGGTAGTCGGACCACTCCGCGCGCTTCAGGTCGATGTAGCGCGAGAAGATGTGCTCGCCGAGCGCACGCTCGACGAGCGCGGATCCGGCCATCTCCTCGATCGCCTCGCCGAGGGTCTCGGGCAGCTGCCCGACGCCCATGGCGGCACGCTCCGCCTCGTTCAGGTCGTACAGGTTGCTCTCGATCGGATCGGGCAGCTCGTAGCCCTGCTCGATGCCCTCGAGGCCGGCCTGCAAGAGCGCGGCGAACGTCAGGTACGGGTTGCAGGAGGGGTCCGGGCAGCGAAGCTCGGCGCGCGTGGCCTGCTCCTTGCCGGGGTGGTACAGCGGCACCCGCACGAGCGCGGAGCGGTTGCGCCGCGACCAGGCGATGTACACCGGCGCCTCGTAGCCCGGCACGAGCCGCTTGTACGAGTTCACCGACGGCGCGAACAGCGCCGACAGCTCGCGCGCGTGGCGCAGCTGGCCGGCGATGAACGACTTCCCGACGTCGGACAGGAAGTACTGGTCGTCCGGGTCGAAGAACGCGTTCCGCCCATCGGTGAACAGCGACTGGTGCGTGTGCATGCCCGAGCCGTTCTCGCCGAACAGCGGCTTCGGCATGAAGGTCGCGTAGCAGCCGTGCTGCATCGCCACCTCCTTCACCGCGATCCGGTAGGTCATGGTGTTGTCGGCCATCGTCAGGCCCTCGGCGTAGCGCATGTCGATCTCATGCTGCGAGGGACCGACCTCGTGGTGCGTGTACTCCACCGGGATGCCGAGGTCGCGCAGCGTGCGCACCGTGTCGCGGCGGAAGTCGGACGCAACGTCGAGCGTCGTGAGGTCGAAGTAGCCGCCCTTGTCGAGCACCTCGGTGCCCTGGTCGTCCTTGAACAGGAAGAACTCGAGCTCGGGGCCGAGGTAGTAGTGGTCGAAGCCAAGGTCAGCCGCGCGGTCGAGCGCGCGCTTCATCACGTAGCGCGGGTCGCCCTCGTAGGGCTCGCGGCTCGGTGTGAGCACGTCGCAGAACATGCGCCCGACCGGGTTCTCCTTGCGCCAGGGCAGGAGCTTGAAGGTGGATGGGTCTGGCATGGCCACCATGTCCGACTCCTCGATCCGGTTGAAGCCCGTGATCGATGAGCCGTCGAAGCCCATGCCCTCCTCGAGCGCGCCCGGCAGCTCTTCGGCGCCGACCGCGAACGACTTGATCTGACCGAGGATGTCCGTGAACCAGAAGCGGACAAACTCCACCCCCTCGGCCTCGACGCGTGCGAGCACTTCGGCCGCGCTGTCGCGTGTCTCGTCGATTGTCGCCATGCGGTGTGTCTTTCCTTTCCGTCTTTGCGGGTCTCAAGTTGGACGGTACGGGCGCCCCGCAGAGGGGTCTTTGTCCCTGTGTCCAAGAATTCGCGGCCCCTTTGCTCCCACGAGGCGGGGCGCACAGACCGCCCTCGGCGGGCAGGCCGAGGGCGGTCCATACGGTCAGCCGTCTTAGCTCGGCTCGGGCAGAGGCGTGGACGCCGGCGCCGCCGGTGCCCGCTCCGCAGAGCCGGACGGGAAGCCCAGCGAGGGCACGTCCGAGGGGTAGACCTCGTGACCGTGCACAGCCAGGTCGCCCGTCTCCATGTCCTGCTCCGTCATCCGCAGCGGGACGAACAGCCCCACCAGCTTCAGCAGGATGTAGGTGCCCACGGCGCAGAACACGATCACCCAGAGCGCGGTGAGCGCCTGCCATCCGAGCAGGTGACCGCCGTCGCCCGATATCAGGCCGGGCGCGGCACCCATCGCCGAGTTGGCGAAGATGCCCGTGAGCAGACCGCCCGCCACGCCGGCGAAGCCGTGCGTGTAGACCACGCCGAGCGTGTCGTCGACGTTGCGGAACGGAGCCGTGCGGCTCAGGTAGTTGAGCGCGAAGTACACGATCGTCGACGCCACGACGCCGATGATCAGCGCGCCCCAGCCGTTGACGAAACCGGCGGCCGGCGTGATCGCCACGAGGCCGGTGATCATGCCGTTCACGCTGCCGATGAGGCTCGGCTTGTTGCCGGTCGCGTAGTCCCAGCCGACCCACACGAGGAACGCCACCGCGGTACAGAGGTTCGTGTTCAGAACCGCCGCCGAGGCGATGTCGTTGACCAGGTAGGGGTCGCCGCCGTTGAAGCCGTTCCAGCCGAGCCACAGGAGTCCGGCGCCGACCGCAACCATCGCCAGGTTGTTCGGCGCGTCCACCTCACGGTCGCGCTGGAGACGCGGGCCCACAACCGCAGCCGCGACGAAGCCCGACACGCCGGCCGCGAGGTGAATCACGTAGCCACCGGAGAAGTCGAGCGCGCCGTGCTGGGCGAAGAAGCCGCCGCCCCAGATCAGGAACGCGTTGACGGTGTAGATCAGGCTCGTCCAGAGGATCACGAACGGGATCCACGCCTTGAAGTTGATGCGGCCCAGAACCGAGCCGAGCATCAGGATCGGCGTGATCGCCGCGAACACGATCTGGAAGTACGCGAGTGTGGACGCGGGGAAAACGGTCTTCCCGATGTTCGGGATGTCGCCCTGTTCCCTCAGCCCGACGCTGCTCAGGATCGAGCCCGGCTTCCCGAACATGTTCGCGAAGAAGCCGTGGTCGGCCCCGAAGATGTGGACGGGATGACCGAAGCCGATCTTGAACGCGTACAGCGTCCAGACGACGATCACCAGCGCGAACGCGACGAACGCCATCATCATCGAGTTGACCGACCAGCGCTTCTGCATCACGCCGCCGTACAGCACCACAAGCCCAGGAACGCTCATCAGGCCGACCAATGTGGCGGCGGTGAGCTGCCAAGACGTATCGCCTGGACTCAACCAGTGCAAATCCATAGCCCCTTGATTTCCTTTCTTTCCGAGAGGTGTTGGCCGGAAGCCTGTCGCGGGGGTATGGGCATCCACCACGTACGGAGGGCCAAAGATCGGTGCCGCGATTTCGCCCCCGTGTCGGTACCGCTGCTCCGGCGGCGCTCCTAAGCTGCCGCCAATGCCTCTCGAGGGACATTGGAAGCGGGTGAACACGCCCCTGCGCCGGTTGACCCTGCGCGAACGGCGGGTCGCGATCATCACCTCGGTCCTGACGCTGATCACCGTGCTTGCCCTGGTGCTCGCCACCGTCGGCGATTCACGTCCCGGACCCAAGGCCGGGTGCATCTACGCGATCGTCCCCGGCGTGATGGGCGCGACGCCGATCGAAGGCTGCGGGGCACAGGCGCGCAAGACCTGCGCCGAGCACGCGGATCCGGCCATGACGGACCCGGTGTCACGCGGCGTGCGTGCCACCTGCCGGCGTGCCGGGCTCCTCTAGGCTGCCGCGTATGACGGAACCTGGTGCCGGCTTCGCCGGCCTGCCCGACGATCGCGCCCTCTCACGCGAGATGTTCCAGCGTGCCCTGGACCGCAAGGGCGCGGTCCACAAGTGCGAGGCGTGCGGCAAGGACAAGTGGGTGATCGCCCAGAGCCTGATGCTCCTGCAGGCGATGCAGCCGGACGGCGGCGTGACGCCCGGGCAGGGCGTCGAGGTGGTGCCGGTGTTCTGCAACCACTGCGGACTTATCCGCCTGCACGCCGTGACGATCTTGGTCCAGGACTAGGCGCGGCGATCCATCCGATCCATGTTTTCCACCTATGTTGTGGCAAAGATGGATCGCGTGCGGGTCAACCCCTTATTGCTGCTGTAAACGGATCGCGCTAGGACCACTTCACGCGGCCTCCCGCTCCGCCCACGCCGGGAACTCCCCGGCCACCTCCCGGAGCAGCTCCATCATCGGCGCTACCGCGGGCGACACCCCGGCCGACCGCGGCGTCGCGGCCAGCACCCGCCGCGTCACGCCCTTCCCCGCCAGCTCGCGTACCTCCACGTCGTCCCGTGCGCCCGCCAGAGCCAGCTCCGGGATCAGCGCCACCCCCACCCCCGCAGCCACCAGACCGAGCACCACCTGGTAGTCGTCGCTCTCGAACGACACGCTCGGATCGAAGCCCGCCTCGTGGCACGAGCGCACCACGTGCCGTGCGCACGGGCTCGCCGCTGTGGTCTGGATCCACGACTCCTCGCTCAGGTCCTCGAGCTTCACAGTGCCCTTGTCCGCCAGCGCGTGCCCCTTCGGCAGCACCACGTGCAGCGGGTCCTCGCGCAGCTCGACGCTCTTCAGCCCGCTCGTCACTTTGCCCGCCGCCGCGCCGCGGAACTCGAACAGCAGCGCCAGGTCGAACTCGCCGGCGCGCAGCCGCGGCGCGATGTCGTCGGGCTCGCCCTCGGCGAGGCTCAGGGTCACGTCGGGATGGTTGGTGCTGAAGCGCGCCACCGCGCGCGGGATCAGCGTCGCGCCCGCCGTGGGGAACGAGGCCATCCGCAGCCGCCCGCCGCGCACCCCCAGGATCGACGCGAGGTCGTCCTCGGCGGCCTCGATGCGGGCGAAGATCCCGTCCGCGTGAGCCAGCAGCGCCTCGCCCGCCGGCGTGGGTCGCACGCCCTTGCGGTCACGCTCGATCAACGTCGCGCCCGTCTCGGCCTCGAGCGTGGCCACGGCCTGCGACACGGCCGACTGCGTGTACGACAAAGCGTCAGCCGCGCCGGAGAAAGAGCCCCTCGCAGCGACCTCTTTCAGCACCCGCAACCGCTGCACATTCAGCATAAGCAACACCGATCCTCAGTATCAGGACGTTCATTGGTGCTTATGCAGGCGCGGTGACATCCTCGCTGAAAACGACTTAAAGAAATCCAGCAAGGAGCACCCGCAATGGCTACCAACATCATCGTCTCATACGACAACACGGAAAACGATCGCGACGCGCTCGCACTCGGCCGCCGCCTGCGCGACGCCGGCGCGAACGTGTCGCTCGCCTACGTCCGCCACATCCAGCTCGAGGCCGCCGACCGCGAGGCGCTCGAGGAGGGCGAGGCCCAGCGCCTGCTCGCGGAGGGCGCCGAGCTGCTCGGCGATCCGGACGCGCCGCGCCACGTGGTGATCGACGCCTCCACCGGCGAGGGCCTGATCGCGCTCGCCGAGCGCGAGGGCGCCGACCTCGTGGTCTTCGGCTCCGACTACCGCACCGCCGCCGGCAGCGTTCAGCCCGGCAACTCGGCGCGCCGTCTGCTTGACGGCGGCCGCACCGCCGTGGCCATCGCGCCCGCCGGCTTCCGCGAGAACAGCGACGACATCGCGACGATCGGCTTCATCCCGAGCGCCGACGACGCGAGCGCGGAGAACACCGCGAAGTCGCTTGCGGCCCAGATCGACGCGGTCGTGATCCGCGACGACTCGCGGACGCCGGACCTGCTCGTCGTCGGCTCGCGGCCCGAGGCCCGCGACGGCCACGTGCTGATCAGCGCCGCCGCCGACTACGCGATCGAGACCTCCGGCTGCCCGGTGATCGTGACCCCGCGAGCCGCCGCGCTCACGTTCGCCCCGATCCAGACGCGCGTCGTCTGAACAAAGCCACGTAGTCAGGCATGGGCCGGTCGCCGGTAGCTCTTCGGCGACCGGCCCTTCGCCTTCCTACCCGCCCCTCTCCAGCACGCGGGGACCGGGAACCCCGTCGTGCTGCCGAACAACGTGGGCGTGCAGCCTTGCGTCGATGCGGTCCGCGCGCGCGTCGTAGATGTGGATCTGGATCGCGACGACCACCGCGGTGAGCGCGATCACCCCCATCGGCACCCAGCGGCGGCGGGCCAGCGGCGCCAGCGGAAGCACCCAGACCACGTACCACGGCAGCATCCAGCCGAGCGTCGCGATCAGGAGCAGCAGCGTGCCCCCGCCGGCCACGAGCCAGTCGCCCCGCCGCCAGGCGAACACGAGCAGCGCCAGCGCGCCGCCGTAGAAGATCAGCTCGTAGGTGTGGTGACGCGACGGCGTAAGCCCGCCCTGGCCGAGCACGTGGCCGAGATAGCCGGGCACGTTGTCGAGCGGCTTCGTGAACTGGTCGTGGTGCTGGAGGAGGTTGAACATCGACACCACGTGCGGGCCGAAGGCGGCGAGGGCGAACAGAGCGATCACCCCGAGCGCCGCGGCCACGCCGGTCAGGATGCGCCAGCGCGCGCTCGAGGCCACGAGCACGAACGGCAGCACCAGCCCGGCGGTCACCTTGATCGCGATGGCCGCGACCAGCGCCGCGCCGCCGAGCTCCGGCTTGCCGTCGAGGATCAACAGCGCGCCGGCGAGCAGGAACAGCGCCATCAGCACGTCGTTGTGCCCGCCGCCCACCGTGTAGACGAGCAGCAGCGGGTTGAGCGCGAAGAAGAGCATCGCCGGCACCGGCCGGATCCCGAGGCGCCGCGCGCACAGGTAGACGAGCACGCTGCAGCCGAACGCCGCCAGTCCCGCCAACGACTTCAGCGCCCACATCGCACCCGACACGCCGAGCGGGACGAACGCGTAGCTCAGCAGCGTGAACAGCGGCCCGTACGCGGTCGGCGTGTGCAGCCACACCGGCCCGGTGAACGGCACCGACGGGTCGGACGGGATCGCCGCCGCCCCGTGCAGGTACGGGTTGACGTGGTAGAGCGCTCCCATCCGCGCGTACGCGACGTAGTTGAAGATGTCCGTCGAGAGCAGCGGCGGCGCCAGCGTGAAGACCGCGATCAGCAGAGCGGCGCCGGTGAAGGCCACCACCGCTGGCATCCATCGGCTGCATACGAGGACCACTACGTAGAGGACGCTCAACTGGATCACCAGGCGCCCGAGCTCGGTGAGTCCGAGTGGCGAGCCATGGCCACCAAACACGCCCGCCATCCAGGTCGGGAGCCCCTTTCTCCCCGATGGGACGAGCTGGTCCGGGTGGTAGGTGGCCGCGGTGGCGATGCGCACCGACACGAGCAACATCGCCACCATCGCGGCCGTGCCCAGCAGCGTCACGGCCACGCTAACTGGGCGAGCTTTGGCTATCGCACTAGGAAATGGGAAGCACAACGCTCTCCTCCCAACTGAAGGAGGAGAGCGTTAGCGGTGCCTAAGACGAGGGTTAGCCCTCGATGAGAGTTACGGCTTTACGGCTGCTGGCTCTGCGTGGGAGCCTGGCTCGGCTGCTGCGCCAGCGTCACGGTGACGTCCTTGGTGGAGCCGCCGCGCTGGAGTCCGAGCGTGATCTTGGTGCCCGAGCTCTTGCTCGAGATCGCGGAGACCACGTCCTCCGAGGAGGTCACGGCCTTGCCGTCGACGGTCTTGATCACGTCGCCCTGCTGGATGCCGGCCTGCTGCGCCGGGCTGTTCGCCTGCACAGCCGCGACCTTCGCGCCCTCGCCGTTGATGTCGGCGGTGGCGATGCCGAGGTAGCCGTGCGACACGTGGCCCGTCTTCTCGATCTGCGGGATCACGTCCTTGGCGGTGTTGATCGGAATCGCGAAGCCGACGCCGTTGTTCTGGCCCTCGCCGCCGGCGGTCGAGCCGTTCGACGCGATCTGGGCGTTGATGCCGACGACGTCGCCATTGGCGTTCAGCAGCGGACCGCCCGAGTTGCCGGGGTTGATGGCCGCGTCGGTCTGGATCGAGTGACCGATCGTGAAGCCGTTCGGCGCGGTCATCGTCCGGTTCAGGCCGGAGACGATGCCCTCGCTGAAGCTGTTCGTGTAGCCGAACGGGTTGCCCAGCGCGTACACGGTGTCACCGACGTTGACGGTGTCCGAGTCGCCCAGGTTGAGCGGGGTCAGGTTGAGGCCCGAGGTGCTGTCGAGCTTGATCACGGCGAGGTCGTCGGACGGGTCGGTGCCGACGAGCTTCGCGCTGTGAGTCTGGTTGCTCGAGTCGAAGCTGACGTTGAAGCGGTTCGCACCCTCGACCACGTGGTCGTTCGTGAGGATGTTGCCGCTCGTGTCGAGCACGATGCCGGTCCCGAGACCGCTGTCGGTCGTGATCTTCACGACGCCGGTGTGGGTGTTGCTGTAGACCTGCTCGGGCGTCTGGTTCGTAGAGATGTTGCGAGCTGCGGGCGTGGCAGCGGGCGTGTTCAGGCTGGCCGTCGCATCCGTGTCCGTGTTGGATGCCGACCCGCCGTCACGCAGTGCCACGATCCCGACGCCGAGCGCCGCTATCGCGAGCAGCGCTACGAAAGTCGAGAGCCTCAAACTGAAGAGGCGATGGGGCTTGCGGGTCATGACGGTCCTTTCCAAAAAGAATTGGGCTTGGACCGACCATTGACGCGGTTGCTGAGTGGCTTCTAACGACGGAGTAAGAAGTACCTAAAGGCGCGGCCTGGTCGCGGGCGGCGGGGCGAAACGCGTTCGCCCCGCCACGCCGCTCCCCGTCTACGGCGCTGGGTACGTCCCGCCGAAGATGTCCGAGTTACCGAACGTCGACCCCGGTGGGCAATCCTGCTCCGGTGCCGGTGCCGGCGGATTCATTCCTGCTTGCAACTGCGCGCGCCACG
Source organism: Thermoleophilaceae bacterium (assembly GCA_036555755.1). Classification (GTDB taxonomy): domain Bacteria; phylum Actinomycetota; class Thermoleophilia; order Solirubrobacterales; family Thermoleophilaceae; genus JAICJR01. The sequence goes on from DATBKS010000214.1 coordinate 8,444, forward strand.
TGTTGACCGCCGGGCAGACGTCTGCCCTGCGCGTGTCGTTCCACACGGCCGCCCCGTATGTCCGCGTGGCCGTGGCGTACACGTAGTCGCCAAGGAACTCGTCGGTCAGCGCGTTCGCGCTCGACCCGCGCGGGTCCCCCGCTGGACTGCGCTCGAGCTCCGAGAACGAACCCGTCGGAGTGGCCCCACTCGTCGACGAGTCCGCGTGCTTCACGACACCCACGAGCGACCGGGCGCTCGTCGTGTCGGTGCGGAACGGAGTGGTGAACGCGTTGTAGACCACGTACACGTCCGTGCCGTTTGGCGAGATCGACGGCGCCGTGTAGAAGCCACGGTCGCCGGTGCTCTCGATGTTGCGCGGCGCCGACCAGTTCGTGCCGCCGTCGGTCGACTCGGTGAAGACCACGTGCGGCGCGGCGAGCGTGCCGCTGACGTACGTCATGACGATGCGATTTGTCGCATCGGTGCCGTCCGGCGCCCCATTCGCGATGTCGACGCTCGGCGCGGGCGCCAGGTCGCTGCGCGCCCCCGCGATGCCGTCGATCACCGGCCGGCCCTGCACCGGATCGAACGTGCCCGGCTGGGTCACGGGACCCGAAACCGCGCGCGGCGGCGACCACGAGTTGCCGCCATTGGTCGACTTCGACATCAGCTCGAACGCCTGCTTGCCCTGGGACGAGACGGTGCCGACGCCGAACACGTAGGCATTGCCGTTGCTGTCGGTCCGGATGGTGCAGCCGTCCGGCGGGTTCCGCTGGCCGTTGTTGGCCGCGGCCCCGATCGGGTGCTCACGCCAGGTGTCGCCGCCGTCCGTGGAAACGCCCACCTGCAACTGCGCCGGCGCGGCGTTGCCCTTCTCCTGGCCGACGAAGGACGCCCAGCAGACGTAGACGTTGCCGAAGTACGGGCTCGACGACGCGTTGTCGGCCCAGACCTGATCCTTGTCGGAGAACGTCGTCGTCGACTGGTGGCTCACGAGCACCGGAGGCATCCAGGCGCTCTTGTCGCTCGCGGCCGCCGCTGCCATGTCATCCGTGCGCGAGACCCCGATCGCCTCGAATCCCTTGAACGACTGGTCCGTGCGGGTGGAGCCGAAGTTCGCGGTCAGGTTCCCGTAGTAGAGGCGCTCGCCGTTGCTCCAGCTGAAGCCACCGCCGGCTCCGGGCTGTGGGCCGATTGCCACGGCGGGGTCACCGTCCGACACGAGCCCGTTCTCGAAGTACCAGGGCAGCGTGCCGATGTCGCCGACCACCGGCGAGCAGTCGGGATCTGAGTTGCCGACCGTCCCGAGGCAGCCCCTGGCGGACCAGCCGGTATATGTGGGCTGGGTCCAGTGGTCGCCCGAGTCGAACGAGAAGTACACGCCCGACGATCCGACCCCAGGCGTGAACGGACAGGTGTTGTCAGCACCGGCGTTGCAGGCCTCCATGTCGATCTCGTCGTTGGAACCCGCGACCAGGATGTTCGGATGGTTCGCATCGACGGTGATCGCCGGCTCGTTCTGCTTGTTCTGCGAGAACGGCAGGGACGGGCTTCCGGTCGTCACCAGGGTGTCGGGGTTGAAAGCCGCTGCTGAACCAGCGATCAGCAGCAGCGCACCGACCAGCAGCACTCCAAAGAGCGCGGGGCGTCTCATGGACTCTCCTCTCCCTATGAACCCCCGCCTCGGCGCCGCAGGGTACGACGCGGCACTTGTCTACTCAAGCGAATCGGACGGGCTTGGCGCACATCCGGCGGAGAGGGCGGCCTTTGCCGCGGATCCGGCGCGAAAGCGTCAGGGAACTGTGCGCACCCGCAGCGCCAGAGCCAGCTCCAGCCGCCCGCTCGGGTCGTCCAGCGCCGGGCCGAGCAGATCGCGCAGCTGCCCCACGCGGTAACGCACCGTCTGCACGTGCACGTGGAGCCGCTCGGCCGCCGGCCGCGCCTCGCCCTGCGCGTCGAGCCACGCCTCCAAGGTGGTCAGCAGCCGCTCGCGCGCCGCCGGCGCCAGCTCGTCCAGCGGCGCCAGCCGGCGGCGAGCGAGATCCGACGCCAGTCCACCGCCGCTGTGGAGGATGAGGTCCAGCAGATGGTCGTCGGCCACCACCAGCCGGCCCGACCCACCTAGCGCCTCGAGCGCCAGGCGCGCCCGCTCCGCCGACGACGGCGCCTGATCCACCGGCACCGAAGGCCCGAGCGCGGCGGTCGCATCCCGCAGCGCTCCCCGCAGCTCGGCCCGCCGCCCCGGCGCCGAAGGGTCGGGCACGAGCGCCCAGCCGAGCCCCTCGAACGGCGCGAACGGGATCGACTCCGGCAGCCGAGCTCCAGTCCTGTCCAGATGCTCTGACGAGAACACCACCACCGCCAGCCGCTCGGGCAGCTCCCAGCCCGCGGTCTCGGCGATCCGCCGTAGCTCGCCCGGCGAGGCCTGCGGCTCCTGCAACAGCGCCTCGAGCAAGCGCCGCGTCTGCTCCTGCCGCTCGCGCATCGCCAGCGACTGCTCGAACGTGTAGCCCTCCGCCGTCACGGCGGAGATCTCGTCGATGTAGGCGAAGATCCCCTCGGCGAGCGTGTACAGCTCCTGCGGGTCGATCCCCGCCTCGTCGCCCGCCCGCGCCATGCCACGCCAGGCCACGCGCGCGCCCGCGCGATACGCGCTCAGCAGCGCGTCGAGCGAGCGCCCGCTGCGAGCCTCGCCGCGTCCGAACGAGAAGTAGACGTCGTGTCCAGGGAGCGTCGTCTCGTCGCCGCCCGCCACCAGTTCGAGGAAGCCCTCGAGCGCCTGCTGCACCCCGATCCGCACGTTGCGGTCGAGCCCACGCTCGTATGCCGGCACCGCCACCTGCACCGCGTCGATGATCTCCTCGACGAGCGCGGGGAGCGACGGCCGCAGGCGATTCGCCACTTCCGGGGAGATCGCCTCCCAAGGCGCGCTTGTTTTGTTCAATTGCACAAAACCAAGTCTTCAGGTTGTGTTATGACGCCCTAGGCACGTCAGGAATACGTCCGTACGCTCAAAGCATGTCAAGACTCGAGCGAAACGCCAACATGACCGCCGCAATCCTGCCGTTCGTCGCCTTCGTGGTGGCGGTCGTGTTGCTGTGGAACAAGGCGGTCAGCTGGCGCGATCTCGCGATCTTCGCGGGCATGTACTTCATCACCGCGATCGGCATCACGATCGGCTACCACCGCCTCTTCACGCACCGCGCGTTCGACGCGCCGCGGCCCGTCCGCTACGCCTTCGCAGTCCTCGGCTCAATGGCGGTCCAGGGCCCGCTGATCGACTGGGTGGCCGACCACCGCAAGCACCACGCGTTCACCGACGTCGAAGGCGACCCGCATTCGCCGCACCACGACCACGGCGAGGGATTCAAGGGCGCGATCGAGGGTCTCTGGTACGCGCACATGGGCTGGCTGTTCGTCACGCAGGGCACGTCCGAGAAGCGCCGCTTCGCGCGCGACCTGCTCGAGGACGGCGGCATGCGCCGCATCAGCCGCAGCTTCCCCTGGCTCGTGCTGCTCGGCCTCGCGATCCCGTTCGCACTCGGCTTCGGCCTCACCGGCAGCGTGGCCGCCGGCCTCACCGCGCTCCTGTGGGGCGGCCTCGTGCGCATCTTCATGGTCCACCACGTCACCTGGAGCGTGAATTCGGTGTGCCACTTCTTCGGCGGCCGCCGCTTCGACACCGACGACTACTCCACCAACGTCTTCTGGCTCGCCCTGCCATCGCTCGGCGAGTCGTGGCACCACAACCACCACGCCTTCCCGCGCTCGGCGTTTCACGGCCTGCGCTGGTGGGAGATCGACCTGTCCGGCCTGATGATCCTCGGGATGAAGAAGGTCGGGCTCGCGCGGAGCGTCGTGCGCGTCAGCCCCGAGCGTCAGCTCGAGCGCTCGAGCGGCTCGACCGGCAGTTCCGCACCGCGCCAGGCCTGGAAGCCGCCGGCGAGGTCGGTGGCGTCCTCCAAGCCCAACTCCTGAAGCGTCGCGGCCACCAGGCTCGACGTATAGCCCGCGTCGCACATCACGATGATGCGCCGCCCGCTCGCGAGCGCGGGGTCGGCGTGATCGGTGCCCTGGTCCACGCGCCACTCGATCACGTTGCGATGGATGTATGCGGCGCCGGGCACCACCCCATCGGCCGCGCGTTGCGGCTCCATGCGGATATCAACGAGCACCGCTTCACCGGCCTCCACCGCGGCGTGCGCCTCCTCCGGCCCAACACGGTCGAGCTTGGTGCGCGCCTCGGCGAGCAGGTCGTCGACGGTCTTCTTCGCCATTGCCCCGACCCTAGCGGGGCGTGAGTACCGCGACGCAGTCGAGCTCGACCGCAGCGCCAAGCGCGAGCGCGCTCACGCCGACTGTGATGCGCGCCGGGACGGTGTCGCCGAACACGCTCATGTACGCCTCGTTCATCTCCTCGAACGTGCTCATGTCGGTGAGGAAGACGTTCACCTTCACCACGTCGTCGAGCGACGCACCGCACTCCTCGAGGATGCGCTTGACCCACGCGAGCGCCTGGAGGGTCTCGGCGTGCGTGCCGCCCTCGGCGAGGTTCAGCTCGGCATCGGTGCCAAGCGTGCCCGCCACGTAGATGTGGTCATCCACCTGGACGGCGTGCGAGAACGCGGGGAGGCCGGGCACACCCTCGACGTTCACCCGGCGCTTCACGGCGCAAGCATCGCGGAATCGCGGCGCATGCGCAATCGGGCGGCCCGCCCGATCCCGGGCCGCCCGGTCCGGAACCGGCTGCTGTCAGCGGGGACTGTCGCCTTTCAACAACCGGTACCAGCGGGTGCGCCCTTCGCTGGCGCGGTTTGCGAGGGCCGCGGCGGCGGCCTCTTCACGGTCCGCGGCGGCGCGGTACACGGCGAAGCTCTCCCCCAGGCTGCCGCCGTCGCGCCACGCGTTGTAGGCGTTCAGCGCTTCGTCGCGAGCGGCATGCCAGGCAGATGCGAGGGCGTCTCCATCGACGCCGGAAGTGCCCGGGAAAACGAGCACATGACTTTCAGGGGCTGCGGCAAGAACGGAGTCCGACAGTGTGTTGTGCATGGGGCGCTTTCCAATGTGGGGTCGTTGGTACCCGTAATGACGCGCCCGACCGCGCAAAACTTCCCGCGTTTTCTCGCGATCAGGCGGGGCGCCGCGCAACGCCCAGGATGTGGGCGATTTCTGGCACCGGGAAGCCCGGAGAGAAGCCAAAACGGTCGACTTCTTGCAGTTCGAAGCCGGCGCCCTCGATGGCCGCCTGGGTCTCGCGGTTCGGGTGGCAGCCGCCGGCGATGTGCGGCCACACGTGGTCCAGCAGGTCCTCGATCCGCGCCCGACGCGGATTGTTCGAATGGACGTGCTCGAAGAAGCGAAGCTCGCCGCCCGGCCTGATCACGCGCCGGAGCTCCGCGAGCGCGGTGGCCTGATCGGG
>DATBKS010000215.1:0-13957 GCA_036555755.1 Thermoleophilaceae bacterium
CGCGCGCGCTTGACCCAAATCACGTCGTCGAAGAGCAGCTCGTCCTTGTTGGTCGGGGTGAGCCGCTTCAGCTCGAGGTCCGGCCTGTGCAGGATCACCCGCCGGAGCACGCCGACCTCGGAGCCGACGTGCAGCCTCGGCGCGGGGCCCGTAACGGCGCCGGCCGAAGCCGGCGCCGTCGTGGACTGGCTGGGGGTGGTGGTCATCGGGCACCCCCGGCGGGCTGTAGCTCGTCACCGTGCTTGTAACCGTCGGTGGGAGCATCCGGAACCGGCGGTGGCAGCGTCGCGAGCTCGTCTGTGAGCTCGCTCGTCCCGCGCTGCTGCCACCACTTCACGAACACGTAGACCGGGATGCCGGCCAGCAGGAGCACGAAGCCCTTGGCGATGATGTCCTTGCCGGAGCCCGTAATTGCCCACACCGAGTACGCGAACGCCAGCGTGGCGATCACCATGTCGCGTGCGAACAGCTTGCGGTCGAACAGCTCGCGCTCCGTCACGTAGAGGTACGCCTGAGCCGCCGCCGAGTAGGCGTAGGGCACAAGCGTCGTGAGCGTCGCCAGCAGGATCACGAACGTGAACGCGTCGACCAGGCCCTTCGTGTAGTTCATCAGCATCAGGCCGGTCAGCAGGATCGACGAGACGACCAGGCCGAACACCGGCGTCTGGCTCTTGCCGCGCACCCGCGCAAACTGCTCCGGGAACAGGCCGTCCTCAGCGGCCGCCAGGGGCACCCGCCCCTGAAGCAGGATCCAGCCGTTGAGTGCCCCGAACGTGGCGATCATGGCCACCACGGCGATCACCTTGTCCCAGCTGCCGCCGAACATCTGGCCGGCGGCCGCGGCGAACGGGCTCGTGGAGTTCGCGAGCTCGTGCGCCGGGATGATGCCCATGATCGCGATGGTCGCGACCAGGTAGACCACCGTCGCCGCGAGCGTTCCGATGATCGTCGCGCGCGGGATCGTCCGCTCCGGGTCCTTCACCTCGTCGCCCGTGATCGTCGCGGACTCGAGGCCGATGAAGGCCCATAGCGTCAGCGGCGCCGCGGCGGAGATCGCCTTGCCGGTGCCGTGAGGCGCGAACGGCGTGAGGTTGCCGCTCTTCATGAAGAACAGCCCGACGATCGCGATGATCGCAAGCGGGACGAACTTGAGGACGGTCGTGACGACCTGCACCTGGGCGCCCTCGCGGACGCCGAGGATGTTCACGAAGGTGAGCAGCCAGATCACGCCGATGCCCACCAGTGCGGCAAGCAGGTTGTGGTCGTTCAGCTGCGGCCAGAACACGGCGAGATAGCCGATGAACGCGACCGTGATTGCCGCGTTGCCGGCCCAGGCCGCGATCCAGTAACCCCACGCCGTCTGGAAACCGATGAAATCGCCGAACGCCCGCCGTGCATACACGTACGGGCCGCCCGTGCGGGGGAAGGTGCGGCCTAGCCGCGCGAACACCAGCGCGAGCAACATCGCGCCGATGCCGGTGAAGATCCATGCGACGATCGAAACGGGACCCGCCGCGCTTGCGAGCGATGACGGGAGCAGGAAGATCCCCGACCCGATCATGTTGCCGACGACGAGCGCCGTCGCCATCCACAGTCCCATCGAGCGGGCCAGTTTCGGCGCCGAGGCGGGCGGTTGCGGCCCAGCAGGCGCCTCAGTTGTGTGCTGCATGACTGCCTCCTAGTTGGACTCAGCGCCGCCCGATCGGCGACAGACGCAGCATCCGATGGACCGCCTCCCGCGACATCCGGGCGCAGCCGTCTGCGTTCACGCAAGAACCACGGATCCCCGCCCGGGTCAGCTACTGACGCCGCGGGCGAGCGCATCGGCGATCCGGCTGATCCGTACTAACTACTGAGGACGGTCAGGGAGCTTGCACCGATGCCCGACTCCGCAGAAGCGCCGAGGATGGCCCGCGTAGTCCGGTGTACGAACTCCCATTGCCCGAAAGGAGGGCACGATGTTCAAGTCCATCATCTGGGCGACAGACGGATCGGCAGCCGCCGATCGGGCAATGCCTTACGTCAAGTCGCTCGCCTCGGACAACAGCGCCGAGGTGGTCGTGTTGCACGCCGACCAGCTCCTGATGGGGCGCGGCGGCGGCCAGCACGTGATCGCGGACGAAGAGGATGTCCGCACGAAGGTCGAGGGCCAGGCGAAGGAGCTCCGAGACGCCGGCATCAGCGCGACCGAGCGGGTCGTGCACGTGACGGTGGGCGAGAGTCCCGCGAAGACGATCGCCGACTCGGCGAAGGAGCTCCAGTCGGATCTGATCGTGGTCGGCACCCGGGGTCACACGCATCTAGGCGGGCTGTTGCTCGGCAGCATCACCACCCGCCTACTGCACATCGCGCCGTGCCCCGTGTTCGTGGTCCCGTCGGCCAAGGGCGCAGAGGAGTCCGGCACCGAGACGGCGGCGGCATCGGCCGTCAGCTAGACGAGTTTCAGACGACTGTGCGAGCACGACCCAGGGGCGTGCTCGCACAACGGTCGGAAAGGGTCACGATGTTCAAGTCCATCATCTGGGCCACCGACGGCTCCGAAGGAGCCGACACCGCCCTGCCATACGTCGAGTCGCTCGCGCGCCAGCAGCACGCCGGCGTGACCCTCGTCCACTGCGACGAGCTCCTCGTCCAGCGCAGCGCCGGCAAGGACGAGTTCATCGACGGCGAGTATGTCCGCGACAAGATCGACCGGCAGGTGCAGTCGCTTCAGGACGATGGCGTGGCAGCCCAAGCCCGCTACTGCGGCGGCATCGGCTGCGACGCGGCGAAGCAGATCGCGGAGACGGCGAGCGAGTTGCCGGCGGACCTCATCATCGTTGCCACTCGAGGGCGCACAGCGCTCGAGGGCCTGCTGCTCGGCAGCGTCACGCAGCGGCTGCTTCACATCGCCCCGTGTCCGGTTCTCGTGATCCCGACCACTCGGCCGGGAGCCGGCAAGGGCGACAAGATGGTCACCGCTGCGACGGCCGATTAGCGCCTCGGCGGGCGTAGGTGCATCCTACGGTCGCCATGCAATTCCACCTCGAGGGATACCGATCAGGAGACCCAGCCATCGAAGAGCCGCATCCGTCCGTGGGGGAACGGCCGGACGCGCTGCCCGATGAAGTCGACGTACTGATCGTCGGAACGGGTCCGGCTGGGCTCGTCCTGGCGGCGCAGATGGCCGCCTTCCCCGAGATCAAGACGGCGGTGGTCGACCGCCGGGAGGGTCCGCTGGAGGTGGGTCAGGCCGACGGGGTCGCGTGTCGCACGGTGGAGATGTTCGAGGCGTTCGGATTGGCCGGTCGCCTGCTGAGAGAGGCCTACTGGGTCAACGAGGACTCCTTCTGGCGGCCCGATCCGGACGACCGCACGAGGATCACGCGGACCCGGCGCATCGAGGACACCGAGGACGGCCTGTCGGAATTCCCGCACGTGATCGTCAACCAGGCGCGGATGCTCGCCTACCTGCTCGAGCACATGGAGCGGTCGGCCGCCAGGAGGTCGCCGTTCTATGGCCTCCAGCTGAGCGACGTCGCGATCGAGGCCGGCGGCCGCTCCGAGCACCCCGTGACAGTCACGCTGCGGAACACGAAGAGCAATGAGGTCTCCGCGATCCGAGCGAGATACGTCGTCGGCTGCGACGGCGCGCGCAGCGCCACGCGCTCCGCGATCGGCCGCGAGCTGGTGGGCGACGCAACGGACGAATCCTGGGGCGTGATGGACGTCCTCGCGGTCACCGACTTCCCCGACATCCGGATCAAGTCCGCCGTCCAGTCGGTGAACGGCAACATCCTCATCATCCCGCGCGAGGGTGGATACCTCGTCCGCTTCTACATCGAGCTGGACGACGCCACCGACAAGCGAGGCATCACGCCCGAGAAGCTGGCCGAGGCGGCGAACCGGATCCTGCACCCGTACCGGCTCGATGTAAAAGACGTCGCCTGGTGGTCCGTCTATGAGATCGGTCAGCGCCTCTGCCAGAAGTTCGACGACGTGCCAGACGACGAGCCGGCTGACCGCCCGCCGCGCGTGTTCATCGCCGGCGACGCCTGTCACACCCACAGCGCGAAGGCCGGCCAGGGCATGAACGTCTCGATGGCCGATGCCTGGAATCTCGGCTGGAAGCTGGGCGCCGTCCTTCGAGGGCGCGCGAGACCGGAGCTCCTGCACACCTACTCTGCCGAACGCCAGGCGGTCGCGAGCGAGCTCATCGAGTTCGACCGCGAGTTCTCCAAGCGCTTCCGTGGCGGCGAGCGCGTCGATCCCGACGAGTTCGAGCGCTACTTCTCCGCGCAGGCCCGCTTCACGGCGGGAATCGCGACCAGGTACGCGCCCTCGATGATCACCGCCGAGGCGACGTTCCAGCACCTCGCGGAGGGCTTCCCCATCGGAATGCGCTTTCACTCCGCGCCGGTCGTCCGGCTCGCGGACGCCAAACCGGTCCACCTCGGCCACGCCGCTCGAGCCGACGGCGCCTGGCGTATCTACATCTTCGCCGACCGCAGCGAAGCCTCCCGCGCGCGTGAGCTCTGCGAGTTCTTGGGATCGGACGCGTCTCCGGCCACGCGTTTCACTCCCTCGGGCGCAGACCCCGACTCCGTCATCGACATCCGGGCCATCTTCCAGCAGGGACATCGCGAGCTCGCCCTGGAGAAGATGCCCGACGTCCTGTTGCCGAGGAAGGGCAAGTTCGGACTGATCGACTACGAGAAGGTGTTCTGCCCCGACCCTGCGAGCGATGACGTGTTTGACCTGCGAAGGATCAACCGAGAGACGGGCTGCATGGTCGTCGTCCGCCCAGACCAGTACGTCTCCCATCTCCTGCCGCTCGATGCATACGAGACCTTGGTGGACTTCTTCGCCGGGACCCTGCTCGAGGCCAGGTAGCCGCCATGCCGACCGCTATCCGAGCCGTCGCCGAGAGCGGTCCCGTGGAGCTTGAAGCCGTCGCGAGCCGCGCTCGCGAGCTCGGGCTGCTCGGTTGGGTGCGCAGGGACGACGGCGGCGCGCTCCGGGTCCATGCGGAGGGCGAGCAGGACGCGATCGAGGCGCTCTTGCGCGAGCTCGGGGAGGTCGACACCGAGCCCGTCCGCGTGGAGGGGCACGAGCAGTTCGCGATCCGCGGCGTGCCGGCCGGGGTGTTCGTCGTGCAGGAGCACCAGGCGACCGCGCACCACTACGACCTGCGTCTCGAGGTCGACGGCGTGATGCGCTCGTGGGCGGTGCCCAAGGGACCCTCGATGGATCCCGCGGTCAAGCGCCTCGCCGTGCAGGTCGATGACCACGCGCTGTCGCACAACGACTACGAGGGGCCGAGCGTGATCGTGTGGGACCGCGGTACCTACGAGCAGGGCGGCCGCGTGCCCTGGCCGGAGGCGCTCGACCGCGGACACGCGGTGTTTGTCCTGCACGGCGAGAAGCTGCAGGGCGGCTTCGCGCTGCAGCGCACACGCAAGGGCGAGAAGGCCCAGTGGCTGCTCATCAAGCGTCGCGACGACGACGCGGTGGCCGGCTCAGACGTCGTGTCGGAGCGGCCCGAGTCGGTGCTCACCGGCCGGACGCTCGAAAGCACGCCGCAGTGACGCGCTGCCGGCTGGTTCATCCATTTCGGGCGATGCCGCCACGGGCGGGGGCGATGACCCTCGGAGCAGCACTGCGTCTAAACGACGCCGACCGAAGGGAGAGAAGCATGAGAGGCCGAGGCCGAGCCTTGTTTGCCGCGATCCTGCTGCTGATCGCGGGCACGCTCAACATCATCTACGGCATCGCCGGGGTGAGCAACGCGAACTTCTACTCGGGCAACACGCACTACGTGTTCTCCAGCCTGCACACGTGGGGGTGGATCACGATCGTCCTCGGAGTGATCCAGCTCACGGCCGGGCTGTCGCTCCTGGGCGGCGGCCTCTATGGGCGCCTGATCGGGATCTTTGCGGCGAGCCTGGGCGCCATCGGTGCGCTCCTGTCCGTCGGAGGCGCGTACCCGTTCTGGTCGCTCGGGGTCTTCGCACTCTGCGTGATCATCATCCACGGCTTGGTGGTCTTGGGGGATCCAGTACCCGGCGAGTACTAGCGCCTCACCACCGTGAACGAGATACGGCGGGCTTTCTGGGAGCGGTTGCCGGTCGCGTCCTTGGCTCGCAGCGTCGCCCGGTGCTTCCCGGGCTTAAGTGGCTTCCGCCCCAGGCGTCCCGTGAAGGGCGTGCGGATGCGTCCCGCTTGCACCGTGCGGATGAGCGTGCCGGCGAGCTTGTAGCGCTTGCACGGGCGGGCGGCCCGGTTGCGGCGCTTGGGCTTCACGCACCTGCGCCTGCCGTGTGACCGGACGAGCCGGCCGGGCAGCGCCCGCTCGATTGCGATCGTGACCGTGGCCGCCTCTGACATCCGATAGCGGAACACGGTCCCGACCGGCGTTCGCTTGCGTCGCGTCAGCGACGGCGCGGTGGGCTTCCGACCGACGCGGAAGCGGCGGGCGCTCATGGAGAGCCGGTCGAGCAGCGGCGCGGTCGTGTCCGCGGGCCCGGCTCCAGCCGTTCCGCACGCCGCTCCGGTGAGCTCGTACGCGCCTTTGTCGCGCCGAGCGACGCAGTCGCCGTTCCCGTCCAGCACACGCGCGCTCCCAAGCAGGTCGGTTGGGGACTCGCCCACCGCGAGCGGGTCGAGCGAGCCGCTGTCGACCGCCGGCGACCCCGGCTTGAGGCGGTAGTCGCCGATCGTAATGTCAGCGAATAGTTGGCTCGGGCTCGAATGCGTGTTGCCGCCGGCGGCGTCGCAGGCCACCCCTGTGCCGCTCTGCAGCTCGAGATCGCTCGAGACGCAGTTGATGCTTCCCCCGCTGGGATCTCTGAGCACCGGGTCCACCAGGATCGAATCCCGGATCTGCGCGGTTCCACTCGCATTCCCGATTAGGAACGCGCGCCCGGCGCCCGGGCCGGGCCCGCCGGGGTCCACAGTCACATGGCGCAGCGTTGCCTGCTGGGGGTCGGGAGCCCCTACCACCACCGCGTTGGCGCCGCCAAGCACGAGCGATGAGTCCAGCGTTAGTTGCGCTCCGCCATCCTGGATCGCCGCGCCATCCAGGGCATCGCGCCGCACGATCGATCGCTGCACGGTCGCGCTTGTGCCGGCCGCCAGCGACAGCGCGCGGCCGAAGACACCGCGCCCGAGAAGGCTCGAGTCTCGAATCGTGACGCTCGCACCGCCAGGGCTGGCGGTCCCCACGCCGTCGCCGGTCCACGCGCCGATCGTGACCACCCGGTCGAGTGTGGCCGATGCGGTGGGTCCGCCCACGACTACCGCCGTGCTGGAGCTCGCCTGGTTCTGCATGTCGGCCACGATGTCCTGAAGAGCCACGTTCGGACCACCGATGGCGATTCCGCTGTTGTTGTCCTGCGTCACGATCACCCGGACACCGCGAACAGTCATCGCGCCGACGTTGGTGGTTCCGAGGTAGACGTACGGGCCCATGACGCCGGTGGGCGATATCCGCGTCCCCGCGAGTCCGCTCCCGGCGCCGGCGATGGTGTTGCCCGCATCGGCAGTCTCGAGCATCATGATCTGCTCGGGGTAGCTGCCGGCGGCCACTTGGATCGTGTCGCCGCCCGGGAACTGCGCTCCGCGTGCCTGGATGATCGCCGTCGTGATCGACGTGCAGGCCTTGCCTGGGTCGGGGTTCGTGCAGGGCGACGCCGGTGCGCCGGCCGCACCGTTCACGTAGAACGTGGCGCCGAGGGCCGCCTCCGGCACCTCGAGAGAAAACGCGAGCCCCATCACGAGCATCCAACCTCGCCAGGCCACATGGCGAGCCTACACCCGGGCGGTAGGTACGTACTCGAAGTACCGGCCCAGATCGCGGAAGCCGACCGCCGTGTACACGCCCTCGGCGATCGGCGTCGACTGGAGGCTCGCCGTGCGACATCCGCGCTCGAGCGCGTCGTGCAGAAGGAGCGCGGTGAGCGCCGTCCCAAGCCCGCGCCGTCGCGCGTGGTCGAGCGTGCCGACGTTGTAGATCCCGACGTCGCCGTCCAGGTCAAACGCCATCCCTGTCGTGACGTTCTCGCCGTCGAGCCTCGCGATCAGGACGTGGTAGGCGGCGGGATCCGCGTTGCTCAAGAAGTTCGGCGGCACCCCGACTATGCGGAGGTACTCGGCCCAGTCCGGCGGCCCGAGGTCGAGCTCGGGGCGGGGCGCTCGCAGATGGCCTAGCTCCATCCCCATCGCGCGCGTGGTCGTGTCGAGCGTGTAGCCGCGCCGTTCGAGCTCGGCGCGCACGGGCGCGTCCGTCTCGTGCGCCCAGGCGGCGAAGCGCGTGACGCCCGCGTCCGCGTAGGCGGCTTCCATCGCGTCGAGCGCAACGGCGCGCTCGGCAGCGCCGAGGTCGCGTTCGAGCAGCGCGTTGTTGTATACGCCGCGCTCCGGCTCGTTGGGGAAGACCGCCGCGGCAACGCCCGGCAGCCGCGTCAACTCGGCGCCGCTCGCCCCGCGCGCGTACTCCTCCCACGACGCGAGCAGGGTGGCGGCACCGCGTCGGTAGAGGTCGTCGTCGGTCATCAGCGGGGCGACTCCGCGGGCCGGGCGCGAAGGGACAGCACCATCGTGAGCGCCAGCACGATTGCGATCACGGCCAGCGACAGCCAGATCGGCACGTGCCAGATGTCCACGAGCAGCATCTTCACGCCGATGAAGCCGAGGATCACGGCGAGCCCGTCCGAGAGGTGGACGAAGCGCTCCCTCATTCCCGCGAGCAGGAAGTAGAGCGCCCGGAGGCCGAGCATCGCGAACGCGTTGGCCGCGAACACGATGAACGGCTCGCGCGTGACGGCGAAGATCGCGGGGATCGAATCGACCGCGAAGATCACGTCGGTCGTGGCCACCACGACAAACACCGCCAGCAGCGGCGTAGCGAGCCAGCGCCCGGCGCGGCGTACGAACATCCGCTCGCCGTCGTAGCGGTCGGTCATTGGCACGCGCCGGCGGATCAGGCGCAGCGCGGGGTTGTGGTCGGGAGCGATGTCCACGTCGTCGTGGCGGGCGAGCTTGTAGGCCGTGTAGAGGAGCAGTACGCCGAACACGTAGAACGTGACGTGGAACGCGTCGAGCAGCGCCGCGCCGACCAGGATGAACGCGAGCCGCAAGAGCAGCGCGAGCCCGATGCCCCAGGTGAGCAGCTTGGGCTGCACGTCGCGCGGCACCGCGAAGTAGCTGAGGATCACGGCGAAGACGAAGACGTTGTCGAGCGACAGCGAGCGCTCGAGCAGGTAGCCGGAGAAGAATTGAGAGCCGGCCTCGGCGCCCTGCCATCCCCACCAGGCGACGCCGAACACGACCGCGAGCGCGATCCAGGCGACGGACCAGATTGCCGACTCGCGCAGGCTCGGCGCGTGGTGGCGGGCGAAGACGAGTAGGTCGAGCACGATCAGGCCGACCGTGACGACGGCGAGCCCTGCCCACATTGCTGCGGAAACGTCGATGCCGGCGGATGCCAAGGCTCCTTCTCCTTCGGTTGTGTTCCGTGGAGAAGGTTTGGTCCGCCTCGAGGGCCGGAGACGCCGGGCCGATGGCCGTGCTGACGAACGTCTCCCGTCGGGACTACTTCCCTTCGATGGCAGACGCTAGCAGCGAAGGCAGGGGTTTCCGATGCGCGCTGGCGTGGGATCTGTCCAGGAGTGACCGCCCCGGAGGTCTGGCATCCACCCATACGCGCGCACGAGCGCCTTGCGGCGAAGCTCGTCGGGCTTCAAAACCGTGGCCGGCTCGGCAAGCTGCTCCACCGCCTGATGGTGGCCCGCGGCACCGACATCTGGCCGGACGCCGAGATCGGCCCCGAACTGATGCTTCCTCACGCCGGCATCGGCGTCGTGATCCATGGGCGGACGAGGATCGGGCGCGGCGTGATCATCTTCTCCAACGTCACCGTGGGTCGCGCGGATCCGTGGGTGCCCTACTCCGACGACTTCGGCGGCTTCGTGATCGGCGACCACGCGATGTTGTGCGCGGGCGCCGCGATCCTCAACCGCGGCGACGAGCCGCTCACGATCGGCGAGGGCGCGGTGGTCGGCGCCAACGCCGTGCTCAGCCAGTCCGTCCCGGCGTGGGAGATCTGGGCTGGCAGCCCGGCGCGCAAGGTCGGCGAGCGCCCCGCGCCCGCCTAGAGCACTCCGCGGATCTCGCTCTCGAAGGTGGCCACGTGCTCGGCGGCGATCTTGCGCGCCACCTTGGAATGCCCGGCGCGGATCTCCTCGAGCAGGTGACGGTGCTCGTGCACGCGGTCGAACAGGTGCGGCAGCCGGTCGAGCACGAGGTACCAGATGCGCAGCGACAGGTTGAGGTAGCGCTCGAGCGTCTCCTGCAGATACACGTTGCCCGAGCAGCGGTAGATGAAGCGGTGGATCTCGGCATCGAGGCGCATGAGGGTGTCCGGGTCGCCGGCGCCCTCGCGCTCGTCGATCTCGGCCACCAGGGCGTCGAGCTCGTCGCGCAGCGCCGACGTCATCCGCTCCGCCGCCCGCGCGGCCGCGTGGCCCTCGAGCAGCACGCGCACGTCCGAGATCTGGGCGAGGTCGGTGATGTTGATCTCCGAGGCGAACGTGCCGCGCCGCGGGAACACCGTCACGAGGTTCTCGAGCGCGAGCCGCTTGATCGCCTCGCGGACCGGGGTGCGGCCCATCTCGAGCTCCCGGCCGAGCGCGTCCTCGTTGATGGGAGCACCGGGCGGGATCGCGAGCGTGACGATCCGGTCGCGCAGCTCCCCGTAGGCCCGGTCCGCGAGCAACTCGGGAGGCGCCGGCCTCGTGGCCACGATCTCCCCGCTGGTCCCTCCGCTCGCGCTCACGCTTTTCCCCCTCAGCCGCTGCCCTGACAGCAAAAAGCCGTCTTAACGACGACTGATATATGAGCTACAGCTTAGCCGCTTGGCCGTGCCTGTAAAAGGCCGCGGTCGAAGGTTCGAGCGGGGTGTTTCCGCGAATCAGATCGGCAGCCTTCTCGGCGACCATCATCGTCGGCGCGTAGATGTTGCCGTTGGTCACGTAGGGCATGACGGAGGCGTCCACCACCCGCACGCCCTCCACCCCGTGCACGCGCATCGTCGCCGGATCGACCACCGCGGCGTCGTCCACGCCCATCTTGCAGGTGCACGACGGATGCAGGGCGGTCTCGGCGTCGCGGCGCACCCACTCGAGGATCTCCTCGTCCGACTCCACGCTCGGTCCGGGCGAGAGCTCGCCGGCGCTGATCTCGTCGAACGCGGGCTGGGTGAGGATCTTGCGCGAGCAACGCACCGCCTCGGCCCACTCGCGCCGGTCCTGGTCGGTAGACAGGTAGTTGAAGCGCAGCTCCGGGTGCTTGCGCGGATCGGTGGACGTGATCTTCACCGTCCCGCGCGCGTCCGAGTTCATCGGCCCGACGTGCACCTGGTAGCCGTGCTCGCTCGCCGGCTTGGACCCGTCGTAGCGAATCGCGAGCGGGAGGAAGTGGTACATGAGGTTCGGGTACTCGACGTCGTCGTTCGAGCGGATGAAGCCGCCCGCCTCGAAGTGGTTCGTGGCGCCCGGCCCGCTGCGCAGGAACAGCCACTTGGCGCCGACCATCGGCCGGTTGCGCCACTTGAGCGCCGGCTGCTGCGACACCGGCTTCTTCGCCCCGAACTGCACGTAGACCTCGAGGTGGTCCTGGAGGTTCTCTCCCACGCCCGGCAGGTCGTGCACCACGCCGATGCCGAGGTCGCGCAACTCGTCGGCGTTCCCCACGCCGGAGAGCTGGAGCACCTGGGGCGAGTTGATCGCGCCGCCGCAGAGGATCACCTCGTTCGCGCGGACCGCGCTCGTCCTGCCGCGGTGCGACACCTCCACCCCCACCGCGCGCTTGCCCTCGAACAGCACGCGGTTGACCATCCGCATGGTCTGCACCTCGAGGTTCGGCCGGTTCATCACCGGGTGCAGGTACGCGCGCGCGGCGCTCAGGCGGCGGCCGCGGTGGATGTTCCGGTCGAACATCGCGAAGCCCTCTTGCTTGTAGCCGTTCACGTCGTCGGTGAGCGGATAGCCCGCCTGCTGGACGGCCGTAAAGAAGGCGTCGAACAGCTCGCCGTGCGCCGGGCCGCGCTCGAGCACGAGCGGGCCGTCTCCCCCGCGCCACTCGTCCGCGCCCGCCAGGCAGGTCTCCATCTTCTTGAAGTACGGCAGGCAGTGCGCGTAGTCCCAGGTCTCCATGCCCGGGTCGGCGGCCCACTTCTCGAGGTCGAGCGGGTTGCCGCGCTGGAAGATCATCCCGTTGATCGAGCTCGACCCGCCGAGCACCTTGCCGCGCGCGTGGTAGACACGGCGGCCGCGCATCTCGGGCTCGGGCTCTGACTCGTACTTCCAGTCGTAAAAGCGGCTGCCGATCGGGAACGGCAGCGCGGCGGGCATGTGGATGAAGACGTCGAACTTCCAGTCCGGCCGCCCCGCCTCGAGCACGAGCACGCGCGTCGAGGGGTCTTCGCTCAACCGGTTGGCCAGGGCGCACCCCGCAGAACCGCCTCCGACGATGACGAAGTCGTAGCCCTGACCAGAGGCCATCTGCGAGTCATATCACTCGGGCCGATCCGCTGCCATATGACTGATATATTTGTCGTCCCTCAGGGGCTCTAGGCGTATGGCGAAGCAGGCGGACGCAATCATCATCGGCGCGGGGGTCATCGGTGCGGCCACCGCATTCGAGCTCGCCAAGCGCGGCTACAAGACCCTCAACATCGACAAGCTGCCGGCCTCCGGCTATGGCCCCACGAGCAACTCCTGCGCGATCGTCCGCGCGCACTACTCCTCGCGCGAGGGCGTGGCGATGGCCTACGAGGGCTTCTTCTACTGGCAGGACTGGGAGAAGTACCTCGACCACGTTGACGAGGCCGGTCTGTCGAAGTACATGCAGTGCGGCACGGTGCTGCTGAAGAGCTCGACGGGCCACGACCTGAAGGTGCTCGAGCACTACCGCGACCTCGGCGTCGAGTTCGAGGAGTGGGACACGAAGACGCTCAAGGAGAAGGTGCCGATCTACGACACCCGCGCCTTCTGGCCGCCCAAGCGCCCGGACGACCCGCACTTCTGGGACGAGTCGGAGCGCGAGCTCGGCGGGGCGATCTTCACCCCCGGCTCGGGCTACGTGAACGACCCGCAGCTCGCCACCCACAACCTGCAGCGCGCCGCCGAGGCCAAGGGCGGCGAGTTCATCTTCCGCGCCACGGTGGCCGAGATCCGGCGCGACAACGGGCACGTGAAGGGCGTGACGCTCTCCGACGGCACCGAGATCGACGCGCCGATCGTGGTCAACGTCGCCGGACCCCACTCGTTCGTGATCAACCGCATGGCGGGCGTCGAGGAGACGATGAACGTCAAGACGAAGGCCTTGCGGCACGAGGTGCACCACGTGCCCTCGCCGCCGGACTTCGACTTCGAGCACAACGGCTACCACACCTCGGACGGCGATACCGGCATCTACTTCCGCCCCGAGACTGGCAACAACATCCTGATCGGCTCCGAGGATCCGGAGTGCGACCCGCAGGTGTGGGTCGACAACCCGGACCAGTTCGACCGCCACGTGACGGAGAAGCAGTGGGAGGCGCAGGTGTACCGCCTGGCGCGCCGGATGCCGTCGCTGCGGATCCCGAACGAGCGCAAGGGGCTCGTCGACCTCTACGACGTCTCCGACGACTGGATCCCGATCTACGACCGCTCCGATCTCGGCGGCTTCTACATGGCGATCGGGACGAGCGGCAACCAGTTCAAGAACGCGCCCGTAGTCGGGCACCTCATGGGCGAGCTGATCGACAAGGTCGAGTCAGGCTACGACCACGACAACGACCCGGTGAAGGTGAAATGCGTCTACACCGGGCTTGAGCTCGACAGCGGCTTTTACTCTCGTAACCGCGAGATCAATCCGAATAGCAGCTTCAGTGTGAACGGCTGAGCTGGGAACTAATCGCCGAGCTCTGTCCTCCGCC
>DATBKS010000216.1:0-12264 GCA_036555755.1 Thermoleophilaceae bacterium
TCGCCTGCGGTGAGGCTCATCCGCAGCTTCTGGAGATCGAACGCCGCCTCGCGTCCAGGGCCGTCGCCGTCGTTCAGCAGCATGTCGGCGTCGCAGATGCCGCCGATGGCCGACTGGAAGTGACCCTCGTACCACGGCACCTCGACCACCTCGAAGCCAAGCTCGCCGGGGCCCTCCTCCCCGTTGATCCGCGCGGCCTCGATGTTCGACGTCACGAGGTACGCGCCGTCGGGCGTGACGAGCGCCCAGACAAAGCTGCCGTCGGCCCCGCGGATGATCAGGTCCTCCATCCCGGCGGTGATCCAGCTGACGTAGAGCTGGTGCGTGAAGAGCGCACCGCTCGCGCCGGTATCCGCCAGGTGCGCGCGAACGCGGTCCAGCTTCTCTGTGACTTCCTCGGTACGGGACTGCGTGGCGCTGGTGGTCATGTGTGCCTCCGTCGCGGTTGATTCGAAACTGTCTGGATCGCTCGGCTACTCCGGCTTCGCGACGACGCCGAGGGAAAGGCCGCCGTCGATCACGAACGCGGACCCGGTGACGAAGCCCGCGGCGTCCGACGCGAGGAACTGGGCAGCCGCCGCCACGTCTTTGGGCTGACCCACCCGGCCGACGGCATGCTGCGACGCCACCTCGGCGCGCGCCTTGGCCGGGTCCGGAAGCGAGTCGAGGTAGCGGCCGGCCATGCCGGTGTCGACGTAGCCGGGGCAGATGCAGTTGCAGCGAATGCCGTCGCGGCCGAAGTCGGTGGCGGTCGAGCGCGTGAGGGCGATCACCCCGCCCTTTGACGCGCAGTAGGCGCCGAGGCCCGGCTCGACCCAGAAACCGTTGACCGAGGCGATGTTGACGATCGAGCCTCCCCCGCGCTCGCGCATCGCCGGGATCGCGTACTTCGAGCAGAGGAAGACGCCCTTCATGTTCACCGACATGAGGCGGTCCCAGTCGTCGGGCTCGAGGTCCTCGATCGTGTTCTCGATCTGGATCGCGGCGTTGTTCACGAGGATGTCGAGCCCGCCGAAGCGACCGACGGCGTCCTCCACCAGCTCGCGCGCGTCGTCCGGTGAGCTGACGTCCGCCCGGCGCGAGGCCACGGTGTGGCCCTCGGCCTCGAGCGTGTCGGCGGCGTCGCTCACGCCGTGCTCGTCCACATCCGCGAGAAGCACGTGCGCGCCCGCGCGCGCGAATCCCTCGGCCACCCCGCGCCCCACGCCGGTGGCGGCGCCGGTGACGATCGCCACGCGCCCGGCGATGTCCATGGGGTTGGCGTCAGACACGGCTGTACGCGCCGTCGATCGGGACGTTGGCGCCGGTGAGGAAGCGCGACTCGTCGGAGCACAGGAACACCGCCGCCTCTGCCACCTCCTCGACCTCGCCGAAACGGCCGATCGGGTGCCGGTCCAGCACGCGCTGCTCCCACTCGCGCGCGTCGGGAGAAGCGGACGCGGCCGACACGTGGAGCGGAGTGAGGATCTCCCCGGGCATGAGCACGTTCGAGCGGATGCCCTTGTCCGCGTACTCCACCGCGATGTGGTTGGACAGCATGTTGAGCCCGGCCTTCGACACCGAGTAGGCGCTGTCGCCCGCCCAGACCGTGATCGCGCAGACCGAGCTGATGTGGAGGAACGCACCGCCGCCGGCCTCGAGCATGTGCGGGATCGCGGCCTTCGACATCAGGAAGGGACCGGTGAGGTTGACAGCGAGCGTCTTCTCCCAGTTGGCCAGCGTGTGCTCGTGGACCGGCACCCAGCCGTCGAGCTCGCCGATCCCGGCGCAGTTGACGAGGACGTCGATGCCGCCGAGCGCGGCCGCTGCCTCCGCCACCATGCGCTGCACGTCGGCGGGACTCGAGATGTCGCCGAGGATTGGATGGGCTGTTCCGCCGGCGGTCTCGATGGCGCTGCAGGTCTCGCGCGCGCGCTCGGCGTTCCGGCCGCAAACCGCCACCGCGGCGCCCTCGCGAGCGAACGCCGAGGCGATCCCTGCGCCGATTCCGCTCGAGGCGCCGGTCACCACCGCCCGCTTCGTCGCCATGCGCTCCATCCCGGCGGTTACTATAACGATAAACAAGCCCTCGGGACAGGAGATTTCAGTGGCCGATCACAGTTCCTTTCCGGCGGAGGCCGACATCGTCGTGGTCGGTGGCGGCAGCGCCGGCGGCGCGGTGGCCGGCGTGCTCGCTGAGAACCCAAAGCTGGATGTCGCGCTGCTTGAAGCGGGTCCGGACTACGGCCCGAAGGACAGCGGCCGCTGGCCCGAGGACCTGCTCGACGCGGCAACGATGGCCATGGTCTCCCACGACTGGGGCTACACGGGCAAGGTGCGGGGGAAGACCGTCGCCTTCAACCGCGCGAGGGTGATGGGCGGCTGCTCGGCCCACAACGCCGGGGCCGCCGTGCTCGGGTCGCGAACCGACTACGACGACTGGGCCGCGGCGGGTAACCCGGGCTGGTCCACCGACGACCTGCTGCCGGTGATCGCCTCGGTGTGGAAGCGCCTGGGAGTGCGAGCGGTGAGCACCGACAACCTCACTCCGTTTCAGGAGGCGTCGATGGACGCCATGGTGGCGGGCGGCATCCCCGCCGTCGAGGACTTCAACAACCTCGACGAGACGATCGGCGTCGCGCCCTTCCCGATCAGCATCGCCGAAGACGGCACGCGGACGAGCAGCCCGTTCGCCTACGTCGACCCCGTCCGCGACGAGCCGAACGTGGCGGTGGCGGGCGACGCCCAGGTGGAACGGGTGCTGCTCGACGGCACGCGCGTGACCGGGCTGCTCGTGCGCACCGGCGACGGCGAGGAGATCCAGATCGAGACGCCGCGCGTGGTCCTGTCCGGTGGCGCCTACGGGACGCCGGCGATCCTGCTTCGCTCCGGGATCGGCCCCGCCGAGCACCTCGCGGAGGTCGGCATCGACCTTCGGCACGAGCTGTCGGGAGTAGGCGAGAACCTGCACGACCAGCCGTCGCTCGAGATCGACTACTCGGGTACGGACGAGCTGCGCACGGTGATGACCGCGTACGCCACCGACCGCTGGCGTCCGGACGAGCAGGTGATCGGCAAGTACCCGTCAGAGGGCTGCACGCGCGGCTTCGACTCGCACATCTACCCCATCGGAGGACGAAACCCGATGCAGCGCGACGAGTGGCGCTGGACGGTGGCGGCGGCGGTGCTCACGCCCCACTCCCGCGGGTTCGTCCGCCTGACCGGCCCCACGTCCGACTCCCCCCTGCTGATCGACCACCGCTACCTGTCCGACCCCGAGGGCGAGGATCTGAGGCGGCTCGTGGCAATCGCCGAGCGCATCCGCGAGATCGTGAAGCACCCGGCGCTGGCCCGGCTGCTGGGTGCCGAGACCTACCCCGGGGCCTCGGTGGAGGGGCACGCGGCGCTCACGAACTTCGTCAGCGAATCCGCCGTCCACTACTACCACCCGGCGGGCAGCTGCAAGATGGGACCGTCGTCCGATCCGCTCGCCGTGGTGGGCGCGGACGGCGCGGTCCACGGCCTGCAAGGCCTCTACGTGGCGGACGCTTCGATCATGCCGGCGGTGATCTCTGGCAACACGAACATCCCCACGGTGGTCATCGGGGAGAAGATCGGCCGCGAGCTGGCGGCGGCCTGACGCGGTTCGCCCGTCAGGCGAACGAGCCGCGCCAGGCGAGCGCGCCGCCGTCGATCAGATACGCCGCTCCGTTGATGAACGAAGCGGCGTCCGAAGCGAGAAAGCACACCAGCCGCGCCACCTCATCCGGGCGCCCGAGCCGGGGCTCGGGCATGAGGTGGGTAGCGGTCAACGTGCGATTCATCGCCTCGGAATCGCCGGACTCAAACTGGTTGGCGACCATCGGTGTGTCGATGGTCGCGGGGCAGTAGCAGTTGCACCGAATCCCGAACGGTGCGAAGTCGAGTGCGGTCGAGCGCGTGAGCATCGGGATCGCGCCCTTGCTCGCGCAGTAACAGGACTCGCCCTCGAAGGCGAGGAAGCTCGACACCGACGCGCAGTTGACGATCGCCCCTGCCTTCGACCGCTTCAACAGCGGCAGCGCGTACTTCGTGCAGAGCCAGGTTCCGCGCACGTTCACCGCGAAGATGCGGTCCCAGACCTCCTCGTCGAGCTCGTCGATGCGGGTGCGCTCGGTGACCTGGGTGTCGACGATCGCGGCGTTGTTGTGGAGCACGTCGAGCCTGCCGAAGCACTCCTGGATGAAGTCCATCAGCGCGTGGACGGACTCGGAATCCGAGACGTCACAGTGCTGGTAGACGACGTTGCCGCCCTCGCGCTCGACGAGGCCGGTGGTCTCCATCCCGCCGGGGTCGTTGACATCCGACACGACGACCGCCTCCGCGCCCTGGCGCACCATCTCGATCGCGGTTGCTCGCCCGATGCCGCTGCCCGAGCCCGTGACGAGGCAGACCTTGCCGTCGAGCCTCATTCGAGGACTTGCAGGAGCTCGGTCGTGATCCCGTCCGGGTCGCGGCAGTAGACCCACCGGATCCCAGACTCGTGGGTGATCGGCTCCGAGAAGAAGTCGATGCCGGCGGCGCTCAGGTCCTCGTAAGCCTTGTCCACATCCGCGACCTCGACGCACAGATGCGCCGCGCCCGTGCCGTTGTTCGGCAGCGGCGGCGGGCCGTCCCCGGGGCCTACGTACTGGATCAGCTCGAGGCGGGAGTTCTCACTCTCGAGCAGAGCCACGCGCAGCTTCGCGCCGTCGACCCCGACGCCCTCCTCGACCTCGCGGCCCTCTTCCTCGATGCGCGCGGTCACCTCGAAGCCGAACTGCTCGTAGAAGGCGACTGACCTGTCCAGGTCGGAGACGGTCAGGCCCATGTGGTGCATTCCGGAAGCGTTCATCGAGTCACGTCCTTCCACGCGGCCTCGGTCGCGGTCAGCAGGGTGTCGACGTCCTGGTCGGTGTGGGCGTATGAGAAGTGGCTGCGCTTGAGGTTCAGCGGCAGCTCGAACACCCCGTAGTTCATCTCCGCCCGCCTGATCGCCGTGAAGAGGTCGACGTCGTTCTCCAGCAGGTCGTCGTAGTCGCGCGCCTCGTTCTCCATGAAGTAGCTGACGAACACGGACCCGTAGCCGCTGACGCAGGCCGGCTGCCCGAGCGACTCGAAGAGCTCCGTGAGGCCGCGCCGGGCGCGGTCGCCGAGCCCAAAGATGTGCTCGTGCACCGGCTCGCCCGCGAGCTTGTCGATCGTCGCGATCGCCGCCGCGACACAGGCGGGGTGCCCGTTGTAGGTGCCGGCGAAGAAGACGGGCCGCCCCGGGGTTGTGCTGAACATCTCCATGAGCTCCGCGCGCCCGCCGAGGGCCCCGATCGGATAGCCGTTGGCCATCGCCTTGCCGAGCGTGGTGAGGTCCGGGGTCACGCCGGCGATCGACTGGAAGCCGCCGAGCGCGTGGCGGAAGCCGGTGATCACCTCGTCGAAGATCAGCAGCGCGCCGTAGCGGTCGCACAGGTCGCGGAGCCCGGCGAGGAAGCCCTCCACCGGCAGCACCGCACCGATGTTGTGCGGGATCGGCTCGAGCAGCACCGCCGCCACGTCGCCCTCGGCGAGCAGCCGCTCCACGTCGGCGAGGTCGTTGAAGCGGGCGATGGCAGTGGCCTCGACCGTCTCGGGCATCATCCCGGCGGAGAGCGGGTCCTTCTTGCCGACCTTGTCGGGCGACGAGATCACGTTCATCGCCACGGCGTCGTGCCAGCCGTGGTAGCAGCCCTGGAACTTGATGAGCCGGCTGCGGCCGGTGGCGGCCCGGGCGAGCCGGACAGCGTGGAAGGTCGCCTCGCTGCCGGTGGCGGTGAGCAGCGCCTGCTCGACCGAGGGGACGTACTCGGCGAGCCGCTCGGCAAGCTCGATCTCGAGAGCGGACACGCCGACGCCCATCAGGTCGATGTTGCGGATGGCGTCGATCGCGGCGGCGTCCACGTCGGGATCGTTGTGGCCGAGGAGCTGCGGGCCGAAGGCGGCGTGGAAGTCGACGTACTCCCGGCCCTCGCCGTCGGTGAAGCGCGCGCCCGTGGTGTGGGCGATCACCAGATCCTCGAGGTGAGCGATCTGCCGCTGCCCGCTGTTCACGCCGCCGGGAATGACTTTCCGCGCGCGCTCTGGAAGGCTCGACGAGCCGGTTTGCGGGAGGGCGGCTCCGCGAGACATCGCCGCGCCAGTATAACGATCAACTAATCCCCGTCAAGAAGCGCCGACCCGGCGGCAGACCGGCCCTGCGGATGCCTCCGGACCGGCGTTTGACCAGCTTCTGATTTATCGTTAGAGTGAGCCCGCAAAGCCACTTGCTGACCTAAATTCGGCTGGCCACCGAGAGATCAGGGGGTACTGCGCGCATGATCAGGTTGTTCTTCTGCACCGACGTGCATGGGTCGGAGGTGTGCTTCCGCAAGTTCCTGAGCGCCGGCAAGGTGTACGAGGCAAGCGTCGTGATCCTCGGCGGCGACTGCACCGGGAAGATGATCATCCCGCTCGTCAGCGACGGGAACGGCGGCTACCACTGCTCTTGGAGCGGTGGCGAGGTCGACGTGAGCACCGCCGAGGAGATCGAGGAGCTCGAGCGCCAGATCCAGAACAACGGGCTCTACCCCGCGCGCATGGATCAGGCCGAGCGCGACCGTCTCCAGAACGATCCCGACGCGCTGAGCAGCCTCTTCAGCCAGGTGATGGAGGAGACGCTGCGCCGCTGGCTCGCGCTCGCCGAGGAGCGCCTCAAGCCGATGGGCCTCCGCGTGATCTTCACTCCCGGAAACGACGACGAGTGGGGCGTCGACGAGGTGCTCAAAGAGTCGAGCTTCGTCGAGTCGCCCGAGGGCCACATCACCCGCGTCGGCGACCACGAGATGCTCAGCCTCGCCTGGTCGAACCACACGCCCTGGGACACCCCGCGCGAGTGCTCCGAGGAGGAGCTCGCCGAGAAGATCCGCGTCCTCGCGGAGCAGATCGAGGACATGGAGAACGCGATCTTCAACATCCATGTGCCGCCCTACGGCACTGGGCTCGACAACGCCCCGGAGCTAGACGAGGGCGCCAGCAGGATGAAGCGCGGCGGTTCGGTGATGAAGCCCGTCGGCAGCACCGCGGTGCGCGACGCGATCCTGGAGTACCAGCCGCTGCTCACCCTGCACGGGCACATCCACGAGTCGCGAGGAGTCCAGCGGCTCGGCAAGACCGTCGTGATCAATCCGGGCAGCGCCTACTCGGACTGGACGCTCCAGGGGGTCATCGTCGACCTCGAGGACCACAAGGTCGCCCGCTTCGTACCCACAACCGGATGACCAAGGAGCCGTCAGCATGGCCGTGATCGAGAAGAGCTACGAGATGTTCATCGGGGGACGGCAGGTACCGGCCGCCGAGGGGGAGACCGAGCCGGTGATCAACCCCGCTACCGGGGAGCAGATCGCGGAGGTGGCCAAGGGGTCCTCGCGTGACGTGGACGAGGCGGTGAAGGTCGCCGAGAAGGCGTTCGACGCCTGGGCCGCGACACCGCCGAACGAGCGCGCGCTGGCACTGCTGAAGCTCGCGGATCGCCTGGAAGAGCACGCCGAGGAGTTCGCTCAGCTCGAGTCGCTCAACGTGGGCAAGCCGATCAGCGCCGCTCGCGAGGAGATCCCGTTCGCCGCCGATCATCTGCGCTTCTTCGCCGGCGCCGCGCGCACGCTAGAGGGCCGCGCCGCGGGCGAATACGCGTCGGGCTACACGAGCATCATCCGCCGCGACCCACTCGGTGTGGTCGGCTCGGTGGCGCCGTGGAACTTCCCACTGCTCATGGGCGTGTGGAAGATCGGCCCGGCGCTCATGACCGGCAACACGCTCGTGCTCAAGCCGTCGGAGCACACCCCGCTCACCACGCTCCGGCTTGCCGAGCTAGCGGCGGACCTCTTCCCCGAGGGCGTGCTCAACATCGTGACCGGGCACGGCGACCCCGTCGGCGTGGCCCTGGTGAGCCACCCGCGCGTGCGGATGTCATCGCTCACCGGTGACGTGTCCACCGGCAAGGCCGTCATGCAGGCGGCGTCCGGCAACCTCAAGAAGCTGCACCTCGAGCTCGGCGGCAAGGCGCCGGTGATCATCTTCGACGACGCCGACCTCGATCTCGCCGTCGAGCGGATCCGCGAGGGCGGCTACAGCAACTCCGGCCAGGACTGCATGGCGTCGTCCCGCATCTACGCGTCAGAGGGCGTGCACGACGACTTCCTGTCGGTGCTGAAGCCCGCGGTCGAGTCGATCTCCATGGGCGACCCGACCGACGAGAGCACCGAGATGGGACCGGTCATCACGGAGCGCCAGCAGCAGCGCGTGAAGGGCTTCGTCGACCGTGCGCTCGAGACCGGCCACGCCGAGCTGGTGACGGGCGGCGACGCCGACGGGCCGGGCTTCTTCTACAAGCCGAGCATCGTCATCGGGGCGCAGCAGGGCGACGAGATCGTGCAGAACGAGGTCTTCGGGCCGGTGGTCTCGGTCACCCGCTTTGACAACGACGAGGAAGTCCTGCGCTGGGCAAACGACGTGGAGTACGGGCTCGCCGCATCGGTGTTCACGAACAACGTCGGCCGGGCGCTGAACGCGGCGCGCGTGCTCCAGTTCGGCACCGTCTGGATCAACGACCACATGCCGATCGTCGCCGAGATGCCGCACGGCGGCTTCAAGCAGTCCGGCAACGGCAACGACATGTCGGTCTACTCGCTCGAGGAGTACACCGAGATCAAACACGTGATGGTCAGGCTGAGCGATGGCTGACCAGGACGCTCCATCGATGACCTCCGCCGACTCAGAGAGCCAGTTCCTCACCGACCCGCTCGACGAGGCGATGCGAGTGATAAACGCCGGCAATGAGCGCGGGCTGCACGTGCGCGCCACCGGGGGCGTCGGCATCGCGCTCATCTCCCCCAGTGCGCGCCGGGCGCCGCTCGAGCGCCGCTACCAGGACATCGACTTCGTCATCCGCTCGAAGCAGACGAACGAGGTGCAGCGGCTGTTCCACGACCTCGGCTACGAGCCCGAGGAGGAGTTCAACGTGCTGCACGGGCAGCGCCGGCTGTTCTTCCTCGACTCGAGGCACCAGCGGCAGGCCGACATCTTTCTCGACCGGATCGAGATGTGTCACGTGGTCGACGTGCGGGAGCGGCTGACGATCTACGAGCAGTCACTCACGCCGGCGGACCTCCTGCTGTCCAAGCTCCAGGTGGTCGAGACGAACGAGAAGGACTACAAGGACGCGATCGCCGTGCTCGCCGACCACGAGCTCACGGCGGACGACAAGGGCATCAACATCAACCGCATCAACGAGCTCTGCTCGAGCGACTGGGGCTGGTGGCGAACCGTGACGATGGTTGCGGAGCGCACGCACAAGGTGGCGCGTGAGATGTCCCAGGGACCCGACGGATCCGCGCTCTCGCACGTGCCGGACCGAATCCGCCATCTGCTCGCGGAGATCGAGCGCTCGAGCAAGTCCCGCCGCTGGAAGATGCGCGCGCGGATCGGCGATCGGGTGCCCTGGCACGACACGCCCGAAGACATCGAACACGGCTGATGGCCTCGGCGACGGGCACCACCACGGCCGCGCGGTACGCCGGCTCGACCCGGCAGATCGAGCGGGCCAGGCGCAGCCTTGCCGGCGGCGTCTCCACCGCGATGCGGGCGGCGCAGCTGCCCGTGCCGCTCGTGATCGACCACGGCTACGGCAGCCACCTGGTGGACATCGACGGGAACGACTACATCGACTACGTCCTCGGCTTCGGGCCGATGCTCCTCGGACACAACCCGTCCGCGGTGATCGCCGCCGTGCAGGACCAGCTCACCCGCGGCTTCACCTTCGGCGCCCAGCACGAGCTCGAGGCCGAGGTGGCCGAGCGCATCGTGGACGCCGTGCCGTGTGCGGAGCTCGTGTGCTTCTCGAGCACCGGCAGCGAGGCGGTGCACGCGGCGGTGCGGATCGCGCGGGCCGCCACCGGGCGGTCGAAGATCGTGAAGTTCGAGGGCCATTACCACGGCTGGCTCGACCCGCTGCATGTGGCGACGCCGGGCGTCGCCCCCGTTCCGGGGTCCGAGAGCCCGATCAAGACCGCGCCGGCCACCGGCGGGCAGCTCGCGGACCCGAACGTCATCGTGCTGCGCTGGAACGACGAGGCTGCGCTGGCCGCTGCACTGGGCGCGAGCGACGACATCGCCGCGGTGTTCATGGAGCCGGTGGCGAGCAACGGCGGGTTGATATCGCCGGTGAGCGGCTATCTCGAGCGCGCCCGCGAGCTGACGCGCGCACACGGATCCCTCCTCGTCTTCGACGAGGTCGTCACCGGTTTCCGGCTCGCGCTGGGCGGAGCCCAGGAGCGCTTCGGCGTGGTACCCGATCTGGCCACGTACGGGAAGGCGATCGCATCTGGCCTTCCACTGAGCGCCGTCGCCGGCCGTGCCGACGTGATGGAGGTGGTGGCCGACGGCCGCATGCGTCACGTAGGCACCTACAACGGCGCGCCGCCCGCCGCGGCTGCCGCCGCTGCCGCGCTCGAGATCTACAAGCAGGGCTCCCCCGGCCTCTACGAGGACCTCGAGCGCACGGCGATACAGCTGGCCGACGGGCTGACGGCGGCCGCCGAGGCGAACGCGGTCCCGCTGAAGGTGCACCAGGTGGGCCCGCTGCTACAGACCTTCATCCTCGACCCCGACCGCGAGGTGACGAGCTACGCGGACGCGGCGGCCGCTGACTCAGCGCTCTTCGCCCGTTTCGCCGAGGCGATGCTCGACCGCGGCGTGATGATCCTGCCGCGCGGCTGGTGGTTCCTGTCCACGGAGCACTCCGACACCGACGTCGCGGCGACGGTCGAGGCGGCCTACTCGGCGTTCGCGGAGCTGAGCAAGTGAAAGGTGGAGCCGTTTGAGCGAGTACGCGATCAATCTGATTCCCGTCCGGGCCGGAGCGGCGGAGGACTTCAAGCGCTTCTCCGCGGAGCTCGACCAGCCGACGCTGCTCGCGCAGGACGTCGTCCTGGGGTTCGACGCCTACGCGGTCACGCGCCGCGACGAGGGCGCGCCGTCCGTCGACATCGTCGAGGTGATGCACGTGCGCTCGTGGGACGAGTGGGTGGACGTGCGCGACAACTCGGACGCGATCAAGCCGGTCGGCGCCCGCTTCGACCAGCTCGTTGAGGCCGGCACGGTGCGCACCATCTTCGGCACCAGGATCGAGCCGAGGTAGGGCGATGCCCGAGCGCTACGACGTCGCGATCATCGGCGCGGGCCACAACGGGCTCGTCGCCGCCAACTATCTCGCGCGCGCGGGAAGGAAAGTTGCCGTGCTCGAGGCGCGCGACGTCGTCGGCGGCGCATGCGTCAGCGAGGAGCTGATCCCGAATTCGCACTGGTCATCGTGCGCGTTCATCGCCGGGCTCCTCCGCCCCGAGATCGTCCGCGAGCTCGAGCTGAACCGGTTCGGCCTCGAGATGTACCAGTCGGACGTCCTCAGTTTCAGTCTCTTCCGGGACGGCAGCCACATGTTCCTCCACCGCGAGCTGGACATGACGCTCCGCGAGATCGAGCGGCACAGCCCGAAGGACGCCCCGCGCTTCATCGAGTTCGGCGCGCGGCTCAAGCGCTTCGCCGACCTCGCCACGCCGTGGCTCCTGCAGCCGCCGCCGACGCGCTCTGAGGTGCTCCGCAAGTTCGAGGAGGCCGGCGAGGAGCAGCTGTTCAACGAGTTCGTGCTGCTCTCTACGCGCGACCTGCTCGACCGCTACTTCGAGTCCGAGCACCTCAAGGGCCTGCTCACGTTCTTCGGCATGGTGTCGATCTGGGGCGGCCCCTCCACCCCGGGCACCGCCTACGTCTACGGGCACCACTCGTGGGGCGAGTTCAACGGGCACTTCGGGCAGTACGGCTTCGTGAAGGGCGGCATGGGCGGGATCACGCTCGCGCTGGCCAACGCGGCGCGCGCACACGGCGTGGAGGTGCGCACCGGCTCGCCCGTCGACAGCCTGCTGGTGGAGAACGGCAAGGCGCGCGGAGTCCGGCTCGTCGGCGGCGACGAGATCGTGGCAGACACCGTGATCTCGAACGCCGACCCCAAGCGTTCGCTGCTGCGGCTCGTCGACCCCGGCGACCTCGACGCCGATTTCCGCGGCGCCGTGGAGAGCATCGACCAGCGCGGCTCGATGGCCCGCGTGCATCTGCTGATCGACGAGCTGCCCGCGTACCTCGGGTTCGACTCCAGCGAGGGAATCCAGCACCACGGCCACCAGATGCTGGGGGCGTCGGTGGAGA
>DATBKS010000217.1:0-62860 GCA_036555755.1 Thermoleophilaceae bacterium
ACCTGGTAGGCGGTCATGTTCGGCTGGCTGTGGTCGCCGGAGTCGAAGGCGTCGCGATGCCCGCGCACCTCGAACGGCGCCGACCCGACGTTGCCGACGCCCGACGTGAATCCGAGCAGGTAGTGACCGTCGCTGCCTTTCGAGACCGCGATCGTCGAGGGCGCCATCTGGACGAGATCGGGCAAAGCGGGATCGGCCGCCTGTGCCGCCGCCGCAGGCAGCGCGAGCAGCGCCGCCGCAGCCGCCCCGAGCGCGACGCCCCGCCACGCCCGCTCGAAGGTGTCCCTAGCTGTCGTCACTGCCGCTCCTGCCTAGAGGACGCGCAGAGGGGTTCCGAGCGGCAGCAGGTGCCAAAGCCGCGTGACCTTGGCGTTCGGCAGTCGGATGCAGCCGTGTGACGGCCGCCCGGGGATCAGGTTGGGCTCATTGGTGCCGTGAATGCCGACGATGCCTCCGCCCGGCCAGTCGCTGAGCGTCGAGTAGTCGCTGGTGCCGAACGCGTACGGGCCGTAGATCGTGCCGCCCTTGAGCGCCTTGATCCGCTCGCGGATGTAGAAGCGGCCGGCGGGGGTCGGCGTGCCGGGCTTGCCAACCCCGACGGGCGAGCTCCAGACCTTGCGCTTGCCGTACCAGAGGGTCGCGCGCAGCCTGTGGCGGTTCACCACGAGGTGCGCGTGAACGGTGTGGAAGTTGCCGAGGGCGTCGCGCGGCACCCAGCCCGTCTTGCCGTTCGGCCGCATCGGCACCCGGATCTTGATCCACTGCCTGCCGAACTCGTCGGTGGTCTTTGCGAGTGCAATGTAGATCTCCGGGAAGCCGTCCTCGGTCATTAGGTGCAGCCGGCGGAGGGCATGGCTCTTCAGCGAGGGGTTGAAGCGGATCAGCGCGGTCGATCCGGGATGCGCCCAAAGCGTCGTGGTCGTCTCGTTGGAGAGCTTCACGACCTGCTGATCACCCGTTGCGGCGGCGGCCGCGGGGGCGGTGACCAGGACGGCGGCCACCGCTGCTAGGGCCAAGCTTCGGGGCATTCAAGCCATTATGCATCCGGCCCCGGAGCCGAGCCACCTCATCCGTCCAGCGCCAGTGCGCAAGTCTCAAGCGCGCCCGGGCGGCGGGCGATCAAGCTCTCAGCGCGTGGCTGGCTCCGCACCCGCGGGTGAGCTGTCGTGCACCGCGCTGCTCGTCGTCCTACCCGCCGCGCCCGCGTTCGCGGACCCGGCAAGGCCCCGGCTCGGACACCCAAACCCACCGCCGCGACCTCCCCGAGGCCGAAGCGGCGCGCGCTGATCGGGCCCTACATGTGCTCGGGCGCGGACACGCCGAGCAGCTCGAGCGAGCGCGCCAGCACGCGCTGCGCCAGGACGCTCAGCGCGATGCGGAAGTTCTCGTCGCCGCCCTCCTCGGCGGCACCCACCACGCGGCACTGCTCGTAGAAGCCGGTGAAGTCCTGGGCGGCCTCGAGCGCGTACGTGGTGAGCCGGTGGGGCGCACGCCGGGTGGCCGCGATCCCCAGCTCGTCGGGGAACGCGAGCAGCCGCTTGAGCAGCGCCCGCGCCGCCGGATGAAGCTCCTCGCTGTAGTCCGCCGCGAGCGCCTCGGCCACGCGCGCCTCGCCGGCCTTGCGGAGGATGCTCGCGATCCGCGCGTGCGCGTACTGCACGTAGTAGACCGGGTTGTCCCGGCTCTGCTTGCGCGCGAGCGTGAGGTCGAGGTCGAGCGTCGTGTCGTGGCTGCGCTGGAGCAGGAAGTAGCGGGCGGCGTCGACTCCGATGTCGTCGACCAGGTCGTCGAGCGTCACGAACTCGCCCTGGCGCTTCGACATCTGCACGCGCTGGCCGTTCTCCATCAGGTTGACGAGCTGCATGATCAGGAGCTCGAGCCGGTCGCGCTCGCCGCCGAGCGCCTCCCACGCGGCGAGCATGCGGCCCACGTAGCCGTGGTGGTCGGCGCCCCAGACGTCTATCCAGCGGTCGAAGTTCCGCTCGCGCTTGTCCTCGTGGTAGCCGATGTCGGCGGCGAAATAGGTGTAGTCGCCGTTCGAGCGCCGCAGGACGCGGTCCTTGTCGTCGCCGAACGTCGTCGTGCGCAGCCATAGCGCGCCCTCATGCTCGTACAGGTGGCCGTGCTCCTCGAGCACCTCGAGCGAGCGCTCGATCTCCTTCTCCTCATGCAGGGTGCTCTCGAAGAAGAACTGGTCCATCTCCACGCCGAAGCGGGCGAGCGACTCCTTCACGCCCTCGATCATCAGCTCGACGCCGCGGCGGGCGAGATCGTCGGGATCGGCGTCGGCCGCATCGCCGAGATGCTCCGCGAGCTCGGTGACGTAACCGCCGCGGTAGCCGTCCTCGGGCGGCTCCTCCCCACGCGCGCGCGCCTGGATCGACTCGCCGAAGCGCCGCACCTGGGCGCCGGCGTTGTTCACGTAGTACTCGCGCTCGATCGCGTGCCCGACGAACGCGAGCAGGCGGCTGAGCGAATCGCCGTACGCCGCGTGCCGCGCAGACGCCACGGTGATCGGGCCCGTGGGGTTCGCGCTCACGAACTCCACGAGGATCTTCTCCGGCGTCGCGGCCGTGCCGCCGCCGAAGGCGTCCTCAGCCGCCAGTCCGGCCTTGAGCGAGTCGCGCCACCAGGCGTCGGACATGAACAGGTTGAGGAAACCCGGCCCCGCGACGTCGACCTTCTCCACCTCGTCGGAAAGCTTCTCCTCCACGAGGCCGCCGAGCCGCTCCGCGATCGCGCGCGGCTGCTCCCCCATCGTGGGCGCGAGCAGCATCGCTGCGTTGGTGGAGTAGTCGCCGAACTCGGGCTTCGGTGGGCGGTCGAAGCTGAACGCCTTGCTCGAGCCGTTCCCGCTGAGCTCGGCCGCCGCGGCTGCCACCGCCGCCCGGAGTTCCGCGACCGGATCGGTCGTGGGACTCATGGCTCAGTAATGGTATGGCTCGCGAGCGAGGATCTTGTGCGCCCGGTAGATCTGCTCGAGCAGCACCACGCGCGCGAGCTGGTGTGGCAGCGTCATCGGCCCGAAGGACAGGCGCATGTCGCAGCTCTCGAGGTCGAGACCGCGCGGGCCGCCGACCACGAAGCAGAGGTCGCGGCCCGACCGGCGCCGCTCCTCCATCCAGCGGCTGAAGCCGATCGAGTCGAACGTCTTGCCCTCGCTGCTCAGGAGGACCGTGAAGGCGCGGTCCGGGATGCGGCCGTCCACCTTCTCCTCGTCGCGCAGCTCGACGAGCTCCATCCGAGCGTGCCCGGCGAGCAGCTTCTGGTAGTGCTGGACGTCGTCGGCGAACGGAGGCCGGAGACGTCCCACGGCTAGGACGATGATCCGCATATAGGTCGGCTACCGGAAGGCTGCGATACTAGCCGCGTGCCAGACGACGATCAGCCCGAGCGCCACATCAACATTCACACCTCGCCGGAGATCATGGCCGGCGTCTACGCGAACTTCGCGAACGTCAGCCATTCGGACTACGAGTTCACGATCACATTCGCGCGCGTGGACCACGAGGTCGACGAGGAGGAGATCCCCGGCGTCGTGGTGTCGCGGATCAACCTGTCCCCTCGCTTCATGCGCGAGCTGATCGACGCGATGGAGGACAACTGGTCGAAGTGGCAGGCCAAGGAGGGCATCCGCAGCCTGCCGGAGTACGACGGGCCTCCCAGCGAGCCCGACGAGCCGGACTCTACGACCAGCTAGCGCGCCCGCGAGTAGGCAACTCCGTAGCCGATGCGGGTGACGGCGTCGGGATGCGTGCCGAACAGCTTCTGCAGCAGCCGCGGCGGCTGCGGGTCCATCAGCGCCTTTACCGCCAGCCGCTTCTCGAGCTCGATGAAGGAGTCGGGGTCGTCGGTGAGGCCGAGCGCGAACGCGTCCGCGCGCTGCTCGACGCGCCGTGACAGCGCCGTGCTCGCGATGCCGCCCGCGAACGACACCGCACCGAGCGCGAGTATCAGCGCTGGCAGGGTTGCCGGCGTGGGCTCCTCACCATCGGTCAGCCACTCGGTGAGCCGCTGGGTGAGGTGGAGGCCCGCGGGCGCGGCGAGGCCCAGCCAGGCGAGCGCGCGGATCACGTCGCGGTGGCAGACGTGGCTCAGCTCGTGCGCCACCACGGAGCGCACCTCGCCCGGTGGGAAGTCGTTCAGCAGCGTGTCGAACAGCACGACCCGCTTGGTGCGGCCAAGGCCGGTGACGTACGCGTTGGCCGCGGTCGTGCGGCGGCTGGCGTCGATCCGGTAGACCTCGCCGACGTTCACGCCCGCCTTCTCCGCCAGGGCGAGGACGTCGCTGCGCAGCTCGCCCTCCGGCAGCGGCTCGAACTTGTTGAACACGGGATCAAGTAGGACGGGCGACAGCAGGATGAACACCGAGCTGAGCGCGGTGGTGCCGACGGCGGCGGGTCCCCACCAGCGGTTCGGGAAACGCCGCAGTAGAGCCATTGCGCCCGCCAGCGCGCCGGCGTTGAGGCCGGCTCCGATCGCGGTGGACTTGGCCACGTCATTCAGCCATGCGGGCCACTTCTGTATGGAAATCCCGACGTTTCTGGCGCGCTGGTGGCGGATCGCCGCCAGCGGGAGGGTGAGCAGCGTGAAGCCCACCGACAGGCCCGCTCCCACTCCCGCAGCGCCGGCGATCGGCTTGGCGCCCGCGCGCTCGAGGGCGCGCCTCAGCTCGCGTGGCGGGCGGAAGGCCATCAGCACCAGCGCGGCCCCGTCGAGCGCCGTTCCCGCGAGGCCGAGCGCCCGCTGTGGGCGCTGATAAGCGCGTGCCCGCTCGATCTCCTCGCCGCTGAAGTAGTCTCTGGCGTCGACGGGGGCCGGTTCGATCAGGCCGCTCCGCGGCCGCAGTGCCCGTGTTGCAACCCCGGCTGCGGCAGACGCCCAAGCCACTGCCAGCGGCACTCGAAAGCGATGAGCTCCCATCGAAGCGACACTGTAGACCCCGACCTGGGCAAGCCACTGAGGATCGCTCTGATCTCCGACGTGCACGGCAACCTTCCGGCCTTTCAGGCCGTGCTTGCCGACGTCGCGGAAGCCGGCGTGGACCAGACCTGGTGCCTCGGGGACCTGGTGGGCTACGGCGCGCAGCCGGACGAGTGCGTGGCGCTCGCCAAGGAACGCTGCGACGTCTGCCTGGTCGGCAACCACGACCTGGTGGTCCTCGACAAGCTCGACGCGAGCACGTTCTCGTTCAACGCCGCCATGGCCGCCCAGTGGACGCAGCAGAACATCGGCTCGGACGCGCTCGACTTCATGCGCGAGCTCGAGCCGGCCAACACCGAGCAGGAGGTCGGGCTTTTCCACGCCAGCCCGCGCGACCCGGTGTGGGAGTACGTGCTCTCCACGCTCCAGGCCGACGCCTGCATCGACGCGATGGAGGCGCGCGTGGGCGCGATCGGCCACTCGCACGTTGCGCTCTTCTTCAACCGCACGGAGGACGGCCAGATGCGCGGCGAGCAGGTGCCGGGCGGCACGGAGATCGACATCTCCGAGGGCCGCTGGCTGATCAACCCGGGCGGCGTCGGCCAGCCGCGCGATGGCGACCCCCGGGCGGCATGGGTGCTGCTCGATCTGGGTAGCTGGACCGCTCAGTGGCGCCGAGTGGAATATCCGATCGTGGAGGCGGCCCAGGCGA
This sequence comes from Thermoleophilaceae bacterium, assembly GCA_036555755.1. Lineage (GTDB taxonomy): Bacteria > Actinomycetota > Thermoleophilia > Solirubrobacterales > Thermoleophilaceae > JAICJR01. The sequence goes on from DATBKS010000217.1 coordinate 5,636, forward strand.
TCGAGCGGGCGGGCCTGCCCCAGCCCCTGGCCGACCGTCTCTACAGGGGCGAGTGATGCGCGGCTGGTTCACATCCATCTTCCTCGCCACCGTGCTGGTGGTGGCGGTGGCTGTCGCCGTCGCCGGCTGCGGCAGCCAGAAGCGCACGATCCCGACCAAGCAGGGGCAGTCACTCCTGGGCCAGCTCGACAAGATCGAGGAGCAGTACAACAACGGCTCCTGCAGCGGCGCGACCGCGAAGGTGAACTCGCTGCTCGTCCAGGTGCGCAACCTGCCGAGCTCGGTGGATTCCGAGGTGAAGAAGAATCTGACGGCGGGCGTGCTGCGCCTGCGCACCCTCGTGGCCGCCTGCAAGCCCGCGCAGCCCACCAACACCACCCCCACCACAGCGCCGACCGTCCCCACGCAGACCGTGCCCACAGCGACGATCCCGACGCAGACCGTCCCGACCCAGACCGTCCCCACCAACACCGTGCCGACCGGTCCGACGACCACGCCCACCACTCCCCCGCCCACCACTCCCGGCGGTGGCGGCGGCGTGACCGTGCCCGGCAGCGGCACCGGCGCGGGAGGGCAGACTCCATGAGCACCCCGCAGGAAGTCGCCGGCCGCTACCGGCTCGACAGCCGCCTCGGCGCAGGCGGGATGTCGACCGTCTTCATGGCGCTCGACACCGTGCTCGAGCGCCCCGTGGCGGTGAAGCTGCTGGCCGAGCATCTGGCCGACGACGAGGCGTTCGTCGCCCGCTTCCGCCGCGAGGCCCTAGCGGCCGCCCGGCTGCAGCACCCCAACATCGTGCAGGTGTTCGACTCGGGTCTCGACGAGCCGTCGGGCCGCCACTACATCGTCATGGAGTACGTCGAGGGTCCTTCGTGCGCGGATCTGATCCGCGACCAGGGCGTGCTCGACGTGGAACAGGCCGTGAGCATCGTCCGCGATGCCTGCCACGGCCTCGACTACGCGCACCGCGCCGGCGTCGTGCACCGCGACGTGAAGCCGGGCAACCTCCTGATCTCGAAGGAGACGGGCGCAGCCAAGCTCGCCGACTTCGGCATCGCCAAGGCCGCGGAGCACACGCGCATCACGCAGGTCGGCTCGGTGCTCGGCACCGCCGCCTACCTCTCGCCCGAGCAGGCCACCGGCGCCGAGGCCACGCCCTCCTCCGACATCTACTCGCTCGGAGTGTGTGCCTACCAGTTCCTCTCCGGACGGCTGCCGCACGAGTACAGCTCGCTGACGGAACTCGCCCTCAAGCAACAGAGCGACCGCGTCGAGCCGATCCGCGCCCACCGGCCGGAGGTGCCCGACGCGCTCGACCGCGCGATCCGCGTCTGCCTGGAGCGCGAGCCCGAGGCGCGCTACGCCACCGCGATCGACATGTCGCAAGCGATGGAGGCCGGGTTCCGCGGCGACCAGAGCGAGGTGACCCAGGTGCTCGAGCGCACCGGGATCCTCGGCGTCGGGGACGTCGACGCCACGCAGGCGATGCCGCGCACGCGCGCGATGGACCCCCTGCCCCCGCGGACGGGCCAGATGGACGCGGTGCGAGCTCCGCGCAGGGCCGAGGCCGCCGCGCCGCCTCGCGAACGACGTCCCGCCAAGCGCAAGGGCCGCGGCCAGGGCCTACGCAGGCTGGTGGTCGCGCTGGCCGTGATCCTCGCGGTGATCGCGGTGATCCTGATCGTCACGAGTGGCGGCGGCGGCAACAAGGGCCCCGTCAACTCGGGCGACGTGCACGGCCAGGTCGACGGGCTCAAGCAGCTGATTCAGGACAACGAGAAGTAGCCGCGCTCAGTACGGGCGCGTGCCGGCGCTCACCTCTGCGGCGTAGTCCGCGTATGCGCCCGCCGCGATCGCCTCGCGGATCTGCTCCATCAGCAGCGCCATGAAGGTGAGGTTGTGGAGCGTGATGAGGCGCGCGGCGGTGAGCTCGGTCGCGCGCGAGAGGTAGTGCAGGTAGCCGCGGGTGTGGTCGCGGCAGGCCGGACAGGGGCAGCCCTCGGCGATCGGCTCGCGGCTGTCGCGCCACTCCGGCTTCTTCAGATCCACACGCCAGCGCGCGTCCGGCTCGGGCACGAGCGCCGTGCCGTGCCGGCCGAGGCGCGTGGGCGTGGCGCAGTCGAAGGTGTCGATCCCCACGCCCACCGCGTGGACGATGTCGTCCACGTCGCCGATCCCAAGCAGGTGCCGCGGCTGCTCCTCGCGGACGGGCCGCAGCGCCCACTCCACCACCTCCTGCATCTGGGCCTTCTCCTGCCCGAGCGAACCTCCGACAGCCACGCCGTCGACGTCCGAAGTCGCCACGCGCTCGGCGGACTCGAGCCGCAGGTCCTCGTAGACGCCGCCCTGGACAATGCCGAACAGGAGCTGGCCATGGGGCGCATGCGTGCGCTGCCAGTCGACGCAGCGGTCGAGCCAGCGGTGGGTTCGCTCGGTCGAGCGCGCCGTATAGTCGCGGTCGACGTGGAAAGGCGTGCACTCGTCGAACGTGAGCGCGATGTCCGAGCCGAGCGCGGCCTGCACCTCCATCGAGGTCTCGGGACCCATGAACTTCTCGCTCCCGTCCGCGTAGGACTGGAAGCGGACGCCCTCCTCGTCGATCGACAGGATGCGACTCTCGCGCTGGCCACGGCGCCCCTTGATCTCGTCGGCCACCGAGCCGTGCCCCATCGAGAAGACCTGGAAGCCGCCCGAGTCGGTGATGATCGGCCGGCGCCAGGCCATGAACTCGTGGAGGCCGCCCATGTGCGCGATGTGCTCGTGCCCCGGGCGGATGAAGAGGTGGAAGGTGTTGCCGAGCACCATGTCGTAGCCGAGCTCGGCGACCTCCGCCGAGTGCAGCGACTTGACGGTGGCGCTCGTGGCCAGCGGGACGAAGGCCGGCGTGCGCACGTCGCCGTGTGGCGTAACGAGAACGCCCGCTCGGGCGGAGCCGTCGCGGGCGTCGATCCTGAAAGGGCTCATCGCCCGCCCGAGACTAGTTCGGACGGGCGATAGGCGCAGGTGTTACTTCTCGTTAGCCGTGCCCTCAAGCGTGGCGGGCTTGTCGCCCGCGTCACCGATGGTCACGCGGTGCGGCTTGCGCTCCTCCGGCTTGGGGATGCTCACCTCGAGCACGCCCTTGTCGAAGTTCGCCTTGATGCCCTCGGCGTTGACGCCCTCGGGCAGCGTGAGCGAGCGGCTGAAACGGCCGAACGAACGCTCGACGCGGTAGAAGCCGCGCTCCTTGCGCTCGTGCTCGACCTTGCGCTCACCCGACACGGTGAGGACGTTGTCCTGCACCTCGATCGTCACGTCGTCCTCGCCCAGCCCGGGAAGGTCGGCCTTGAGGACGAACTTGTCCTCGGCCTCGATCAGGTCCATCGCGGGCGCCCAGCGCTGAAAGCGGTTGGCGTTCGCGTTGGCGGGCTCGAAGAGGGTGTCGACCAGCCGGTTGATTTCGCTTGAGAACGGCTCAGGCTTCACTAGAAGTGCCATGAGACGCTACCTCCGTTGATGACAGTGGAATACCAGCACCTTGGAGTATAGAAATCTAAGTCGCTTCGTGTCAAGTTTTTTGCCGGTGGCGCCTACTGGTCGAACAGCGGCTCGCCGGTCATCTCCGGCGGCTGGTCCTCGCCCAGTAGACGCAAAACCGTGGGCGCCACGTCGGCGAGGACACCCTCGTGGAGCTCCGGCACGTCCGCCGTCACAATCAGCGGCACGGGATTGAGCGAGTGGGCGGTGTTGGGGCTGCCGTCGTCCTCGAGCATGTGGTCGCAGTTGCCGTGGTCGGCGGTGATCACGCACGCGCCGCCCGACTCGTGCACCGCCTCGACCACCTCGCCGAGACAGCCGTCGACGGTCTCGACTGCCTTCACCGCCGCCTCGATCACGCCGGTGTGGCCGACCATGTCCGGGTTCGCGAAATTGATGATCCCGAAGCGGTAGTCGCCCTCCCGCCAATGCGAGGCGAAGGTGTCGGCCGCAGCGCGGGCGCTCATCTCCGGCTTGTGGTCGTAGGTGGGGACGTCGCGCGGCGAGTCGACGAGGAAGCGCTCCTCGCCGGGGTATGGGTGCTCCTCCCCGCCGTTGAAGAAGTAGGTGACGTGCGCGTACTTCTCGGTCTCGGCCACGTGCAGCTGGGACGCGCCGCGGTCGGCGAGCGTGGAGGCGAGCGTCACGTCGGGGCGGTCGGGCCTGAACGCGACCGGGTAGTCCCAGTCCTCCTGGTACTCGGTCAAAGAGGCGAACTCGATGCGCGGCGCATCGCCACGATCGAACTCGTCGAACCCGGGTTCGGCGAGCGCGCGCGTGAGCTCACGCGCGCGGTCGGGGCGGAAGTTGAAGAACAGGACGGCGTCGCCGTCGCGGATGCGCCCCTCGTCGCCGACCAGTGTCGGCTTGATGAACTCGTCGGTCTCGTCGCGCTCGTACGCCGCGCGCACCGCGGCCTCGCCGCTGTCGGCGTGGAGGCCGTCGGCCTCGCCGTGGACGATCGCGTCGTAGGCGAGCTTGATGCGGTCCCAGCGGTTGTCGCGGTCCATCGCGTAGTAGCGGCCGGTGACGGTGGCCACCCGGCCGCCCGCCTCGCGCAGCCACTCCTCCGCCTCGGCCACATATCCTGCGCCCGAGTCGGGAGCCGTGTCGCGGCCGTCTGTGAAGGCGTGCAGCACGATGTCCGGCACCTCCTCGCGCGCGGCCAGCTCGATGCACGCGTGCAGGTGCTCGAAGCCCGAATGCACGCCGCCCTTCGACACGAGACCGAGCAGGTGCAGCCGCCCTGCCGAACGCCCCGCCTCGCAGACTTTCTTCAACACGGGGTTGTCGAAGAACGAGCCGTCGTCGATCGCGTCCTGGATGCGCGTGAGGTCCTGCTTGACCACCGCGCCGGCGCCGAGGTTGAGGTGCCCGACCTCGCTGTTGCCCATCTGACCGTCGGGCAACCCGACCGCGCGCCCGCTCGTCCGCAGCTGCGTGTGCCGGTAGCGCTCCCACAGCTCGTCGAACACCGGCGTCTTCGCGAGCGAGACGGCGTTGCCGGGCCCGTCGGGCGCAAGGCCGAAGCCGTCGAGCACGACGAGGCAGACCTTCGGCACCGGGGGCTTGCCGGGCCCGTGCGGAAGGCTCATGCGGACGCTGCTGCGGAGACGATCTGCGCGAACCGCTCGGCATCCAGGCTGGCGCCGCCCACGAGCGCGCCATCGACGTCGGGCTGCGCGAGGATCTCGCCCGCGTTGTCCGGCTTCACGCTGCCGCCGTAGAGCACGCGCACCTGCTCGGCGGACTCCTTCGAGCGGTCCCCCACGAGCGCGCGAATGAAGCCAATCGCCTCCTGCGCCTGCTCCGTGGTCGCGACCTTGCCGGTGCCGATCGCCCAAACCGGCTCGTATGCGATCACGACCTTGGGCAGATCCGCGGCGTCGACCTTCTCGAGCGCCTCCTGCACCTGATGGCGCAGCCGCCGCTCGGTCTCCCCCTCCTCGCGCTCCTCTTCGCTCTCGCCGACGCAGAGGATCGGCTCGAGTCCCGCGGCGAGCGCGGCGGGCACCTTCTCCTGCAGTGCGCGGTCCGTCTCGTTGTAGTACTGCCGCCGCTCGGAGTGGCCGAGCACGACTCCCTGCACGCCGATCTCGGTGAGCATCGGCGCGGACACCTCACCGGTGTAGGCGCCCTCGGCCTCCCAGTGCATGTTCTGCGCGGACACCTTGATCGCGGACCCGCTGCATCCCTCGACGGTCGCCTGCAGGTCGGTGTACGGGACGCAAAGCCCGACGTCCACGCCGTCGGCTTCCTCGACGAGCGGGCGCAGCGCCTTCACGAACGCCTGCGCCTCGGCGATCGTCTTGAACATCTTCCAGTTGCCGGCGATGTACGGCCGGCGCGCGCCCTCAGGCGTCATCGAGCGCCTCCACTCCCGGCAGCTTCGCACCCTCGAGCAGCTCGAGCGCCGCGCCGCCGCCGGTTGACATGTGGGTGACCTTGTCGGCCAGGCCGAACTCGGCCATGGCGGCCGCGCTGTCGCCGCCGCCGACCACCGTCTTACCCGGCGCGCCCGCCACCGACTCAGCCAGCGCGCGCGTGCCGGCCGCGAACGGCTTCAGCTCGAAGGCGCCCATCGGCCCGTTCCAGAACACCGTGCCCGCGGCCGCAACCTCGCGCCCGTAGGCGTCCGCCGTCTTCGGCCCGACGTCGAGGCCCATCCAGCCGTCGGGGATGTCGGTGCCGTCGAGCTGCTGCGTCTCGGTGTCGGCGTCGAACGTCTTGCCGAGCACGAGGTCGGTCGGAAGCAGCAGCCGGCATCCGGAGGCCTCCGCGCGCTCGAGCACGCCGGCTGCTACCTCCACCCCCTCCTCGTAAACCAGTGAGTCGCCCGTGGGCTTGCCCTGCGCCTTGAAGAAAGCGAACGCCATGGCGCCGCCGATCAGGATCGTGTCGGCGATCTCCATGAAGCGGTCGATCAGCTTGACCTTGTCGGTGACCTTCGCCCCGCCCAGCACGACGACCAGCGGCTTGTCGGGGTTCTCGACCAGGCCCTCGAGCGTTGTCACCTCGCGCTCGAGCAGGTGTCCCGCCACCGCCGGGCGCAGGAACTCGGTGACGCCCGCGGTGCTCGCATGCGCGCGGTGCGCGGAGCCGAAGGCGTCGTTCACGAACGCCTCGCCGAGCGACGCAAGCTCGCGCGAGAGCTCGGGATCGTTCTTCGTCTCCCCGGGCTCGAAGCGCGTGTTCTCGAGCACGAGGATCTCGCCCGCCTCGAGCCTGGCAACGCCGCGGCGCACCTCGGGTCCCACGACCTCCGGCGCCTGATGCACGTGCTTGCCGATCAGCTCGCCGAGCCGGTCGGATGCGGGGCGCAGGGAGAACTTGGGATCGCGGCCGGTCGGCCTGCCTAGGTGCGAGCAGAGCACGAGCGCGGCACCGCGGCCGCGGAGCTCGTTGATCGTCGGCAGCGCGGCGCGGATGCGCGCGTCGTCGGTCACGCGGCCATCCTCGAGCGGAACGTTGAAGTCCACGCGCACGAGCACGGGCATCCCCTCGCTCACGTCGAGATCGCGCACCGTCTTCTTGCGGAACGCCGCCATGGTGGGAATGTCGGCCTGTCGGCTCGTCGCGCGTTCGGGGTTAGCTGCCCGCCCCTGCAGGCGCGCGCGCCAGGACCCGCTCCGTCAGGTCGACCAGCCGGTTCGAGTAGCCCCACTCGTTGTCGTACCAGGCGCAGACCTTCACGAAGGTCCCCTCGATCACCATGGTCATCCCGGCGTCGAAGATCGATGAGTACGGGTTCTGCTCGATGTCGCTCGACACGATCGGGTCATCCGTGTACTGGAGGATGCCCTCGAGCGCGCCGGTGTCGGCACGCTCCTTGAACGTGGCGTTGATCTCATCCACGCTCGTCGACTTCTCCACGACGCAGACCAGGTCCACCAGCGAGCCGGTGGGGATCGGGGCGCGGACGGAGGTGCCGTTGAGCTTGCCATCGAGCTCTGGGATCACGAGGCCGATCGCCTTGGCGGCGCCGGTCGACGTGGGCACGAGGTTGACCGCGGCAGCGCGAGCGCGCCGCAGGTCCTTGTGGGGTGCGTCTTGAAGTCGCTGATCCGACGTGTACGCGTGGATCGTGGTCATCAGGCCGTGCACGATCCCGAAGGTGTCGTGCAGCACGTGCGCGACCGGCGCGAGGCAGTTCGTCGTACACGAGGCGTTGGAGATGACCGTGTGGTTCTCCGGGTCGTACGCGTCGTCGTTGACGCCGAGCACGAGCGTCGCGTCGGGACCCTTGGCGGGCGCCGAGATGATCACCTTCTGCGCGCCGGCGTCGAGGTGCTTGGCGGCGTCGTCCCGGTTGGTGAAGAAGCCGGTGGACTCGATCACGACGTCCACGCCGTTGTCGCCCCACGGCAGCGCCGCCGGGTCGCGCTCGGCGAACACCTTCAGCTCCTTGCCGTCGACGAGGATCCCGCCCTCGGTGGCCTCGACCTCGCCCGGGAACGGACCCAGGATCGAGTCGTACTTGAGCAGGTGCGCGAGCGTTTCCGTGTCGGTGATGTCATTGACACCGACCCACTCGATGTCGGCGCCCTTCGCGTGCGCCGCCCTGAATACGTTCCTGCCGATCCGGCCGAAGCCGTTGATTCCGGCCCTTACCGACATTCGGCCGTCCTTTCTTGTTCTCGGTTCCCCAAGGTTCGCAATCTATCAGCGGACCCTGTGCCCGCTTGGGGCGCGCCGAAAACGCCTCAGGGGCGGCGCGGAGGCTTGTCGACGTCGCGGTGCACGACGTCCACGAGCAGCTCGTCGCGATCTCCGTAGATCTCCGCGAGCCGCTCTGCGATCACCACCGAGCGGTGCCTTCCGCCGGTGCAGCCGATGCCGATCGTGAGGTGCGATTTGCCCTCTCTGATGTACGCCGGAAGGAGATAGTCGAGCAGCGGGACGAGCTTGGAATAAAACTCGTCGACGCCGTCTGAGGTGTTCACGTAGTCGATCACCGGTCGGTCGCGCCCGGTCAGCTCGCGGAGCTCCGACTCGTAGTGCGGGTTCGGCAGGAAGCGGACGTCGAAGGAGAGGTCGGCCTCGCGCGGCGTGCCGTGCTTGAAGCCGTAGGTGAGGAACGTGATCGCGAGCTTGCCCTCGGTCTCGGGCGTGAGCATCTTGTCGGCGACGACCTTGCGCAGCCGGTTGGCCGACATGTCGGTGGTGTCGATGCGGACGTCGGCGCGGTCGCGCAGCGGTTCGAGCAGCGTGCGCTCCAGGTGGATGCCGCCGCCCACCTCTCCCCCGCTGGCGAGCGGATGCCTGCGGCGGGTCTCCTTGTAGCGGTTGACGAGCTCGTGCTCGGACGCGTCGAGGAAGAGCAGCCGGTAGTCGGTGCCGCGCTCCTCGAGCTCGTCGAGCACTGCGACCAGGCCCTCGAAGAACTCGCCGCCGCGCACGTCCGACACCACCGCCGCGCGCTCGACCTTGCTGCCCTCGTGCTGGAACAGGTCGGCCAGCGACAGGATCATCTCGGGCGGCAGGTTGTCGACGCAGAAGTAGCCTGCGTCCTCGAAGCACGCCATCGCCTGCGACTTGCCGGCTCCGGAGAAGCCGGTGATCACAACGAAGTCCTCTATCGACCCGCTGAGTGGGCGGCCCGTGGTGCGCCGGAGCGCCTTTCTCCAAGACGGCATGCTCGACATTGACACTAGCGACCGCGTCGGGCGGTTCTTAGCGGATCTTGTGAACGTAGTCGTGGATGTCGCGGGCGACCTTGCCCGGCAGGCCCGGCACCGCCTCGAGCTCCTCGCGGCTCGCCTGGAGGAAGCGCTCGGGCGAGCCGAAGTACTGGAGCAGCACGCGCTTGCGCGTCGGGCCGACGCCGGGCAGTTCGTCGAGGATCGAGCGCGTCATCGCGCGGTCGCGCCGGCCGCGGTGGAACTCGATCGCGAAGCGGTGGGCCTCGTCCCTGACCCTCTGCAGAAGTTGCAACGCCGGGGTGTCGTGCGGGAGGACGACGGGCGTCTGGATCCCCGGCAGGAAGATCTCCTCAATCCGCTTGGCGAGGCTGACCACGACCACGCCCATGTCGCGGAACTCGGTGAGCGCCTTCAGCCCTGACGAGAGCTGCCCCTTGCCGCCGTCGATCACGATCAGACCGGGCGCGGTGGCGAAGCTCGCGTCGTAGCTCTTCTCGTGCGGGGAGCGCTCGCGCTGCGCGACGTACTGCGCCATGCGGCGGCTGAGCACCTCCTGCATCGCGGCGAAGTCGTCCTGCACGGACTCGCGGACCGCGAAGCGGCGGTAGTCGGACTTCTTCGGCGCGCCGCCCTCGAACACGACCATCGACGCGACCGTGTGCGTCTCGCCGAGGTTCGAGATGTCGAAGCACTCGATCCGCATCGGGATCTGCTCCATGCCGAGCTCCTTCTGCAGGCCCTCGAGCGCCTCGATGCGCTGCACGCGGCGGTGCTCCGAGCGGAGGCGGTCCTGGTCGAGCGCGAGGCGGGCGTTGCGCTCGGCGAGCTCGAAGATGCGGCGCTTGTCGCCTCTTTCCGCGTGCCGGATCTCGACCGGCGCGCCTCTTTGGTCGCTCAGCGCCTCCTCGAGGACGCTCGTCCGCGTCAGGCCACGTGGCACGATCACCTGCGGCGGGATGGCGGGCGACGTGGCGTAGTACTGGAGGATGAACTCCTCCGCGACCTCGGGCTCGTCGCGGCCGCCCTCGTTCTCGAGGTAGAAGCTCTGGCGGTCGGCGAGGACGCCGTCGCGCACCTGAAACACCTGAGCGTTGGCGTCGGTGCCCTCAGCGGCCACGGCGACGGCGTCGAGCGTTCCGACCGACTCATTGGAGATGCGCTGGCGCTCGAGGAGGCTGCGGACCGCCTTGAGCCGGTTCCGCAGCAGCGCCGCGTGCTCGAACTCCTGGTCGGCGGCCGCCTGCTTCATCTCGTTCTCGAGGTCGCGCTCGATCTGGCGGTAGCGGCCCGAGAGGAAGGCCACAATCGACTCGATGCTCGCTCGGTACTCCTCCTTCGACACGTAGCCGACGCACGGCGCCTGGCAGCGCTTGATGAAGTAGTCGAGGCAGGGGCTGCCGCTGGCGCGGCCGGGCTCGGGGCCGTCGCAGGTGCGGAACTGGAACACCTTGCCGAGCAGGTCGAGCGTCTCGCGCACGCGCTTGGCGTTGGAGAAGGGGCCGAAGTAGGCGCGGCCGCGGCGGTGCTTCTCGCGCGTGAAGTAGACGCGGGGGAAGTCCTCGTCGAGGGAGATCGCAATGTAGGGGTAGGACTTGTCGTCGCGGAGGCGGACGTTGTAGCGCGGCCGGTACTGGCGGATGAAGGTCTGCTCGGCGAGCAGCGCCTCCGCCTCGGTCTGCGTCGCTATGAACTCGATGTTCTCGATCTCGTCGAGAAGGTCGGTGGAGCCGCGCGTGGAGGGACTCGAGAAATGCGACTGGACGCGCTTCTTCAGCGACTTCGCCTTGCCGACGTAGAGCACGCGCCGGCGGTTGTCGCGGAAGAGGTAGACGCCAGGAGCGTCCGGCAGCGCGCGGCGCTGCTCCCTGATCCGCGACTCGCGATCGGTTCCGTTTGCGCTTGTGGTGGGCACCGCGTTCGAGGATACGGTGGGCCCTGGAGGTCTCTCCCTAGGGCGCCGGACGCTGCACGTACCACTCCGTGTACTCGGTGCAGCGGCCGTCGGCGTCGAAGCGCATCACGAAGCAGTTGTGGAAAAGCTTCTCCACCGGTCCGCCGGGGGTCGCGCTGTATGAGCTGGTTCCGGTGGCGACCGCGACGTCGCCGTCGACCGCCACGGTCCGGTAGCTCGCGTCGTAGGTGCCCTCGTCGTCGCGGGTCGAGGCACCAGGGTGATCGCCCTCGCCGAGCCACGACTCGACGACCGCCTCGCGGCCGATGACCGGCTTGTCGTAGGGGTGGTAGCGGTACGTCACGTTGTCGGCGAACAGCGCCCCGATCTGCTCGGGGTCGTAGCTCTTCCACGCCTCGACGTACGCCTCGAGCCACTTGTCCACCGCGGTCCGGTCCACGTGTCGCAGCCTAACGGGCCTTCGGCTCGCCGCTTAGCAGCCGGTCGCGGCCCGCAGTGCTTCGCACAGCTCAGGCAGCTTCGCCTCGGGCACGTGCGTGATCCGCTTGGTGAGGAAGGCCTTCGGCACAGTCACAAGGTTGTCGAAGCTCAAGACGCATGCGGACGGCATCCCGTCGCGTTTGGTGAGTCGCACCTCGGTCGGGATGTCACGAATCGTCCGAGTCGCCGGGGCAACCAGGACAGACGTAAGCACGTCGATCGCAGCCTTCCGAGTGAGGATGCAGACGGGTCGCCGCCCTGCGTCCGGAACCTCGAGCCACCAGACCTCGCCGCGCCTCATTCCCAGGGCTCAGCCTCGACGAGTGACCTTGCGAACTGCTCGCCCCAGATCGGCTCGGGTGGTTGCCGGGTGTACGCGGTCACGATCTGGGCGTCGATCTGAGCCTCGCGATCCGCGGCGAGCAGTTTCGCGATCGCGTCGCGGATGACTTCCGAACGCGAGCTCGCGCCCGTCCGGGCACGGTAGTTGTCGAGCGCGGTGAGCAGCTCGGGCGTCAACTGAACGAGTGTCTGCGTTCTAGCGATAAGCATATGGTAGCCATATGGTCAGTCTTAGGCCACCAAGCGGACTTGCAAGGTGGCTGTGCCCTCCCCCGCCCCGCCGAGCAGGCCGAGGATCTTGGCCACGTAGGCCTGGGTTTCTGGGATCGCCGGGATGCAGCCGCAGGCGGCCACTGGTGCGGGGCCGGCGTTGTAGGCGGCCAGCGCAAGCGGGACCGAGGCGAACTGGCGCAGCAGGTCGCGCATCAGGTGGGCCTGGGCGTCGATCGACTGCGCCGGGTCGAAGGGGTCGTCGAGGCCGTAGGCCTGAGCGGTGCCCGGCGTGAACTGCGCGATGCCCTGCGCGCCCGCGCCTGACTGGGCGAAGGGGTTGAAGTTCGACTCTGCGTAGAGCTGCGCGGCGAGCAGCGCGCCGGACACGTTCCAGCGCTGGGCCGCCTTCGAGATCGTCGGCTGGAGGGACGGCGGAACGAAGTTGGGCAGGCTCTTCAGGCGGGTGCCGTCGCCGAGGCCGACGGAGGTCGTGCCGGCGTTGAGCGAAAAGCCCCAATGCCAAGGTTCCCAGGAATAACGCTGTACGAAGCCGAAGCGCTCGGCGTTCGCCGCCAGCCACGCGTATGCGGACGGCGGGCCTAGGTCGAGTTCCGTGCCGAAGCGGTGGAGGCTCTGGCCCGGCGGCGCGACCCATTTGGGATCAGGGTGGGCGGCGAAGAGCTTCGCCTGCTCGGCGTCTGAGCGGTAGGCGCTGACGATCAGCAGTTCGATGCCGTCCGCGCTCGCGGCTTTGGCCATGCGGTCGAACGCGGGCGCGACGTCCGGTCGCATTCCCTTGCCCTGCCGGTATGCCAGCGGCCCGCTGTAACCGCCGCCGTCGGCGTTCGGGTAGGCGTCCGGGCCCACGGTTGGGGTGAGCGCGGCGGTGGCTCGCGCCGTGACGCGGATCCGCTGCTCGGTGCGCTTGCCGGGCACGCGCAGTGCGACGCGATCCGTGAGAGCAACGCTGACTCTCGTCGGCGCGAACGAGCTGCCATCGGGGAAGGTGACGCGCGCTGGATCGAGCGACGCGCCGTTGCGCTTCGCGCCGTCGACCGCGGCGGCGCGCGCGAGCGCCAGGTATGCGGCCAGGGAGAGGTGCCGCTTCGAGCGCGGGCGCTCGAACAGGCGCGGGTAGGCGTCGCGCATCGCGCGGGCCGCGGAAACGGCAGCGAGGTCGGCCGCGCGCTGCTCGCGGCCCTTGGCGCCCAGTGCCTGCCCCATCGCGCCGAGGATCAGGGCACCGAGCACGAGGGCGGCCATCGCGGCGATGAGGACGACGACCGCCTGGCCCGACTCGTTGCGCCTCATGCCGCCTCCTCTGCCGAGTCGGCTAACCGCGCGATTGCCTTGCCGAGTGCACCGGGCGGCTCCCAGCCTGCTTGCGCGAGCCGCGCTCCGAGCCTTGACTGCGGGAGTGAGAGGAACGCGCGCTTGTGCCATCTCTCATCGCTGCCGTTGACGACGGTGAGCTGGGCGTTGTGGGTCCGGGCGGCGAGCTCTGCGAGGGCGGGCTCTGCGTCGGCTGGGGCGAGGAGGATGGTGAGGTGGGCTGCTGGTGTGGGTGCGCCGTCGAGGACGAGCGGGGCTTCGCTCCCCTCGGGCACGCTGCTTGTCAGGCATAGGCGGCCTAGCGGCTGTGCGGATTCCATCCGCGCTGCCAGGCGGGCGGCGCTGGGCAGTGAGAGCAGCGGGCTTGTGGGCTCGTGCCGGCCGGTGACTATTGCGGCGCCGCTTGGGTCCCTTCGTGCGAGCGTCGCCGCGATGCCGCGGGCCAATGTGGTTGTGCCGGCGCCGGGCGCGAGACCGATCACTGCCACGATCGGCCGCGTTTTCTCCAACACATCCTGCTTTGTGGGGACAGTGGCCCCACGATCCAGGATGGGTGGCTCGATGAGCCAGTCGACGAGGCTCATGAGCCGAGCGCTGCCGTCGCGTGCACCTCGAGCCGCCGCGCCACCACAGCCAACACCGACGGTGGCTGCATCGCCACCCGCACCGCGCCCTCGCGCACCACCACGGTCATACGCGCACGCGACCAGCCCGGCACGGCGCCGCGCGAAGCCGCCCGCGCATCCGCCCCGCCCGCCAAGGCGAGCGCGCCCGCCTCCGCGGCGTCCCCGGCCAGGACGGCCGCGTAGCCCACCGCCAGCAGCTGGAACACAACGAGCGCCAGCACCAGCAGCGTCGGCAGCGCCGCCACCAGCTCCACGCTCGCCTGCCCACGCTCCGATCTCACAGCCCCGCCGTGGCCGACACCCTTACCGCGCTGTTCCAGCCGGGAACCACCAGCGGCACGGGGACACGAACTCGCACCCGTCGGCCGTCGCCGAGCACCGACACCGAGGCCGACGACGCAACGCTCCGCGCCGCCGCGCGTCCGTCACGCCCGACCGCCATCGCCCGAGCACCTGCGCGCGCCGCATGAGCCGCCACCCACGCGGCATGCCCGGCCAGCACCAGCTCCCACGCGATCACGCACGCCACGACAAGCGCGGGCACCAAAGCCACCAGCTCCACTGTCGCCTGACCGCGTTCGCCTCGCATAAGCACCCCCAACGCTCGCGAGCGACGCGCAACGCCTCAAGACTCCCGCGTTACAAGTCAGCTACGGAAACGAACCAATCGCGTCTCAGACCACCCGGAAGAGATAGGCCCTCTCGTCCGGATATCCGATCCGAAGCGCTCCAAGGCCAAGCCCCGTGAGGCCCTTGAAGTTGACTCGCGTGGGGCGCCCGATTTGCTGGAGAGTCACGCCCGGCGGTGCGGTGGGCGGTCGCGCTCCAACGACAACCACGTAGCGACCGCGGAGCGCCGCCAGCGATGCCGGCTGCACTGTGGGCGGCCCCTCGACCAGCGCGACGTCGCGCCGCAGATCCCCAAGAGCCTGAAGCCCGCGCAGCGGCGCATACACGCGCCAGGGAGCCACAACCTGCGCCCCGGGCGGCAGCGCCGCAAGCGAGGCGCGCGCCCACGGCAACGCATCGCGATCCCCGCGCGCGAGGTACGCCGCGCCGAGCGCGGGCACGAGCGCGAAGCTCACCACAACCGCAGCGAGCGCGGCGATGCCAAGGGCCCCGCGCCTGCGCAGCGCACTCACCACTCGCGGCAATACGACACCAGTCGCGATCGCCGCCGCCACGAGCAGCGGGAACTGCCAGTACGCGAAGCTCTGCGCCGTAGTCAGCACGAGCGCCGCGACAGCCAGCGCCGGCAGCAAGCAACACCAGAGGTATTCCGACACCCGGCGCAACCAGACCGCGCCCAGCGGCGCCAGCACCAGCGCCAGTGGTCCCAGCGACGCCGCCACGAGCAGCACCAGCCGCCCCGCATGGACCGCAAGCCCATGCTTCGAGGCGCCGAACAACGTCGGCGCCCCGGGCCCCGAACCGAACAGCCACTCGAGCACGGAGGCGTGCTGTGCCGCCAGCAGGTTCGGGAAGCCGCGGTAGCCGTCGCGCAGCGGCAGGTAGGCGATGCTCACGAGCGGGATCAGTCCAGCCGCGAGCGGGAGCAGATCGCTCGCCCGCCGGAACAGTCGCCGGTTCGCAACCAGGAACGCGCCGGTCCCCGCGACAAACACGAGCCCGGTGTTGTGCGAGAGGAACACGGCGGCCGCCGAGACCGCCACGAACGCGAGGTTCCGCGCCCGCGGGTCCGTCCGCCAGAGCCGCGTGCTCACGACGAGCGCGGCGAGCGAGAGAACGAACAGCGGGTACACCGACGCCGTCGCGGCCTGGTACCAGAACAAAGGGCCGGTCGCGAGCACCAGCGCTGCCATCACGGCACCGACAACCGAGCCCGAGACCGCCAGGACGTACCAGGCGATGAAACCAACCGCGATCGCCGCCGCGACCGCGCTCCACAGACTCACGCGCGCCGCGTCCCCCGCGAACGGATCGACGGAGACGAACGCCTTCCCGAGCAACACGTACAGCGGGTAGCCCGTCTGATGGACGATCCCGAGCCGCGCGACCCCGGCGGTCAGCTCGCCCGAGTCGTCCCAGGCGGGACCGGAGCTGATCGTCAGCGCATAAACGACGAAGGCAGCCGCAGCGACCGCACACGGCAACACGCCAGACGGCGTGCGGGAACGCGCCCCAGTAGGCATCAACTCGCCGAGAGAAACTAACTAATTAGCTTCAGGAAAGCCGCCGGGCCTGCGCCCACGACCAGAACACGCCGTAGCCGGCCAGCGCCAGCAGCGCGAGCCACACGACCCGCCCCGACGTGTCCCCGAACTGCCACAGCTTCTGGTAGCCGGCGAACGTAAGGAACGCCAGCCCGATCGAGCAGTAGAGGATGACCCGGTAGACCGTCTCCATGGACTCCAGGGTCCAGCGGTTCTCCCGGTAGAGCTGCAGCAGGAAGAACCCGAGCGCGACGAGGAAGGCAGCGCCCAGCAGCGTGAGGATCACGTTGACCGCGGGCCCGCCGCCCGGGAGCACCGCAAGCGCGAGCGCGATCAGCGCGACGATCCCGAAGTTGATGACGTGCTTCACGAGACCGAGCTTAGCCCCCGTCCGGGGCCTTCGACTCCTGGCAGCGCGCCCGCGCCGCCTCGATTTCCGTGAGCGCATCCTCGCGCGAGTACCAGCCGTCCACGCGCACCGTCTTCTGCTCCAGATCCTTGTAAACGGAGAAGAAGTGCTCGATCTCGTCGCGCAGCTGCTCGGGCAGGTCCTCGAGCACGTTGAGCGTGTTCCAGGCCGGGTCGTCGAGCGGGACGCAGAGGATCTTGTCGTCGATTCCCTTGTCGTCCTCCATCTTGAACAGCGCGATCGGCTTGACCGGGATCACGCAGCCGGGGAAGGTCGCCTCCGAGACGCACACCATCGCGTCGAGCGGGTCGCCGTCGAGCGCGAGCGTGTCCGGGATGAAGCCGTAGTCGGTCGGATAGACCATCGACGAGAAGAGGAAGCGGTCGAGCACTATGACCCCGGCTTCGAGGTCGTACTCGTACTTGTTGCGGCTCCCCTTGGGGATCTCGACGAAGCAGGTGAGAGTGCCTTCCTCCATGCGCCGCCGAGGTTACCCGGTAAGGTTCCGCCCGATGCGACTGCGCGCGCTCGCGATAACGCTCTTCGTCGCCACGACCAGCCTCGTGTTTGCCGCGAGCGCCTTCGCGAGCGACAACGGCCAGGGCCTCTACGGCGAGACCGACGACAAGGTCGTCGCCTTCTTCGGCCTCGGCCTCGTCCTGTTCTTCACCGCGGTGATCGTCTTCGGCAGCATGATCCAGGGCGCGCTCGACAAGCGTAAGGACGAGAAGAAGGCCGCCCAGAAGCGCCAGCTCGCCGGCTGGTAAGTGGCCGACGAGCAGGTGACCTACGAGCGCGTCGGCGCTGCCGCCGTGCTCACGATCGATCGCCCGGACCGCCGCAACGCAGTCGACGGCCCCACCGCCGACGCCCTCGCCGACGGCTACGTGCAGTTCGAGGCAGACGACGACGCGCGTGTGCTCATCCTCACCGGCGCGGGCGGAATCGCGTTCTGCGCGGGCGCCGACCTCAAGGCGATCGACACGCTCGGGCCGCGGCTCCTGCAAGAGGGCGGGCCGCTCGGCTTCACGAGACGAATCGCGTCCAAGCCCACCATCGCCGCCATCTCGGGCTGGTGCCTCGCGGGAGGCCTCGAGCTCGCGCTCTGGTGTGACCTGCGCATCGCCGCCGAGGGCTCGGTGCTCGGCTTCCCCGAGCGGCGCTGGGGCGTTCCGCTGATCGACGGCGGCACCCAGCGGCTGCCGCGCATCGTCGGCCTCGGCCGGGCGCTCGACATGATCCTCACCGGCCGGCTGGTGCCCGCGGACGAGGCGCTCGGGATGGGACTCCTCACCGAGATCGTGCCCGCCGGCCGCCACCTCGAGCGCGCGCTCGAGCTTGCGCAGAACCTCGCCGCGTTCCCGCAGGAGACGATGCTCGCCGACCGCCTCGCAGCGATCGAGGGCATCGGCATGACCTTCGAGGAAGGGCTCGAGCGCGAGGCGGAAAGCGGCCTCGCGCTCCATGAGATCGCCCAGAAGGGCGCGGCGCGCTTCGCCGGCGGCGAGGGCCGCGGCGGAGCGGGCGCGGGCGCCTAGCTCAAGCCGCGGCCGCGGTCGGCACCGCGCCGAGCTGCGCCAGGAAATGGTTCGTGATGTCGGCCTTGCCGGTGTCGCAGACGACCTTCGACCCGTCGGCGGGCGAGCCGATGGTGAGCCGCATCGTCAGCGTCGTCTCCTCCGCGCTCGCCGTGATGGCCGCGCGGTCCCACGACCCCACCTCGTCGCCCACCTCGATCTGGTCGCGCCGCGGCTTGTACTTGAAGGCGTAGAGGCGGTCGGCGGTGAGGGCGAGGATGAAGTGCGGGGGCAGGCCGCCGGCCTTGCGCTTGCCGATCAGCTTCATCGCGCTCCTGGCCAGGGGCGAAACGTGCTCCATCCCCATCTCGCCCCAGCTTCCGGTGCGGTAGAAGGTCGAGAAGGCGAGCACCGGCGCGCCCGTCTTCACCTCGACACGCGGACGGTTGCTCTCCATCCACTGGCGCTGCTCCTCGACACTGAATCCGAATGACATTGGCCCTCCTCGGGAAGCTTCAGAACGTTGCGAGCCCAGCCTCCCAGCGCGGGCTCGCGCGGGTAAGAGGGGCAATCCGGCGAAAGGCGCTTCGGGATTCCGCCACTCGGCGCTTCTGGCAACCGCAGCCCCCGTAGGGCACAATCCGCGGCAATGGCCCGCACGATCCTGATCGTGGACGATGGCGCTGGCTTCCGCCGACTCGCCCGCAAGCTGCTCGAGTCCGAGGGCTACGAGGTGGTTGGCGAGGCGCCCGACGGCGACTCCGCCGTGCGCGCGGCGCGCGAGCTCGGCCCGGACGTCGTGCTGCTCGACGTCAACCTGCCGGACTGCAACGGCTTCGAGCTCGCTCCCCAGCTCAGTGAGGTGCAACCGGACGCCGCGATCATCATCACCTCGACTCGCGAGGGCGAGGAGCTCGACGGCATGGCGCGCCGCAGCGGGGCGCGCGGCTTCCTCCCCAAAGCCGACCTGTCAGTCGCCGCGATCGGCGAGCTGCTGGCGTAGCGGCATGCGGTCGGGCGAGATCGAGTCCCGGCCCGTAGCGCTCGCCGACCGGGCCGTCGCACGCATCCTCGCGGAGACCGCCGCCGAGGAGAACCTCTACCCCGAGGTGCTGGCCGCCATCGGCGAGACGCTCGACTGGGATCTCGGCCTGATCTGGGAGGTGCCCGTCGAGGGCGGCGCGCTCACCTGCGTCGAGGTCTGGTGCTCGCCGGCCGCCGGCGAGGGCGCGGCCGCGTTCGCCGCCACCTCGCTCCACACCGTGCTCGAGCGCTCGCAGGGCCTGCCCGGTCACGTGTGGGAGACGGGCGAGGCGAGCTGGATCGTGGACTTCGCGAGCCACGGGGAGTTCCCACGTGCCGAGCGCGCCTCCGCCACAGGCATGCGCTCCGCGATGTGCTCGCCCGTGCGCAGCGCCGGCGGCATCCTCGGCGCGATCGAGTTCTTCAGCTCGCGCACGCGCGAGCCCGATGCGGAACTGCTCGAAGCGATGGCGAGCCTGGGGAGCCAGATCGGACAGGTGGTGGAGCGTCGCCGGGCGGAGTCGCGGGCGCGCGAGGCCGGCGAGCGGCACGAGGCGATCGTCAATGCCGCGCTCGACTGCATCATCACCATCGATCAGAACGGCTGCGTCCTCGAGTTCAACCCAGCGGCGGAGCGCACCTTCGGCTACGCGGCCGACGAGGCCGTGGGGCGCGACATGTCCGAACTGATCGTGCCGCCCGCGCTGCGCGAGCGGCATCGTGAGGGCTTCGCGCGCTGCGTGCGCGACGGCACCGGCGCGCTGCTCGACTCGCGGATCGAGATCACGGGCATGCGCCAGGACGGGAGCGAGTTCCCGGTGGAGCTGACCATCACGAAGATCGACGTTCCCGGCGCCCCGCGCTTCACCGGCTTCGTCCGCGACATCACCGAGCGCGTGACCGCGGAGGCGGAGCTGCGCGCCTCCCGCACACGCATCGTGGAGGCGGGCGATGACGCCCGCCGCCGCATCGAGCGCGACCTCCACGACGGCGCGCAGCAGCGGCTCGTGAACGTGAGCCTCGGGCTGCGCCTCGCGCACGGCCAGCTCGGCGAGAGCCCCAGCGAGACGGGCGTGCTGCTCGAGGACGCGATGCGCGAGCTCACCCGCGCCACCGCGGAGCTGCGCGAGCTCGCGCGCGGCATCCACCCCGCGGTGCTGTCGGACGGCGGGCTCGAGCCGGCGATCGCTGGACTCGTCTCGGGCTCCCAGATGAAGGTGCGCATCGAGGAGGTGACGAAGAAGCGCTTCGCTCCGAGCGTGGAGTCGGCGGCCTACTTCGTGGTGGCCGAGGCGCTGACCAACGTCACGCGCTACGCCGAGGCCAGTGAGGCGTCCGTGGCCGTGCGCTGTGAGGGCGAGCGCATGCTCGTGGAGGTGCGCGACGACGGCCGCGGCGGGGCGGATCCGGACTCCGGCTCGGGCCTCCGCGGTCTCGCCGACCGCCTGGCCGCGCTCGAGGGCGAACTGACCGTTGAGAGCCCGGCGGGCGAGGGCACGACCGTGCGGGCGAGCATCCCATGCGCGTAGTCATCGGCGAAGACTCGGTGCTGACGCGCGAGGGGATCGCTCGCGTGCTCTCCGGCGCGGGTTTCGACATCGTGGCCGAGGTGGGCGATGCGGACGACCTCGTGCGCGAGGTGAGGGAGCTCAAGCCCGACGTCGCGGTGGTGGACATCCGCATGCCGCCACGGCAGGCGGACGACGGCCTCGAGGCGGCACGCCAGATCCGCGGCGAGCTGCCGGACGTCGGCATCCTCGTGCTCTCCCAGTACGTGGACGAGCACTACGTGATGCGTCTTCTCGAGGACGGCGCCGAAGGCGTGGGCTACCTGCTGAAGGACCGCGTGGCCGAGGTCGACCGCTTCGTGGAGTCGGTGCGGCGCGTGGCCGAGGGCGGCTCGGCGCTCGACCCGGAGGTCGTGGCCCACATGGTCGGGCGCCGCAGCGACGGCCCGCTCGACGAGCTCACCGACCGCGAGCGCGAGGTGCTCGGGCGCATGGCGGAGGGGCTGTCGAACAGGGCGATCGCCGAGGAATTCGGCGTCAGCGAGCGCGCCGTGGAGCATCACGTGACAAGCATCTTCGGCAAGCTCGGCCTCTCCGCCACCGGCCAGGAACACCGCCGTGTGCTGGCGGTTTTGGCCTATTTGCGGGCATAAAGCACTTCGCCACCAGGTAGAAAAGCTCGCCCGAATCTTTCGACATCGGGCCATAGGGACGCGTCCTCGCTCAGCCGAACATCAGTGGCATGAGAGCGCAGGTATCACTCAGTGCGATCCGTGCGGCGAAGGCAAGGCTCCTCGTCGCGTCCCCGCACGCCTACGCCTCGCTGGGAATGACAGTGGCTACAGCCCCGGCGGGTGCCGGGCCACAAAGCCTGCGGTTGAGCGCATCAAGGGCTGCCAGCGTGTTCCGCGCGGGCCGGAGCGACCGCTTGTATCGAAGCGAAGCCCGGCAACGACCATGAACGCGTGCCCGGCGTTGGCGTAGACCGTGATCCACTTGCCCGGGCCGGCCGCGCCCCAGTGCTCGAAGCGGGTGGAGTCGAGCGGGCTGCTGAGAAGTCCCGCCCCGGCGAGCGCGAACGACACCGAGCCCGAGCAGTCGTAGCCCGTGTCGGCCCAGGCGCCGTGGCCACCGCCCCACTTGTAGGGCGTGTCGGCGATCTGGTTGCCGGCCTGGATGACCGCCGCCACCACGTTGGGCGCGTCCACCGGAGCCACGGCCATGCCGCCGGGCTGGATGCCCGCGCTCTCGCCCACCGGCACGCCGGGAGCCGAGCGAAGGTCACGCCTGAAGGCCAAGAGCTCGCGGCGCACCTCGGCGTCTGAGGGCGCGGTCGCGGAGCTCGACGACGCCGAGTCTGCCTCCGGGCTCGTAAAGCCGTCGGTGCCGACACCGGCCACCTTCACCACCTGCGGATGCACGCTGAGGCTCGCCTTGTCCACCTTCGCGCCCACCGGGCGGAGCTGCTGCGCGCTGAGCGTGGTGAGGTCGATCTCGCCGGGAGGCGCCTTCGAGGCGCCCGCAGCAGCCTTGCCGTGGCCCGAGCCTCCGCCCGTGAGCAGCAGGACAAGCCCGAGCACCGCGGCCGCCACCAGCAGCGCGATGAGCACAAGGCTCGGTCCGCGCGCGAGCAGCGGGACGCGCCGCTCAGCTGCCATCTCTACGCCTTCCATCTTGGGTGTCACATCGCCCATCCGCGCCTCCGACTTGAGTGAGGCTAGCGCTGGGGCTCGCCGGTCCGCGCCGCCAGCTCCAGCACGACTCCCTCGCGTAAACCCCCGTTCCCCAGCTCCAATTCGGTGTCGAGCCGGCGCGCGAGCTCGTGCATGATCGTAATGCCCGCGGGCATCAGCCGCACGCGCTCGGGATGGAGGTCGATGCGCGCGGCCACCTCGTTGCACGAGGAGCGGGAGAGGAGCTCGAGCGACCGTTCGAGGGCATGGCGACTCAGCTCCCGCCCCACGATCCGGCGCACCGACGTCGCGCTGCCGCCCACCGCCACGGCGCGGTCGGGCCTCGGGATGTCGAGCGGCGCCAGCACCTCGCTCACGTGCGCCGTCACGGCGGCGAGCTCGCGCGTGTCGGGTGGATCGTGGTGGAAGTAGACGTCCGCGAGCAGCCCCGACCCCAGCCGGTAGGACTGGGACCAGCTCACCCCGGCCGCGCGCGTGCCGAGCACGACCTCGGTGGACCAGCCGCCCACATCCACCACCAAGAGCCGGCCCTCAACGTCACCCGTGAGCGTTCCGCTCACCCCCTTGAACGCCAGCCGCGCCTCCTCCTTACCGTCCAGAACGCGCATCGGCACACCCGCGGCGTCCTCCACTGCCGCCTCGAGCTCGGCGCGATTGGGGCAGTCGCGCACCACGGCGGTGCCGACCACGTCGATGGCGAGAACCCCCAGGTCACGCGCGATCTGCGCCTGCGCCGCCACCACCTCGGCGTGCTCGCGCAGCTTGTCCCGGGTGAGCCTTCCCTCCTCCAAAACACACTTCCCAAGCCGCGTGAAGGCCCGCTGGCTCGCCAACTCGCGTAGCTCTCCCCCTCTGAGCTCAGCCACCAGCAGACGAGTGGTGTTGCTGCCGACGTCGATGCAGGCGTAGGCCAACGGCCCGCAGCTTGCCATAGTCCCCGCCGTGACGGAAATGGCCATCCAGGTCGACGGCCTGCGGAAGAGCTATGGGCAGCTCGAAGCGGTGCGCGGCTTGTCGTTCGCGGTACAGCGCGGCGAGGTGTTCGGGCTGCTCGGACCGAACGGCGCGGGCAAGACGACGACGGTGGAGATCCTCGAGGGCTACCGCGAGCGGAGCGCCGGCGAGGTGGCCGTGCTCGGCTTCGATCCCGCCTCGCGCGACCGCGCGTTGCGCGAGCGCATGGGCATAGTGCTCCAGAGCTCCGGCTTTTACCCGCGCGCGACCGTGCGCGAGGCCGTGGAGCACTTCGGCGCCGCCTATCCGCACCCGCGCGATGCGCACGAGACGATCGCGCTCGTGGGGCTCGACGGCAAGGAGGACACCCGCGCGGGGCAGCTCTCGGGCGGCCAGCAGCGGCGCCTCGACCTCGCGCTGGCGCTCGTCGGCGACCCCGAGCTGATCTTCCTCGACGAGCCCACCACCGGCTTCGACCCCGCCGCACGCCGTGCCGCCTGGGAGGTGATCCGCTCCCTGCGCGGACTCGGCAAGACGGTCCTGCTCACCACGCACTACCTCGACGAGGCGCAGGCGCTGTCTGACCGCGTGGCGATCGTCAAGGACGGGCTGATCGTGGCCGAGGGACCGCCGTCCGAACTGAGCTCGCGGCCGCGCAGCTACCGCGTGAGCTACCAGGAGAACGGGCACCGGGTGGAGCTCGAGACCGAGGATCCCACCGAGCTGCTCCACCGCCTGACCGGCGAGGCGCTCGAGCGCGGCACCCGGCTCGAAGGGCTGAGCGTCTCGCGGCCGACGCTCGAGGACGTCTACCTCGAGCTCACCAGCGAGCACGAGGAGGGCGAGACGGCGTGAGCACCGCGGCCCTCACCTGGCGGCAGTTCCGCTTCGAGCGCAAGCTCTTCTGGCGCAACCCGAGCGCGGCGTTCTTCAACTTCACGCTGCCGTTCCTGTTCCTGATCATGATCGCGTCGGTGTTCGGGGCCGACCGCAAGGAGCTGAACATCCTGATCCCGGGGATCGCGGGGATGTCGGTGCTCGGCACCACCTTCACGGCGCTCACGTACACATTCGTCTTCAACCGCGAGCAGGGAATCCTCAAGCGCATCCGCGGCACCCCGATGCCGCCGCTCGCGTTCTTCGGCGGCGTGATCGCGAGCGCGGTGGCCAACGCCATCGTGCAGGTCGGGCTCATCATCGTGATCGGGCACGTCTTCTACGACGTGTCCTGGCCGCAGAGCTACCTCGAGCTGATCGTGTTCGTGGCGCTGGGGGTGGTCGCGTTCGGCTCGCTCGGGATCGCGTTCGCCGCCGTGATCCCGAACTTCGATTCCGCCGCCGCGTACGTCAACGCGGTCTTCCTGCCCGTGATCTTCATCTCCGGCGTCTTCTACTCGACCAAGCACCTGCCGGCCCTGTTCAAGGGCATCGCGGAGGCGCTGCCGCTCAAGCATGTGATCGACGGCTTATCCGGCGCGATCGTCACCGGGCACGGACTGAGCGACAACCTCACCGCGCTCGCGGTCGTGGCCGGCTGGGCGGCGCTCGGCCTGTTCCTGACGGTGCGCTACTTCCGCTGGGACTGAACGACGCGGACGGCGAGATAGCCGCAGCCGACGGCCGCGAGCAGGAACGCCAGCCCCTCCACCACGGCACCGACTCCGCCGCTCGGCAGGACGCCGATGCCGAACGCCACGAGGACGAGCGCCGAGATCCCCAGGAAGAAGCCGGCGTAGATGCGCAGGAAGCGCGCGAAGTTGCGGCGGACGGGCTCCACGCCCCTTGATTACAGCCTGAGCGCGCCGCCGTTGCGCTTGAGCCAGCGCTCGTGCTCGCGGTACTCGGGGCAACGCGAGCCCAGCAGGCGCCAGAAGCGCGGCGAGTGGTCGAGGATGTCGAGGTGCGCCACCTCGTGCTCGACCACGTAGTCGAGGATCGGCTCCGGCGCCAGCAGCAGGCGCCAGTTGAAGCTCATCGCGCCGGTTGACGAGCAGCTCGCCCAGCGGGTCCGCTGGGACCGGATCGTGAGCTTGGTGTACGCGCTCCCGGCGCGGCGGGTGGCGGCGTCGAGCCTCGCGGCCACCTCCACGCGCGCGCGGCGCCGGTACCAGCGCTCGAGCGCGTCGCGCACCGCGTCCTGACCCGGCAAGCCGACCTTCACGTGAAGCACGTCGCCGCGGCGCGCCACGTGATCGCGCACGCGCCCGGGCTCGACGGACACGCGCAACAGCAGTTCCTGCCCCAGGTAGCGAACGCTGCCGCCGTGCTCGAGGTCCGGCGCCGGGAGCGCCTCCTCCGCCTCCTGGAAGCGGCGCAGCGTGCGCTCGATCCAGCGGCTTTTCTCCCGCACGAAGGGCTCGACGTGCCGCAACGCCATGCGGCGCGGCACCACCACCTCCACACCGGAGGCGTCGACGACGATCCGCGCGTGGCGGGCGCGGTCTGAGCGGCGGACGGTGTAGGCGATCTCGGCCAGAGCTGTCTTGAAGATAGGAAGGGCGCCGGACCGCCTGAACGAGCGCCCTGCATTCTTGTTGTTAAGAGTGCCAACGCGCCAACTTATCAAGTGTGCCAACACTGTTGGAACGCCTGTCAATACGTCTCACCTGAAGGTCTCCGATTCCGCTGTCCAGTCGCAAAAAATTGCGCAATTGACCTTCACCCAAACGTGGCGCGGAAATAGCGCCAGTGCACCCCATTTGGGCGAGGCAGGGCTAAAGGCCGGAACGCCCCTGGCCGACAAACCCGGGATTCGTCCCGTACCTCAATCGAGGTAGGAGTACTAACCCCTCTCCTTCGCTCGTTCAGGCACGGACTCGCACAGCACCCAAATCGAAGGAGAGACCATGCCCAGGAAGCAGAAGCTTCTGCTGTCCCTGTTGGTAGTCGGGATCACCGCCAGCATCGCAGCGTTTGGCGTGTTCTCGGCGTTCTCGAGTCAGACGAGCAATCCCGGCAACAGCTTCTCCGCCGGCACTGTGAACATCTCGGACAACGACGGCGGCGTGGCCGCTTACTCCGTGAGCGGCGCCAAGCCGACGCAGAGCCAGAGCTCGTGCGTCCGCGTTGTCTACACCGGTTCGCTCGATGCCGACGTGCATCTGTACACGCCGGACTCGATTGGCTCGCTCGGGCCCTACGTCAACCTGACGATTCAGCCCGGCACCCAGGCCACCCCGAACATGAACTGCTCGGGCTTCACCCCGGTTGGCAGCGCCGCGTACAGCGGCACGCTGTCCGCGTGGGCGACGGCGCACAACTCGTACGCCAACGGCCTGTCGGTGCTGCCGAGCGTCTCGGCGACCAAGTGGGCCACGAACGACGCGGTGGTCTACAAGATCACGGCGACGCTCCAGGACGACAACAACGCGAACGGCGTGACCAGCTCGATGAGCACCGGCTCGCACTCGTTCGTCTGGGAAGCCCAGAACCAGTAAGCGGAACTTCGCTCACCTGCTGAGCGAGGCGGCGGCCGTCCCTTCTCCTCCTGCCCCGGGGACGGCCGCCGCCATTTTCCCGCCTGCCATGGAGACGGTCGCCCATTCCACTCACCGCCTCGTGCGCCCGCTTGGCCTGCTGCTTGGCGTGGTGCTCGCCGCGACGGCACTTGCCTCGTGGCGCGTGCCCGGCGGCCAGCGCTCGCTCGGCGCCGACGTGCAGGTCGAAGCCCTGCAGACCGGGGCGATCGGCATTACGCCGCTGCACCCCTTCCTCAGCAAGCCTTCGCTGCTGCCCGGCAAGAGCGCTGACGGCGCGGTGACCCTGCGCAATCAGACCGGCGTGCCGATGTCGGTCCGGCTGCAGGCGATGCCGTCGACGCGCGACCTCGACTCGCTGCTCCGCGTGCGGGTGTCCGATGCCCGCGGCGTCCTCTACGACGGCAACCTCGGCGGCCTGCGCACCGCCGGCACCACCCCGCTTCGCCTGGCCGGCGGCCAGAGCGACAAGCTGAACCTTCACGCGTCCCTGCCGTCGAGCGTCCGCTCCGGCTTCCAGGGCCGCATCGTCGACATCACCCTCCAGATCAACTCGGCGAGGACGCGATGAGCCGCACGCGGAAGATCCTCGTCTCGCTGATCGTCGTCTCGCTCGCGAGCATCGCGATCGCGGGCGCCACGTTCGCCAAGTTCTCGCGCACCACGAGCAACCCCGGCAACTCGTTCGCCGCCGGCACCGTCAACATCGCCGACAACGACGCCGGCGCGGCCTTCTCGATACCGACGATGAGCCCGGGCAGCTCGGCGAGCCGCTGCATCCGCGTCACGTACACCGGCTCGCTGACGTCGAACGTCCACCTCTTCGGCGCCACCACGGGCTCGCTCGCTCCATACCTGAACCTGGTGGTCACGCGCGGCACCGAGAGCGCGCCCTCGTTCCCGTCCTGCTCGACCTTCACGGCCGACGCGACCAACTACATCGGCTCGGGCGCCGGCGTCGTCTACTCGGGCACGCTGTCGAACTTCGCCTCGACCTACAGCGACTACGCGAGCGGATTGGTGGACGTCCCGACCGGCGCCCAGAACTGGGCAACCAACAACTCGCACTCGTACCAGTTCACCGTGAGCCTCCCGGCCGGCGCGTCCTCGAGTGCTCAGGGACTCACCTCCGGCGCCACCTTCTACTGGGAGGCGCGGAACACATGAGCCTCGCGCTCCGACTCGGAACCCGCACCGCCGCCTGGGCCGCGCTCGGCTTCTGCGTCTCGATGCTCGCCGTGGTGGCGCTGCCGAACGCGATCGGCATGCGCACCTTCACCGTGATGTCAGGCAGCATGACGCCGTCGATCCGAACCGGCGACGTGGTGATCGACCAGAAGATCAGCCCGCTCGATGCTCGTCCCGGCGACGTCGTGACCTTCAGCGACCCCGACGGCGGCAAGAAGCTGATCACCCACCGCGTGCGCAGCCTCCACGTGGCGGGCGGACAGGTGCAGGTGGTGACGAAGGGCGACGCCAACAACAGCGTCGAGCGCTGGACCGTGCCCGCGAACGGGCGCATCGGCCGCGTGCAGCTGCGGATCCCGAAGATCGGCTACCCGCTCGTCTACGCCCACTCGCGCCTCGGGCTGATCGGGCTCGTGGCCGTGCCCGCCTTCCTCCTCTGCCTGCTCGAGCTGCGCCGCATCTGGACCGCGCCCACTCCGGAGAAGACCGGTGCGGCGGCTGCGTAGGACAGCACTGTTCCTGCTCGCGCTGACCGCGGTGGCGGTCGTGGCGGCGGGCGGCAACACCTTCTCGGCATTCAGCGCGACGACCTCGAACGGCTCTGTCTCGCTGTCGTCGGCGCCGGACTGGACCGCGCCCACGGTGCAGGCCGCCGTGATCGCCAACTCGAGCGGCGGCCTCGGCCTGAAGACGGGCGCCACCTACAACGTCTACGCGAACGTCACCGACGCCGGCAATCCCGCCAGCGGCGTGTCTGTGGTGACCGCCAACGTCAGCGCCGTGACCACCACCGGAGGATCGACTCCGCTTGTCCCCTGCGTGACTGCGTGCACCGTCCAGGGCGTGACCTACGGCTACAAGAGCGCGCTGCTTACGGAAAACACCGCCGCGGGCACCAAGACTTGGACTGTGACCTCGGTCGACGTGGTCGGTAACTCGTCGGGCGCCCAGTCGTTCACGGTGAGCGTCGACAACACGGTCCCCACCGTGCCGAGCGCGGCGATCGCGCACACAACCGCCGGCCCCGGCATCTCGCACGGCGCCACCTACCGCGTCTACGCCAACGCGAGCGACGCCGCGAGCGGCGTGAACACGGTGGTCGCCAACGTGAACAACATCACCACCGGCCAGACTGCGGTCGCGCTCACTCCGTGCACGTGCACGGTCGGCACGACCAGCTATGCCTATCGGAGCGCCGTGCTGACCGCGAACTCGACGCTCAGCACCACCGCCAAGAGCTACACGGTGACTGCCACCGACCAGGCGACCAATCAGGCAACGGGCAGCTTCTCGATCACGCCCGACAACACCGCCCCGACCGCCTCCAACGTGCAGACCGCCAACGGCGGCAGCACGGCGGGCAAGGCCGAGGCGGGCGACACGATCACGCTCACGTTCAGCCAGCAGATGGATCCGTTCTCGATCCTCTCGAACTGGGACGGCAGCTCGACGAACGTGGTCGTGCGGCTTTCGAACACCGGGGGCAACGACACCATCACCTTCTACGAGTCCGACGACGCGACGCAGATCGACTCGCTCGGGTCGATCAACATCGGAACGACCGGCTATGTCTCCGCGAACACGTCGGTGCACTTCGACGCCACGATGGTGCAGTCGGGCACGACCGTCACGTTCACGCTCGGCAGCCCGGTGAGCGGCGCCGGCAACATCGACTCCAACCCGCTTCCCGCTCGCAGCACGATGAGCTGGGACTCGTCGACCATTCCCACCGATCTTGCGGGCAATGCCGCGTCAGGCAACACACGCAACGAGGGCGGCTCGAACGACAGGGAGTTCTGATGCTGCGCGCCCGGATGACAGCCCTCGTCGCAGCCGTGCTCGCGCTCGCTGCGATCGTCGCGGCCACGCGCTCGCCGAGCGCTCAGGCCCAGGCCGCCGCGATTCGCGCCGGCGGCAGCGTTCAGGTGGTCAACTCGAAGAACGGCACCGCCCTCCTCAGCGGGCAACTCGGCCCGGGCGACTCGCTCAGTGGCGTCGTGACGATCGGCAACGTGGGCTGGGCGCCGGGCGACTTCGTGCTCGGCACGACCGGACTCGTCGACACGCCGGGTCCGGGTGGCGGAGCGCTCTCCAGCCACCTCCAGCTGGAGGTCGACGACGTGACCGTCCCGACCTCGCCCGTGGCGGTCTACGTCGGACCGCTCGCGGGGCTGTCGAGCGCCGCGCTCGGCACGTTCGGGGTCAACGAACTGCGCACCTACCGCCTCACCGTGAGCTTCCCCGATGGCGGCAGCTCCGACTCGCAGGCGATGGCATCGTCGCTCAAGGTCACGTTCGTCTGGATGGCGCGCGAGACCACGCCCACGGGCCCGCCCAAGGGCGGCGGAGGCGGCGACCCGGTGACGACGGATCCGGGCAACCCGGGCCGCGACCGGCTCTCAGCGCCGCGCCTCAGCCTGCGTGCCGGCAAGCGCCAGAAGGTCCTGAAGCACCGCAGCCTGCTGATCCGCGCCCGCTGCGACCAGCCCTGCACGCTCAGGCTGAGCGCGCGGCTGCGCATGGGCCACGCGAGCAAGGCCGTCAAGCTGCGCCGCGCCCGCTGGGCCCTCGCGCCCGGCAAGACCACCCGCCTGCGCGTGAGGCTGCCCGCCGCGGTGAGGCACCGGCTGCGGGTCCAGCTCGCGCACCACCACCGTCCGTTGCTCAGGCTGCAGGCCACCGCGACGGGCACGGGCACGGGCGGCAAGAGCAAGACGGTCAGGCGCTCGGTGCGCGTAGTCGGCTAGATGATCACCTGCACTGTGCCGCCGTCGACGGACCAGGCAGCGCCCGCCACGTACGACGCGCGCTCCGAGCAGAGGAAGACCACCGCGGCGGCGATCTCGTCCTCGGTCGCGTAGCGGCCGATCGGCACGCCCGAACGCTGAGTCTTCAGCGTCTCCTCGCGCGACTGGCCGCGATGCTTGGCGAGCTGGTCCGCCAGCCCGCCCTCGTCCATCCACAGGCCGGTCTCGACCGGCCCGGGCGCGACGGCGTTCACGAGCACCCCTTGGTCCACATACAGGTCCGCGAAGGCGCGCGACAGCGAGAGCTGTGCGGCCTTGCCCACCGAGTAGGCCATGTTGGTCTTCGACGGCCGCTTGCCCGACGACGACGTGACGTTCACGATCCGGCCGAAGCCGCGCGCGGCCATGCGCGGCGCCGCCGCGCGCATCAGGCGCATCGGCCCGAGCACGCTCAGCCCCCATTGGAGCTCCCAGTCCTCGTCGGTCAGCTCCTCGAGCGGCGTCACCGAGCTCGTGCCGGCGTTGTTCACCAGCACGTCGAACGAGCCGAAGCGCCGCTCGCACTCGTCGGCCACCCGCTCGCCGGCGTCGGGCGCCGTGAAGTCGAGCGCAAGGCATTCCACCCGGCCGCCGGCCGCGGTGAGCTGCCCGGCCGCCGACTGCAGCGCCTCCTCGCCGCGCGCGACGAGCAGCACGGCGGCGTCCTCCGCGCACAGCATCCGCGCGGTCGCGAGCCCGATCCCGCGGCTCGCGCCGATCACCACGCACGCCTTGCCGGCAAGCCCGAGGTTCATGCGGGGATCATGTGCGGATTCGACACGGGAGAAGGCATTGAAGAGCCATACGGTCTATCGAACTTTCCACACCGAGCGTCGCCGCGAGTTCGTGCGCATCACGGGTGACGTGCAGGATGCGGTGGATGAATCCGGCGTGAACGAGGGCTTCGTGCTCGTGTCCGCGATGCACATCACGGCGGGCGTGTGGGTGAACGACGACGAGCCGGGCATCCAGGCCGATGCGCTCGAGTGGCTCGACAAGCTCGCCCCCGCGACCTGGCAGGAGCCGCCTAACGATGTGGCGCGCGAGCTGCTCCCGGACGGCGGCGACTACCGCCACCACCGCGGCGGCGAGGACAACGGCGACGCCCATCTGAAGAACATGCTCGTCCACCACCAGGTGATCCTGCCGATCACGGACGGCCGCCTGGATCTGGGCCCCTGGCAGGCGGTTTTCTACTGCGAGTTCGACGGCCAGCGCGACAAGCGGCTGATCGTGAAGGTGATCGGCGAGTAGGGCACTTGCGCCAGCCAAATCCGCGCTTAACAAGAGGCAGAGATTCGCGGTAGGCGTGGCCGGGTAAGGAATCGCGCAGAGGTAGCTAGTTAGACCCCAGAGGGCGCGCCGTCCGTGCGCTCTCACACGAGGAGGCTGATCTTGAATAGGAAGCTCGCTAGCGCTGGGGCGCTACTTGCGTGTGCCGCCGTTGCGGCCGGTTGTGGCAGCAGCGGGGGAGGCGGCACCAGCGGAAGCACCGTTGCCGGCGTAGGCAACAACGCGAAGACCGTCACGCCAGACATGGCGAAGAACCCCAAGGGCACCGTCACCTGGTGCATCGGCAAGGACACCACCGGCGCCTTCAGCCAGGTGGTCAAGCTCTACAACCAGCAGAACCCGGGCGCGCACGCCAAGCTGCTCGAGCTCCCGACCTCTGCCGACGCTCAGCGCACGCAGCTCGTCCAGCGCGAGCAGGCCAAGTCGCCGGAGTGCGACGTGCTCGGCATGGACGTGATCTGGACCGCCGAGTTCGCGGCGCAGGGATGGCTCCGCGACGTGACGCCGGCCATCCAGGCGCGGCAGAGCGAGTTCATTCCGTCCACGCTCGAGACGACGAAGATCAACGACAAGTACTGGGCCGTGCCGTTCAACACGAACGCCGGTTTCCTCTACTACAACACGAGCAAGGTCAAGCAGCCGCCGACGACCTGGCAGCAGGCCTACCAGATGGCCAAGACCGACGGCGGGCTCGGCTATCAGGGCGCGCGTTACGAGGGTCTGACGGTCGACTTCCTCGAGCTGCTCTACAGCAACGGCGGAAGCGTTCTGTCAGACGACGGCAAGAAGGCCACGATCGACTCGCCGCAGGCCGAGCAGGTGCTCTCGTTCATGCAGCAGGGCCTCAAGGACGGCGCCGTGCCGAAGTCCAACAGCACCTGGATGGAGGAGGAGTCGCGCAACGCGTTCCAGTCCGGCAAGGTCGCGCTCCTGCGCAACTGGCCGTACGTGTACGCGCTGGCCAAGAAGGCGAAGGTGAAGTTCAACCTCGAGCCACTGCCCAAGTTCGGCAGCGGCCAGGCCGCGAGCATCCTCGGCGGCTACAACCTCGGGATCTCGACGTACTCGAAGAACCCGGGTACGGCGCTGAGCTTCGTGAACTTCGCCACCGGTCCGGCGGCGCAGAAGAAGTTCTTCATCAAGTCGTCGCTGCCGGCTGTGCTGACGCAGACGTACAGCGACCCGGCGGTGAAGAAGAGCCAGCCGTTCGCACCTCAGCTGCTCAAGGCGGTGCAGCAGGGCAAGCCGCGTCCGATCTCGCCCGTGTACCCGCAGATCAGCGAGGCGATCTACAACAACGTCTACTCGGCGCTCTCGAGCGGCACCTCGCCGAAGAGCGCGCTGAGCAAGGCGCAGAGCCAGATCAACAAGGCGCTGAGCACGTTCTAGGCGCAGCGTGAGCGCAGCTTCCGCAACGGTTGCATCAAGGCCCCGCGAGCGGCGCCGCTCCGGATTCTCGGAGCGGCGGCTCGCGGCGGCCATGGTGTCGCCGTCGCTGATCGTCATCGCGATCGTCGCGGCCTACCCGATCGGGTACGCGATCTGGCTGTCGCTCAACCAGTACAGCGTCATCCACCCGGGCCTGTCCCGCTGGGTGGGGCTCGACAACTACAGGGATGCACTCACGTCGTCGGAGTTCTGGAGCGCCACCCGCATCACGTTCATGTTCACGGTCATCTCGGTGGCGCTGGAGCTGGTGATCGGGACGGCGATGGCGCTGCTGATGCACGCGGCCTTCCGGGGCCGCGCAGTGCTGCGGGCGGTCGTGCTCGTGCCGTGGGCGGTGCTCACGGTCGGCACGGCGATGATGTGGCGGACGATCTTCGACGCCGACCTGGGGTTCGCGAACCAGCTGCTCCAGACGCTCCACCTGCCGGGCCAGCACACCGTCTGGCTCGGCCAGAACGGCTACGCGATGGCGGTGCTGATCATCGCCGACGTGTGGAAGACGGCGCCCTTCATGGCGCTCTTGATCCTGGCGGGGCTGCAGGTGATCCCCGAGGACGTCTACGAGGCGGCGAAGGTGGATGGCGCCACGGCGTGGCAGCGCTTCGTCTCGATCACGCTGCCGCTCCTCAAGCCGGCGATCCTCGTCGCGCTGATCTTCAGGACGCTCGATGCCCTGCGCATCTTCGACCTGCCGTTCGTGTTGACACAGGGCTCGAACGGCACCACGACGCTGTCGCTCTACGCGTACCAGCAGCTGACGCAGAACCGCTTAATCGGGCCGGGCTCATCGCTGGCGGTCCTCACATTCATCATCGTGATGGCGGTGTCGTTCATCTACATCCGCACCGTCGGCGGGAACATCCGCAACCTCGCGCAGGAGGACTCATGAGCACCGAGGCCGTTGCGAGGCAGGGCGCGCGCACCCGGGCGCCCGCGAGGACGAAGGCGAAGGTAGGCAGCGGTCCCAACCGGCGCGACCACATCCTCCTCTGGATCGGCGTGATCCTGACGATCCTGTTCTGCCTCTTCCCCTTCTACTGGATGATCAACACGTCGCTGAAGACGGGCGCCGAGCTGTCCACCGGCCACATCTTCCCGCACCATCCTTCGCTCGATAACTACTCGTCGATCTTCAAGAACGCCGACTTCACGACGGCGCTCGGCACGAGCGCGATCGACGCCGGCGCGGCCACGATCATCGCGCTCACGATCGGCTCGTTCGCAGCCTACGCGCTCGCGCGACTGGCCTTCCCGAAGAAGTTCCTGATCCTCGCGATCATCCTGTCGATCTCGACGTTCCCGCCGATCGCGATCGCGGCGCCGCTGTTCAAGCTGTGGACGGACATCGGGCTCTACAACACCTACCTGGGCCTGATCCTGCCGTTCCTGACGTTCGTCCTGCCGCTGACGATCTACATCCTCACATCGTTCTTCGGTGAGATTCCAAAAGACCTCGAGGAGGCAGCACTCGTCGACGGCGCAACGCACTTCCAGGCGTTCCGCAAGATCGTGCTGCCGCTCGCCGCGCCCGGGCTCGTCACGGCAGGGCTGCTCGCGTTCATCTTCGCGTGGAACGAGTTCCTCCTGTCGATCACGCTGACGAGCTCGGCGTCGCGGCGACCGGTGTCCGCGGCCATCGCGTTCTTCACCGGCAGCCAGCAGTTCGAGATCCCGCTCGGCACGATCGCCGCGGCCACCGTGACGATCACGGTGCCGCTTATCGTGCTGGTCGTGATCTTCCAGAAGCGCATTGTGGCGGGGCTAACCGCCGGCGCCGTCAAGGGTTGAGCGTCCGCGACCTCGACCGCGTGCTCTCTCCGGAGGGCTGGCCGTACGCGTCCTCTGAGTCCGTCGATGCCGACGATCCCGGGCGCTTCCACGCGCTGTTCGGGCGCGACTCGCTGATCACGTCCTTGCAGCTGCTCCGGGATCGGCCCGACGTCGCGCGCGCCACCCTGCGGGCGCTGGCTGATCTGCAGGGTGTCCGTGACGATCCGGAGACCGACGAGGAGCCCGGCAAGATCGTCCACGAGCTGCGCCCCGACGCCGAGCAGCGCTACGTGGACATGGGCTGGCCGGTGCGCGACGGGGAGCTCAAGTACTACGGGTCGGCGGACGGGACCTCGTGGTTCTTGGTGCTCGTCGACGCCCTCGGCGACCCGTCCTTCGAGGACGCTTGGCGAGCGGCCGCCGACTGGCTCCGGCGTGCGCTCGAGCAAGGCGGCGGCCTCGTGCGCTTCGGGCCGCGGGAGGCTCCCGGCGGGCTGACACAGCAGGGCTGGCGCGACACGACGGATCCGCACGCCTCCTACGGCGGCGGGATCCTCGACGCGGACGGGAGCGTGCCCGAGTTCCCCATCGCCGACGCGGACACCCAGGCCGCGGCGGTGGCGGCTTTGAGAGCGGTCGCGCGGCTGTCCGGTGACTCGGAGTGGAGTGGACTTGCGGACCGGACTTGTGCCCTTATCGCTGAGTCGTTCTCGCCGGACACGATGGCCGTCGACGCGAGCAACAAGGGCGTGGTCGGAGCGGGGTCGCAGCTCGGGTGGCTCTTGTGGGCGGACGCGCTGCCGGAAGAGGTGCGGCCTGCCTACGCGGCGCGGCTGTCTTCGCCCGACGTGTTGACCGACTTCGGCCTGCGCACGCTCTCGTCATCCCACCCGCAGTTCTCCCCGGAGGCCTACCACCGCGGCGCGGTCTGGCCGTTCGACTGCTGGTTCGGCTGGGGCGGCCTGCGCGCCGCGGGCTTCGCGGACGAGGCCGAGCGGGTACGAAGCGGCGTCCTGGCGGCGCTGGACCGTCTAGGCGGCGCGCCCGAGCTCTACGCGGTCACCGACGACGGTCCCCAGCGCATCCCGATCGCCAACCAGATCCAGGCATGGACGGTCGGCGCCCGGCACGCCTTCGAGACCGGCTGGGACGGCCGCAGCGGTTCCTAGGCGGCAGCCGCCGCGGGCTGTCGGGCGGCCAGCGAGCGGCCCGTCTCCGGATCGAAGAACTGGAGCTTGTCGGTCTCGAGCCACAGCTCCGTCTCGCGTCCGACGCGCACCTGGGAGTCCGCACTGAGGCGCGCGACCGCACGACCTTCTTCCCCCGCCGCACGCGGCAAGTCGCCGGCACCGGCGTCCTCGGCGATCTCGCGCAGCTCCTCGGACTCGATGCCGCCACCCACCTTGAAGTGCGCGTACAGCTCGGAGCCCATCGACTCGAGCAGGTCGATCGTCGTCTTGAAGAGGGTGCCCTTGTGGCGCTCGTGGTCCACCAGCGCCGGGTCCTCGATGTGCTCTGGACGGAAGCCGACGATCACGGTGCGCCCCTCCTGAAGCTCGCTGCGCAGCGCCTCCGGCACCGGCACGTCGACGGTCGGCAGCTTCACCTGGCCGTTCTCCACCTTGCCGGGCACGAAGTTCATCGCCGGTGAGCCGATGAAGCCGGCCACGAACAGGTTGACCGGGCTGTCGTAGAGCTCCTGCGGCGGGCCGACCTGCTGGATCACGCCAGACCGCATCACCGCGACGCGGTCGCCGAGCGTCATCGCCTCGGTCTGGTCGTGGGTCACGTAGATCGTCGTGGTGCCGAGCCGGTCCTGGAGCCGCGACACCTCCGCGCGCATCTGCACGCGCAGCTTGGCGTCGAGGTTCGACAGGGGCTCGTCCATCAGGAACGCGGCGGGGTTACGCACGATCGCCCGCCCCATCGCCACGCGCTGGCGCTGGCCGCCGGACAGGTTGGCGGGCTTGCGCTCCAAGTGCTCCGTGAGGTCGAGGATCTCGGCTGCCTCTTCCACGCGCTTGGCGATCTCGGCCTTGTCGGTCTTCGCGAGCTTCAGCGCGAAACCCATGTTCTCGCGCACGGTCATGTGCGGATAGAGCGCGTAGTTCTGGAACACCATCGCGATGTCCCTGTCGCGCGGCTGAAGCTCGTTCACGCGCTCGCCGCCGATCAAAAGCTCGCCATCACTGATGTCCTCGAGGCCGGCGATCATGCGCAGCGCGGTCGACTTCCCGCAGCCCGATGGGCCCACGAGGATCATGAACTCCCCGTCACCCACCTCAAGATTCATCTGCTTGACGGCCTCGAAGCCGTCGCCGTAGCGCTTGGTTACGTCCTTCAACTCGATTTCAGCCACAAACCACTCCTCTCGCTCTCTCTGGGTCTTACCCGTCAGCGGTCATAACAAAGCGAAACGGGGCGGCCAATTTGGCCGCCCCGTTGCACTAGTTCTTAGTTCTTAGTTGCTAGCTCTGGGTGGCTTCCGCCAGCTGCTCGTGGCGGCCCTCGCAGAACTCCTCGATCATCTTCGCGTTGAAGGCCGGGAGGTCGTCCGGCTTGCGGCTCGTCACCAGGCCCTTGTCAACGTGGACCTCCTCGTCGACCCAGGTGCCACCCGCGTTGCGGATGTCTGTTTGGAGGCTCGGCCATGAGGTCAGCGTCAGGCCGTCGACCACACCCGCCTCGACGAGGGTCCAAGGCGCGTGGCAGATCGCGGCCACAGGCTTGCCC
Organism: Thermoleophilaceae bacterium; assembly: GCA_036555755.1. GTDB lineage: Bacteria > Actinomycetota > Thermoleophilia > Solirubrobacterales > Thermoleophilaceae > JAICJR01. The sequence continues at coordinate 43,673 of DATBKS010000217.1, forward strand.
TTCTCGAAGAAGTCGCGGATGAAGCTCACGACTTCGTCGTTCAGGCGCAGGGCGTCGGGGTTCGCGACGCCGCCAGGCAGGACGACGTTGTCGTAGTCGTCCGGGTTGGCGTCGGCGATGGCCTTGTCGACCTTGAAGGTGTCGCCCTTGTCGAGGTGGTTGAAGCCCTGAATCTCGCCGCTCTCGAGGGAGATCAGCTCGGGGGTCCCACCTGCTTCCTTGACCGCCTTCCACGGCTCGGTGAGCTCGATCTGCTCGACGCCGTCGGTGGCGATGAAGGCAATTCTCTTGCCGTTCAGCTTGTCAGCCATTGCTTTCTCCAGTTCGAATCGTGTCTCTTCGGGATACCTCGATCGCGCTCGGACAAACACCCATTTGGCGGGTCTTTTTAAATTCAGAACGGAACGGTTGCGTTTCGTAATGAGAGCTGTTACCTTTGACCCTCGATGAATAACGAAACGGTTGCGATCCGTATCGAAACTTCCAAGGAGACTCGCATGTCACCCACCGACCAGAAAATCCACGACCGCCGCTGGTGGACCCTGGCGATCCTCAGCCTCAGCCTCCTCGTCATCTCCCTCGACAACACGATCCTCAACGTCGGCCTCCCGACGATCGACCGGGATCTGCACGCGACCGCCAGCCAGCTTCAGTGGATCGTGGACGCGTACATGCTCGTGTTCGCGGGCCTCCTGCTCACCGCCGGCAGCCTCGGCGACCGGCTCGGCCGCCGCAAGGCGCTGTTCACCGGGCTCGTGGTGTTCGGGCTGGGCTCGATGGCGTCGGCGATGTCCGGCTCTGCCGGAATGCTGATTGCCAGCCGCGCGCTGATGGGAATTGGCGCCGCGTTCGTGATGCCCTCCACCCTCTCGATCCTCACCAACGTCTTTCCCGACGGCGAGCGCGGCAAGGCGATCGGCATCTGGGCCGCGGTTGCCGGCCTCGGCATCGCCATCGGCCCCGTCGCGGGCGGCTGGCTGATCGAGAACGCCTCCTGGCACTGGATCTTCCTCGTCAACATCCCCTTCGTCTTCGCCGCGCTCGCCGCGGGCGCCTTCCTGGTGCCGGAGTCGAAGGACCCTGACGCCTCGCCGCTCGACCCGATCGGCGCCGGCCTCTCGATGGCGGGACTCACCTCGCTGCTGTGGGCGATCATCGAGGCGCCGTCGCGCGGCTGGACCGACGGGCTCATCCTCGGCGCGTTCGGGCTGGCCGTGGTGCTGCTCAGCGTCTTCGTCTCCTGGGAGCGCCGCACCGATCACCCGATGCTCGACGTCAAGCTGTTCCGCAACCCGCGCTTCAGCGCCGCGAGCGTCTCGATCACCCTCGTGTTCTTCTCGCTCATGGGGATGATCTTCTTCCTCACGCAGTACCTGCAGTACGTGCTCCAGTACGACCCGCTCGAGGCCGGCATTCGCATCGCCGCGGTGGCGATCGGCATGATCGTCGGCGGGCCGCTCTCCGCCCGTCTCACGGAGAAACTCGGCACGAAGGTCATGGTCGCCGCGGGCCTCACGCTCGTGGCCGGCGGACTGATGCTGTTCTCCGGCGTCGGAGAGGACACGAGCTACGGCATCGTGTTCGTCGCCCTCGTCGTGATGGGCTTCGGAATGGCCTCCGCAATGGCTCCCGCCACCGACTCGATCATGGGCTCGCTGCCGCTGGCCCGGGCGAGCGTCGGCTCCGCGGTCAACGACACAACCCGCATGGTTGGCGGCGCGCTGGGCGTGGCCGTTCTCGGAAGCCTCCTGTCGAGCGGCTACGGTGCCCACATGGACGGAGCCGTGAGCCAGCTCCCCGCAGGCGCAGCGTCGATCGCGCACGATCAGCTCGGCGGCGCACTGCTCGTGTCCCAGAACATCGGCGGCCAGGCCGGGCAGGCGCTGGCCGACGCGGCCCGCACGGCGTTCCTGTCGGGCATGCACACCGCGGCCATCGTGGCGGCCGGCGTCGCGCTCACCGGCGCGCTGCTGGCGGCGCTCTTCCTCCCCGCGCGCGCGGCGAGCAAGGAGCGGCGCGAGGCCGTCGACCGGCGTCTCGAGCGGGTGCCCGCTTGAGCCCCAAGGCTGAAAGCAAGGAACGGACGGCCGGGCGGCGCCCCGGCCGTCCCCGTTCCGCCGAGGCCCATCAGGCGATCCTGACGGCCACGCTCCAGGTGCTGATCGACCAGGGCTACGCGCAGATGAGCATGGAGCGCGTGGCCGAGCGCGCCGGCGTGGGCAAGGCCACGATCTACCGCCGCTGGAAGAACAAGTCGGAGCTCGTCGCCGAGGCACTCACCAACCTACGCTTGGAAGAGGTCCCATCCGACGAGGGCAGCTTGCGAGCCGACGTGCTCGCCCTCTCAAAGCGACAGATCGGCTTGATGAAGGCACAGCCGCGCTTCCCCCGCCTACCGCCGCGACTCCTTGCCGAGTCAGCGGACGACCCCGAGCTCCACGCGATCGTGCGCGCCAACCTGGTCGATCCGATCCGGTCGCTTATCGCCGAGCTCATCCGCCGTGCGATCGAGCGCGGCGAGGTGCGGAAGGACGTCGAGCTCGAGCGCGTGGTCGACCTGCTCCACGGACCGATCATCTACCAGTTCCTCATGAGCGGTGCCGACATGAGCGCCGTCACCGAGGACTACGCGCAAAGCCTGCTCGACATCCTGCTCCCGGGCCTCGAGCCGCGGGCGAAGCGCTCGCGTTCTTAGTTCCTAGTTCTTAGTTCTCAGTCTTAGTTCCTAGTTGAACTGCTCTTTGCAGTGTTCGGAGCAGAAGAAGTAGGTGTGGCCGTCGTGTTCCGCCGTCAGCGCGCGCTCCTTGTCGACCTTCATGCCGCATACCGGGTCCGTCGCGCCGCGCGAGCGCGTGAGGAGGAATAGGGCGGCGAAGATCGCGGTGCCGACGATGTTGAGCGCCAGCTTGTAGTCGACCTGGATCGAGCCGAAGATGTCGTTGCGGGAGGGCCGCGGGCCCGTCGGGATCAGGCCGAGTGCGCTGAATACGCCGTCAACGGCGAGCGCGGCCAGCACCATCGTCACGAACATCAGGGCCGTGATCCGCAGCGCGAACGAGGTGCCGTAGTACTTGCGGTAGATCAGGACGATCGGCAGGACGATCAGGTCGGCGAACAGGAAGGCCAGCACGCCGGCGAACGAGATCCCGCCTGACCACAGCACCGCGGCGAGCGGCACATTCCCGACCGAGCAGACGAACGACAGCACGGCGATGAGCGGGCCGACGAGCACGTTCTCGATCGCGGTGACCACGGGCGGCGCGTTGGTGACGAACAGGCCGTTGAAGAAGTTGTCTCCGAGCTGCGCGATGAAGCCGGCGAGCAGGAAGCCGAGCGAGATCTCCTTCCACAGCATGTGCCAGTCGCCGCGGAAGTTGTGGGCCACGTCGGACCAGGCGGACAGCGAGGTCACGCGCTTGCGCCAGCTCACGTGCGTGCCCACGCTGTGGTGCTGGTGGCCGCTGTCGGCGTGCTGGGCGTGCTCGCGCGCGTAAGCCTCGAGGCGCGGTGAGACGAACGCCCGCAGGAGCAGCGCCATCAGGACGATCATCACGATCCCGCCGAGGTACTCGGCCACGGTGAACTGCCAGCCGATCAGGATCCAGAGGACGAGGCCCAGCTCCCACACGAGGTTGGTGGAGGCGAACTGGAAGGCCAGGGCGGTGGCGGCGGAAGCGCCCTTCTGGAACAGCGACTTGGCGATCGCGATCGCGGCGTAGGAGCACGATGAGGAGGCGGCGCCGAGGCCGCTGGCGATCGCGACGGGCTTCGGCCCCGAGCCGGACAGCGCCGACTCGATCCGCTCACGCGGGACCCACGCCTGCACGATGGCTGAGATGCCGAAGCCGAGCACGAGTGCCCACCAGACCTCCCACGCCATCAGGAAGCTGTCCTTCAGCCCGTTCCAGATCACGTCCACGTTTTGAGAGTACCAAATACCCCTAGGGGGTATCTGCTAGAGTCCTCCTCATGGCCGCCACACGTGGATACACAGCCTCCAAGGACGACCTCCTGCGACGCCTCGCGCGTGTAGAAGGGCAGATCCGCGGCGTCACCCGCATGGTCGAGGAAGACCGCTACTGCATCGACGTGATGACCCAGATCACGGCGGCGCAGGCGGCGCTCGACAAGATCGCGCTCGGGCTGCTCGACGGGCACGCCCGTCACTGCCTGCTCGGCGAGGGCGAGGGTCCCTCCGAGCCCGATGAGCAGATCAACGAGCTGATGGGCGCGGTCGGCCGGATGATGTCGCGCTAGCCGCGCGGCGCGTTAGCGTCCAGCGCCTCGTGGTTCTAGACGTCGTACTCGTGGCGACGGTTGTCATCGGCATGGCGGTGCAGGCGAGCGTGGGCTTCGGCTTCGGCTTCTTCGTGGCACCTGCAGCGCTCGCTGCCTACAAACCTGCTCAGGCGGTCACGCTGCTGCTCCTGCTCGCGCTGGTCATCAACACGCTGATCCTCTACAGCGAGGGGCGCGAGCGGCAGGTCGACGCGCGTGCCACGGCGCTCCTGTGCGCGTGGGCGCTGCCCGGGATCGTGGGCGGCGCGCTCGTGGTGCGGCACCTGAACGCGAACGTCCTCCAGGTGGCCATCGGGGTCGGCATCGTGCTGGCCGCGGCGTTCCAGGCGCGCACCGTCTCGCGCGCGCCCGACGAACCGGCCGGAGCGCATCCCGCCGCCCCCACGCTCGCCGCGGGCGGGCTTTGCGCGGGCGTGCTCACGAGTGCCACGAGCCTCAACGGGCCCGCGGTCGTGCTCACCTACACGCGCGCGGGCCTGCGCGGGCACCTGCTGCGCGACACCGGCGCGGCCGCGTTCATCGTGCTCGCGCTGGCCGGCACCGCGGCGCTCGCCGCGCTCGCCCACGCGGCCCACTCCCTCCCCAGCTGGCCGCTGCTGGTCGCGCTCGTCCCTGCGGTGTTCGTCGGCCACCGGCTCGGCGCAGCTCTCTTCCGGCGCCTCGACGCCGAGCGCCATAGCCGCCTGGTGCTCGGCGCCGCGATGGTGGCGGGGACCGTGAGCATCGTCGCCGGGCTCGTCTGAGCAGCTACCCCGGTTTAGGGAGCGCCGGGCGTTGGGAAGAACCGGCTCGGGATGGGCAGGAACCTTCTCGCTGCGCTGTTCGCCGGGCTCGCGCTCGCCGCTGCGCCCGCGCACGCCGCCGCCGCGCCTCCTCCGATCAAGCACGTGTTCGTGATCGTGCTCGAGAACAAGGGCTTCGACGAGACGTTCGGCCCGAACTCGCAGGCGCCGTACGTGGCAAAGGACCTGCGGGCTCAGGGCGAGCTCCTCACGCACTACTACGCCACGGGCCACGCCAGCCTCGACAACTACATCTCGATGGTCAGCGGCCAGGCGCCGGCGATCACCACCCAGGCGGACTGCGTCTTCTACACCGACCTCTTCCCCGGGATCATGGGCGCCGACGGCCAGGCGACCGGCCAGGGCTGCGTCTACCCCGCCGCGGCGAAGACGGTCGCCGACCAGCTCACGGCCAAGGACCTCAGCTGGCGCGGCTACATGGAGGACATGGCGTCGAACTGCCAGCGGCCGGCGCCGAACAGCTTCGACCAGACTCAGCAGGCGAGTGCGCAGAGCCAATATGCGGCGCGGCACAACCCGTTCGTCTACTTCCACTCGCTGATCGACTCGGGCGACTGCCAGGCGAACGACGTGCCGCTCAGCCGGCTCGACGCGGACCTGTCATCGGCCGCCACCACACCCAACTTCGCGTTCATCACCCCGGACCTCTGCCACGACGCGCACGACTCCTCCTGCGCCGACGGCGGCCCCGGAGGCCTCCCCGCCGCAAACAGCTTCCTCCAGACGCTGGTGCCGAAGATCACCGGCTCGCCCGCGTGGTCGGAGGGCAGCCTGCTGATCCTCACCTTCGACGAGTCGGAGAGCGGCGACGCCTCGGCCTGCTGTGGCGAGCAGCCCGGCCCGAACTCGCCCAACCCCGGCGGCACGACCCAGGGCGACGGCGGCGGCCGCATCGGCGCGCTGCTGCTCTCGCAGTTCGTCCAGCCCGGCTCGACCAACGCCACGCCGTACAACCACTACTCGCTGCTGCGCAGCATCGAGGACCTGTTCGGCCTCAACCACCTCGGCTACGCCGCCAAGCCCGACCTTCAGCCGTTCGGGCCGGACGTCTACAACGCGACGCCCTAAGCCGGGTGGCCCGGCTCGATGTCCTTCGTCTCCTGGAAGCCGAGCTCATCGACACCGCCGGCGCCACGCTCGGCATCCACCGGCTCGAGCAAGAAGCCGACGTGATCACCGACATCGACACACGAAACGACACGGCCGACGAAAAAGTTCGGGATGTCATCGAGCAGAGGCACACCACCAGGACCCTCATGCCAAGTGCACAGCTCGAACTTGTCGATCTCATCCCCGGTCTGGCCACCGAACAGCTCGGCGAGCCGCCGTTCCCGCGAATCGTCGCTGAGCACGTGGACGGCGAGCACCGGGGAGTCGTTTGCCACACGCAGCGTGTGGTTCTTGCGCGAGATGCCGACGAGGAAGCGCGGCGGGTGGATGCTCGTCTGGGTGCCGAAGCCGACGAGGCAACCCGAGCGTTCGCCGCCCGCGGCGGCGGTGACGATGTACATCGGGTACTCGAGCTCCGCCATGAGCTTGGTGAAGTCGGACACGCCGCGAACCGTAGCCGTGATTGCACTGCCCCGAATTGGGTAATTAAGCAGCGCAAGACAGGGGAATCAGTTGATGACGATTGAGCTGCATGGCGGGCCGGAAGCCATCGGGGCTGCACGGCACGCGATAGATGAGCTCGTCGACCAGGAGCACCTGCCGCGAGCAGAGGATCTGCGGCTCCTGGTGAGCGAGCTGGTGACGAACAGCGTCCTACATGGCGGGGCCGGTCCCGACGATCTCGTCGAGCTTCACGTCGACCGGCCCGGCAACCGCATCCGCGTCGAGGTCTGCAACGACGGCGGCGGCTGGACCGAACAGGTCCGCTCACCCTCCCTGGAAAGCGAACAGACCCCAGGTGGCTGGGGCCTGATGCTGGTAGGAGCGATCGCCGACTCCTGGGGCGTAGAAGCCGGCGATCGCACCTGCGTTTGGTTCGAGATCGGCGCTAACTGACTGCGCCTAGGCGCAGTTCGGCCACGCGGCCGGTCCCTGCGTCTGCATCAACTTCGCCGCCATCGTGTCCTGCTCGGACTCCGGTGCGGCAGCCGGATCGCCCGAGCCGCCGAGCTCGCGCCAGGTCTCACGGGAGAACTGGTACTTGCCGCGATAGACGCCGTCTGGCGACACCGCGCTCGGGTTGCCGGACGACTCGCACGAGGCGATCTTCTGAAGCTCCGAGGAACTTCCGGTTTCGCTCGAGCCGGACGTGTCCGTGCCGGAGCCGGAACTGCTGCTCAGGCCGAGTGCGCCCAGCGTCTGGGGCCCGACGATGCCGTCGACGATCAGGCCGTGCTCACGCTGGAACGCGATCACCGCGCGACGAGTGGCCGCACCGTACACGCCGTCGGCCGTGATGCCGAGTGCGCGCTGAACGGCGACGATGGTCGAGCCGTGGCTGCCGCGATGGAGCAACGTAGTCGAACTGCTGCTTGCTGCCAGCGCCGCACCGCCACCTGCGGTCATTACGGCGCTCATCAGGATCGCAACGCTTCGTCCCCGGAAGCGGCGGCGGCGTATGCGCGCGGCAGCCTGCCGGCGCTCACGCGAAGCTCGGAGCGAGCGCCGCCATGGGGTAGGCGAAGCGAGATCCGCTTGGGTTGTGGACAACTGACCCTCCTTCTTTCTGTGCGCCTACGAGGTGAGCTGACGGGCTCGCGCGGAAAGAAGGTCGCGCTACACCGCAATCCATAGCGGTGATTCGCCCCAAGGCCGCGGACGGCAAGCGGCCCAGTGGGTCCCCCGCTCCCGGATGCACTGAGCAACCGAGACTCGGCTAGGTCGGCTCAACACCTAAGCACATCCGGCGGCGGAAAGGTCCGCAGGCCTCTGTGCGTCTACAAAAAGTGATGGAACTGCCAACTCACCCGGAGTAATCTCAGGGGCGAATGGCCGCGCCAGGCGATAGATCGGGGGAGATCCCCGGGCGCAGCTCCATCCCGCTTGCAGAGGAGTGGCGGGCGCTCCGTCGTGCCGCCACAATCGTCGCCCTCCTGACGGCTCCGGCCTTCTTCCTGCTGCTCTGGGAGCGCAACGGCTGGAACCCGCTCGTCGCGCTGTTCCTGTCGCTCGCCGCGGTGATCATGTTCCGCGGACTCGTGGACGTGATCGTCCGCAGGCTGATCCCCTGGCCCAACCTCTACAACGCGGACCAGCAGTTCCTCGAAGAGGACGTGATCGCGCGCCGGCGGGCCTGGTATTGGCGCAAGAAGTTCAAGCACCTCACGATCTACGGAACGATCTTCTTCACGATCGTCGGGATCGTGGCGCTCGCCAACGGCGAGACCATCGGCGAGGCGATCTCGACGATCTGGGACGGCATCGTCAACGTCGCGCCGTTCCTCCTGATCTACGGCATCCAGCTGCCGCTGCTGTTCCTCGCGAACTTCCTGATCTTCTTCGGCCCGCTGCTCGTCTTCGGCCTCAAGCAGATGAAGGGCTACGAGCCGGGCGACGCGGACTGGGGCGTGAAGCTCGAGGACGTCCGCGGCCAGAAGGAGGCGAAGGAGGAGGTCCGCCGCGTCATCGCGCTGTGGCAGTCGGGCGAGGCGTTCGAGAAGGCGGGCGGCAAGCGTGAGCGCGGGCTGCTCTTCCTCGGCGCTCCCGGCACCGGCAAGACGATGCTCTCGAAGGCGATCGCCACCGGCTTCAACTGCCCGTTCGTGACGATGCCGGGCTCCGGCTTCGCGCAGACCTTCATCGGTCTCGACGTCGTGATCGTGATGTTCCTGATCCGCAAGGCGAAGAAGCTGGCGGCCAAGTGGGGCGGCCAGTGCATCGTCTTCATCGACGAGATCGACGCCGTGGGCATGCGCCGCAACGCGCTCGGCGGCGGCGCGCCGTCCTGGAGCGAGGCCGACAACCCGTGGGATCCCGAGTGGCTCGCGAACCACCAGTTCTACGGCCGCTGGGGCGCCCGCAACCCCACCGGCGACATGATCCTCGAGACGCGCGCGTGGCGTGAGCGGCTGTTCGCCTCGCGGGCCACGTCAAGTGCCAAGCCGCTGCCGCAGCCGTACGCCAAGCTCGACTCGATCATGCGCCAGGCGTTCCCGGGCGGCGGCATGTTCGGCGGCTACGGGATGGCGCTCAACCAGCTGCTCGTGCAGATGGACGGCATCGACGAGCCGCCCTTCTTCCGCAAGTTCTTCACGAACCGCTTCAACACGTTCCTCGACGCGCTCTACATCGTGCCCCAGAAGATCGGCGGCATGAAGCTGCGCCTGCCGAAGCCGAAGCCGCGCGGCGAGCAGGTCTACTTCATCGGCGCCACCAACGTCCCGATCGACGCGCTCGACCCGGCGCTCATCCGCCCGGGACGCATGGGCCGGCACATCTGGTTCCGGACGCCCACGAAGGACGACCGCAAGGACATCTTCGACCTCTACCTGAAGAAGGTCGACCACGATCCCGAGCTCGATACGACGAAGCGCCGCGACGAGCTGTCGCGCATGACCAACGGCTACTCGCCCGCGATGATCGAGCAGGTCTGCTCGATGGCGCTCACCTACGCGCACTCCGACGGGCGGCCGGTGTTCGAGCGCAGCGACCTCGTGGAGGCGATGACCACCGTGGAGAGCGGCACCGCGCAGGGCATCGAGTACGTGCCGGAGGAGACACGCTCGGTGGCCATCCACGAGGCTGGACACGCGGCGGCGAGCCACCTCTACATGAAGGACTCCCAGTCCACGCGTCTATCGATCCGCAAGCGCGGCTCATCCCTCGGCCACCACCAGGCGATAAAGAAGGACGAGCAGTTCGTGCCCTGGCGCCACCAGGAGTTCGCCCTGGTGATTTGGGGGCTCGGTGCGATGGCCGCAGAGCGCGTCTTCTACAACGAGAACTCGACCGGCGTCGGCGGCGACGTGGAGAGCGTCACCGCGACCGCCGCGTACATGGTGGGCTACTGCGCCATGGGGCCCGAGAAGGTCGATCTGAGCGGCCGTGTTCCCGACGAGTTTCGGGAAGAGCAGGAAGAGAAGATCATGGAGCGCTTCGAGCGCATCGGTAACCAGATCATGCAGCGCGGGCAGATGAGCACGGCGATGCAAGCCCACCCCGTGGGCGCCGTCCTCGGCGATCCCGGGAAGCGGAGGGCCGCGGCCCAGATTCTCGGGCAGGGCTACCTCACGGCCTATAACCTGGTGATGCACAATCAGGACAAGGTCGAGCAGATCGCCGAGGTGCTGATAGAGCGCCGCGAGATGCATGGCGACGAGGTGCTCGAGCTGCTTGAACGCGCGCGGCTCAAGGCGCCCGAGATCGACCTGCTGGATGAGGCAGCATGGCCGAAGGTGTGACACCGGAGTCGAGCGGCAAGGACCTGGAGTCCACTAGCGGGCAGGAGCTCGAGTCGGCGCACTCGAAGGAGCTCGCGCCCTACACGCCTCAGGTCTCGCACGGGCACGAGAGCAAGTTCCGCTTCAGCTACGCGATCCTGGCGGGGATCGGAGTCGCGGCGCTGGCCATCGCGGGCATCTTCATCGCGGCCGGCAAGCCGCCGAAGCCGCCCGCGTGGTCCACGTGGAAGCCGTCGGCCGGCGGCGATCAGGCGCTCGGGCAGATCGCCAACCACGTCGGCCCCGCCTACCGGCTGCCGACCGGCGAGCAGCTCGTGGCGGTGGACGGCGGGCCGCTCCAGATCGCCGGCATCCCGGTGAAGATCCTCCTGCGCCCGTCGCGCACCGAGTCGGCGCCGTCCGACGGCAAGGGCGCGCTCTACACGCTCTGCGGCCTCGGCAAGAACTGCTCGATCAAGGCGGGCAAGCCGTCGCACGAGCGCTCGCTCCTGATGCAGCGCGAGGCCTACGAGCTGGCGCTGTACACGTTCCGCTACGTGGGCGACGTACAGCAAGTCGTTGTTCTGCTGCCGCCGCCGCCCGGCAAGCCGCCGTTGCAGGCGATGTTCTTCAAGAAGGACGAGCTGAAGCAGGAACTGTCGCGGCCGCTGCGCTTCACGCTGACCGGCAAGCCGCCGCTGATCTCGTCGCTGAAGGGCGGCCCGGCCAAGAAGTTCATCGACAAGGCGACGGGCAGCGACGTCTACTACTTCGATGTGATCCAGGCTCAGGACGCGAGCGTCCTGCTCGAGCTCGCGCACTTCCCGCTGCAGGACGCCTCGGCGGCCTCCAGCTCCAGCGGCGGCCCCTAAGCGGTCGGCCGCGCCGGGCGCACCGGCACGTCGTCACCAGCGGGCGTGCTCGACATGAGGTCGGCCTCGCCTGGCCCGGGCAGCGTGGGAATGGAGAGCTGGAAGCGCGCCACGAGGTACGGGACGAGATAACTGTCCGCGATCTTGGTCGGCGGCCACCACAGCGGCGAGTCCGCCAGTAGCGACTCGCCCGGGCGCGACTCCAGGTAGCTCGGCTCGGCGCCGGTGAGCAGCATCCCGCGCAGCAGCGGCTCGAACGGCTCGGGCCTGATGGGCGCCCCGGCGCGCGCGGCGAGGCACTCCGCCACCGCCTGGGCCTGGCGGACGGACACGCCGCCCTGTTTCACCGGGTAGGCCGTCACGTCGCCCGCGGCGTACACGTCCGGCAGTCCTTCGACGCGGCCGTGCTCGTCAACGGGGACGAACCCTCCCTCGCCCTGCGGCACTCCTTCGAGGGCGCCCACCTTCAGACCGGGAAGAGCAACCGCGGCGTCCGCGGCGATCGGCTCGCCGTCCGCGCATTCGAGCGCGCCCTCGGCGAAGCGCACCGGCGCCGTCTCCGTGTGCAGCTCCACGCCGGCCTGATCGAGGCGCTCCCTCACGGCGTCGCTCGCCGCCTTGCCGAACAGCTCGAGCGGCATCCGCTCTGGGGTGGCGAGGACCACGCGTGTGGCGCTCGCGCGGGCGGCCGTCATCAGCGCCAGCTCGTACAGCGGGAGCGGCCAGGAGGCGGCCGCCTCGGGCAGGGCGAAGGCAAGCGCCGCGCAATCTCCGCCTTCGACCTTCCCCACGAGCGCGCGCATCGGCTCGACCGCGTCCGGGCCGGCGAAGGTGAGCGCGCCAGGCACGGCCTCGACCGGGCGGGCGCCGGTGGCGAGGGCGAGCCCGTCGTAGGCGATCCGGTCGCCGCTGTCGGTGACCACCTCGTGCGCCTCGGGATCGACCCCGGCGAGCTTTCCGCTGCGCCTCGTCGCCCCCTGGTCCGCGACGATCTCCGCGAGCGGGAAGCGGTGCACGGTTCCCACGCCGAACGGCTCGGCCACGAGCAGCGGACGGTAGGTGAGGTGCTCGCCGGCCGCCAGCAGTTCGATCTCCACGCGCTCGCGCGCGATCTTGCGCAGCGCGACCAGGAGCTCGACCGCGGCGATACCGCCACCGGCGACGAGCACGCGCGCGGGGTGCGAGCGGAACGGAGCCTCGCCCGGCATGCGCGTAGCGTAATGCGGGAGCCGGAAAGCCGGTGATTGCCCCACACGATCGCGGGTAGGTGAACCCACATGGAACAGAGAAAGCTTGGAAATCAGGGACTGACGGTGTCGGAGCTAGGGCTCGGCTGCATGGGCATGTCCGAGTTCTATGGCGACCGCGACGACTCCGAGTCGATCGCCACGATCCAGCGCGCGCTCGAGCTGGGCGTGAACTTCCTCGACACCGCCGACATGTACGGCCCGTTCACGAACGAGGAGCTGGTCGGCCGCGCGATCGCGGATCGCCGCGACCAAGTGGTGCTCGCCACCAAGTTCGGCAACGTACGCGGCCCGAACGGCGAGCGGCTGGGCGTGCGCGGCGACCCCGAGTACGTGCGCGAGGCGTGCGACGCCTCGCTGGGGCGCCTCGGCATCGACCACATCGACCTCTACTACCAGCACCGCGTCGACCCGAACGTCCCGATCGAGGAGACGGTGGGCGCGATGAAGGAGCTCGTGGACGCGGGCAAGGTGCGCTACCTCGGGCTGTCGGAGGCCGCGCCCGCGACGATCCGCAAGGCTCACGACGTTCATCCGATCAGCGCACTCCAGACCGAGTACTCGCTCTGGTCGCGCGATCCCGAGGACGAGATCCTGCCGACGGTGCGCGAGCTCGGCATCGGCTTCGTGCCCTACAGCCCGCTCGGCCGCGGCTTCCTCTCTGGTGAGATCAAGTCGATCGAGGACTTCGCGGAGGACGACTTCCGCCGTTCCAACCCGCGCTTTCAGGGCGAGAACTTCCAGCGCAACCTGGACCTCGTCGAGAGCGTCAAGGAGATCGCGGCGGAGAAGGGCGTCAAGCCGTCGCAGCTCGCGCTCGCGTGGCTGCTCGCCCAGGGCGACGACATCGTGCCGATCCCAGGCACCAAGCGGCGCAAATACCTCGAGGAGAACGTGGCATCCGCGGACATCTCACTGTCGGACGACGAGCTGGCACGCATCGATGAGGCGGCGCCGGTGGGCGCAGCTGCGGGCGACCGCTATCCCGACATGTCCCCCGTGAACATCTGAGGACTTACCCCCGTGTGGGGGGAAGTGGTAGTTGCGCGATCAACCAAATCTGCTACCATTGGTTGAGCAGTCAAGTTGTTCCTGAAGAGGAGGCGTTATGAGTTTGGGGCTACTCGTCCTAAGGGTGGTCGTCGGCCTGTTGTTCTTCGGCCACGGCGCCCAGAAGTTGTTTGGCTGGTTCGGTGGCCATGGTCTTTCCGGCACCGGGGCGTTCTTTGAGGGGATGGGTTTCCCGCAGGGGAAGCGGCAGGCTTTCCTCGCCGGCCTGTTCGAGGCCGGCGGCGGTCTGCTGATCGCGCTCGGGCTCTTCACCCCGTTCGCGGCCGCCGCGATCATCGCGGTCATGACCGTCGCGGTGATCAAGGTTCACGCCGCCAAGGGCGTGTGGGTCACCGAGGGCGGCTTTGAGTACAACGCCGTGCTTACCGCGGTCGTCTTCGCCCTCGCCGGCGTCGGTGCGGGCGACTGGTCGCTCGACCACGCACTGAGCTTCAACCTGCACGGCACGGGCTGGGCCCTCGCCGCGCTGGGCGCCGGAATCCTCGGCGGCCTCTTGCCGCTCGCCGAGGCGCGCATCGCCGCATCGCGCCGCGGCGACAGCGCCCATCCGACGGCCGCCTAGACGGTCGGCGGGGCGGCCTGCCAACTGCCAACTGCCAACTCGGGCCGGGATTAGCCCCGCTAATCCCGGCCCGAACACGTGTCCATTTGCTCTCAAGCACCAGGGAAAAACGGTCGATCTTCGCCCGTATGGCCCTGATGCTTGACCGACTTCTGCGCTGGTGCGAGATGGTGTCCGCGGAGATCCGCGCGTCCCTCGAGCCGGTGCGCGACTGAGCCCGCCCACCCTCCCGTGATTCCGGTCTCGACGGCCGGAATGAGAGGATTGGGGTGTGGCCCGCGACCGCCACAACTCGCATCCTCCTGACGTAGCCGACCTGCTCGAGCTGCGCTCGTCCGATGCCATGGCGCTCAACCAGCGCCACCTCAATCCGCAGCTCGGGCGCATCCTGCGCACGCTCGGCTTCGACCGCGAATGGGTGGGCGGCCGAGGGCCGTACCTGATCGACAAGCAGGGCCACGAGTACCTCGACTTCCTGTCCGGCTACGGCGTCTACGCGCTCGGTCGCGCGCACCCGTACGTGAAGGAGCAGCTCGCGAAGGTGCTCGCCGCCGACACCGCCAACCTCCCCCAGCTCGGTGTCTCCACGCTCCCGGGCGTGCTCGCGGAGGAGCTGATCGCACGCGCGCCGTCGTCGCTCGACGGCGTCGTGCTTACGAGCTCCGGCACCGAGTCGGTCGAGACCGCGATCAAGCTCGCCCGCGCCGCCACGGGCCGCCCGCGCATTGTCTACTGCGACCACGCCTTCCATGGCCTCACGCTCGGTTCGCTGTCGGTGAACGGCAACGACGAGTTCCGCGACCGCTTCGAGCCGCTGCTTCCCGGCTGCGACCCGGTGCCGTTCGGCGACATCGAGGCGCTGCGGCGCGAGCTCGACAAGGGCGAGGTGGCGGCGTTCCTCGTCGAGCCCGTCCAGGGCAAGGGCGTGAACCTGCCGCCCGACGGCTACCTAGAGGCCGCGCAGAGGCTCTGCCACGAGAAGGGCGCGCTGCTGATCGTCGACGATGTGCAGGTGGGGCTCGGCCGCACCGGCCGCCTGTTCACCTCCGACCACTGGCAGCTCGAGCCGGACATCGTCACGATCGCGAAGGCGCTGTCGGGCGGCTACGTGCCCATCGGGGCGGTCCTCGCGAGCCGCGCAGTGATGAACGCCGTGTTCGACTCGATGGAGCGCGGCGTGGTGATCGGCTCGACCTTTGGCGGCAACGATCTCGCCGCCGCGGCCGGGATCGCCACCCTGCAGGTGATCGAGCGCGAGGGCCTCGTCGACCGTGCCGCGCAGCTCGGCGACCTGCTGCTCGACCTCACCCGCCCGCTCGTGGGCCGCTTCGAGATCGTGCGCGAGGTGCGCGGGCTCGGCTGCATCTGGGCGATCGAACTCGGCCCGCCGGCCGGCCGCGCCGCACGCCGGCTGTGGGACGCGATCGAGCGCCGCCAGCCGGGGCTGTTCGCGCAGCTCGTCACCGTCCCGCTCTTCCGCGACCACCGCATCCTCACCCAGGTGGCGGGCCACCACATGAACGTGATCAAGGCGCTGCCGCCGTACGTGACGGAGGAGGACGACCTCCGGCGCTTCGCGAGCGCGCTCGAGCAGGTGCTCGAAGGCGCCGAGGAGCACCTCTTCCGCAGCTACGCGAGCCTGGGCTTCGAGCTCGGCCGCCGCAGCCTGGCCGCGCGCCGCGTGTGAGAGCGCTCGTCACCGGCGCGGCGGGCTTCATCGGCGCGCATGTGGCGGCCGCGCTGGCGGACCAGGGAGCGAGCGTCCGGGCGTTCGACGCCCACGAGCCCCCACCCCACGCGCGCGTGGACGACTGGGCGAAGGGAGACGTGCTCGACCCAGACGCACTGCGCCACGCGATGGAAGGCTGCGACGCCGTCTTCCACCTGGCCGCGGTCTACAGCTACTACCGCCGCGACGCCGAGCGGATGCTGCACGTGAACGTGGAGGGCACGCGCAACCTGCTCGCCGCGGCGGGTGAGCGCCGCGTGGTTCACACCTCGAGCGCCGCCACCTGCGGCCCGGCGCCGGGCCGCCCGGCGACCGAGAGCGACTCGCCGCCACCCTGGGAACTGAAGATCGCGTACAAGCGCAGCAAGATCGAATCCGAGAAGCTCGCGCTCGCCGCGGGCGCGGTGGTGGTGAACCCGACCACGCCCGTCGGCCCCGGCGACAACCGCCCCACCCCCACCGGCAAGATGATCCGCGACGTCGCCTCCGGCCGCGCCCGCGCGTACGTGCGCAGCACCGCGCTCAACATCGTGGCGGTGGAAGATCTCGCGCGCGGGCACGCTCTCGCCCACGAGCGCGGCCGCACCGGCGAGCGCTATCTGCTCGGCGGCGAGGACCTGTCGCTGCGCGACGTGTTCGCGATCGTCGCGCGCGCCGCCGGCCGCGAAGCGCCCCGCGTGGCGATCCCCTTCCCGCTCGTCCTCGGCACGTCGTGGCTGGCCGATCGCACGCTTGCAGTATTCGGCCGGGAACCCGAGCTGCTCGTGCTTGACTCTGTGCGGCTGGCGCGCGTCCCCGCCCTGTTCAGCAGCGAGAGGGCGAGAACGGAGCTCGGCTACTCGTGGCGGCCGGCACAGCAGGCGCTCGAGGAGGCGGTAACGGACCGCATCCAGGAGACTCCGCAAGTGTCATAGGAACCATGGATCGCACCTACACACGCAGAAAGCTTCTCGGCACGGGCGCAGCCGCCGGCGCCGCCCTCTGGCTCCCCACGGCCGCGACGGCCAAGCGCCACAAGCGCAAGCACCGCCGCGTTGACGTCGCGATCGTCGGCGCCGGGCTCGCCGGCCTGACGGCCGCGCGCGAGCTCACCCGCGCGGGATACGAGGTCTGCGTGCTCGAGGCGCGCGACCGCGTCGGCGGCCGCACGCTCAACCACCACGTGTCGAAGGGCGTGATCGCCGAGGCCGGCGGCGAGTACATCGGCCCGACGCAGAACCACATCGCGGCGCTCGCCAAGCAGATGGGCGTCAAGACCTTCAAGACCTACAACACCGGCGACGACATCCAATACCTGCGCGGCCAGGTGTCCCGTTATCCGGCCACCGGCCTTCCGACCGACGCGGACGTGCAGCAGGGAATCATCGCCGCGGTGACCCAGCTCGACCCGATGGCGCAGCAGGTGCCGGTCGGCGAGCCGTGGAAGGCGAAGCGCGCGGCCGAGTGGGACGCGATGACCTTCGACGACTGGATCAAGGCGAACCTGCCGACCGAGGTGGCCCGACAGGTGCTGCTCAGCGCCTCCGAGGCCATCTGGGGCGCGGACCCCGCGCAGATGTCGCTCCTCTACGTGCTCGGCTACATCGCGGCCTCGGGCGACGAGAAGACGAAGGGCAGCATCATCCCGCTCATCAGCACCGGCGGTGGCGCGCAGGACAGCCGCTTCGTCGGCGGCTCGCAGCTCGTGGCGCAGAAGCTCGCGGCCAAGCTCGGCTCACACGTCGTGCTTCGCTCGCCGGTCCGCAGCGTCCATCAGGACGGCCACGGCGTGACGGTGACGAGCGACCGTGTGGTCGTGGACGCGAAGCAGGTGATCATGGCCATCCCGCCGGTCCTGCTGAACGACGTCCACTTCTCCCCTGAGGTTCCGCGCATGCGCCGCAACCTCGCCAAGCGGATCATCCCGGGGCACCTGATCAAGTGGGAGGCGATCTACGACCACCCCTTCTGGCGCGACGTCGGCCTCAGCGGCCAGGCGGTTGCAGATGTCGGCCCCGTGCGCACGACCTTCGACAACTCGCCCCCAAGCGGCAAGCCGGGCATCCTGTTCGGCTTCATCGGCGGCTCGGAGGCGGCCGCGGTGGCGAAGATGACCGCCAAGGCACGCCGCGAGGTGGTGCTCTCGGCCTTCGAGACCTACTACGGCCCGCAGGCGCGAACGCTGCTCGGCTCGTTCGAGATGGACTGGACAAAGGAGCCTTGGACGAAGGGCTGCCCGGTCGGCTACACGCGGCCGGGAACGCTGCGCCGCTACGGGCCCGCGCTGCGGGTTCCGTTCCGCCGCGTGCACTGGGCGGGCACCGAGGTGGCGACGTACTGGAGCGGCTACATGGATGGCGCGGTCCGCTCCGGCGAGGTGGCCGCCAAGGAAGTCCGGAAGGCGCTGAAGCACAAGAGCTAAAGATTCCCGCAACCCGCCGATTTCCCAGTTAGTGGAAGGCGTTGCGGTTATCCGGCAGGCCTTTGCCCGCCGGGAGGATCCCTACGCCGGCGGGGACATCGCGCTTGCGTGCCGGCTTGACGGCATCCTGACCGCGGCCGGGACGGTCGTGGCGCTGATGCTCATCCCGCTCGCGCCGCCCACCGTCGCGATCGGCGCCGCCGGCTGGCTCGTGGCAGCCGCCGTGGCGCTGATGAGCGGGGCCTCGAGCGTGTACGACCGTGTGAAGGCGGGCGGCCGCAACTGGAACACACTGCTCGCGTGGAACTACGTCGGCGTCGTCCAGATCGGGATCGTTCAGTGGCTGGCCGGCATCCAGGCGCCCTACCGCGACCTGTTCATGCTGTCGACCGCGTTCGTCGGGGGCCTTCATCCGCCCCGGCGCCTGCTGCCCTTCCTCGGCGTCGTCAACGCGGTGACACTCTTGCCGCTGCTCTTCGAGCCGTGGGACTCGCAGCTGGCGGGATCGATCATCGCGCTCGTGATCCTCTGGTCGGCGCTCGCGCTCGTCGCCTCGATCGCGAACAGCAGCGCCCGCATGCACCGCATCGGGAGCGTCGCCGCCGAGGCGCTCGCCCGCGCCGACTCGCTCACCGGCCTCGGCAACCGGCGCGCGTTCGACGAGGCGCTGATCGCCGAGATCGCCCGCGCCCGCCGCGTGGGCGCGCCGCTGAGCCTGCTGCTGGCCGATCTCAACGACTTCAAGGAGATCAACGACGCCCACGGTCACCTCGCAGGCGACGACTGCCTGCGCCAGGTTGCGGCCACCTTCCGTGACGAGGTGCGCGTGCACGACCATTGCTTCCGCTGGGGCGGCGACGAGTTCGCCGCGATC